>CAYMGG010000448.1:0-4650 GCA_964389915.1 uncultured Planctomycetaceae bacterium
GGAGTCGAGCCCCGCGCCGGCACCGGCGCCGCAGCTGACGCGCCGGCCGGCACGTCGAGCGGCCGTTTGCATTGCGGACAGCGAATGGTCTTGCCGGCCAGATCGTCCTTGACGCGGTAAGTTTTGTCGCATTGCTCGCAGGTGACGGGAATCGGCAAGACCGCTTCTCCTTCTGCAACCCCCTATCGCGCCCTGAAGTTCCGCCCAAAAAATGAGTCGTCCGGGGGGCCGGCTGAGGGCTCCCTGGGGGCCGGGATCAGAGCGCCCCAGCGGGCGTAAATCGACCTGGGGGACCGCCTATCTTCCAGATGCGCAAAAGATTCTATCAAAACCGGCCGGGCTTGCCAACGTCTATTCCGCCGAATCCCGGCGGCCCGCCGGAGAAAGAAATTCCGATAAGCCGCCCGCGCCGCCGACCGGCGCTTGATTCCGCCGGCCGATCCGCCTATGATATGGGGCGCGATTTCCGGTTCCGGTTGGCGGACGCCGGGAAAGCGCGCATCCGGTCCAAAGGAGGTAAACGTGGCGATTTACAGCCGAGTCATGCTCAAGCTCTCCGGCGAGGCCCTGGGCGGCGAAGCCGGTTCCGGTCTGGACCAGCAGGTCATCCAGACCATCGCCCAGGAGGTCCGCGAGGTCGCGGCCGCCGGTTTCGAGCTGGCCCTGGTGGTCGGCGGCGGCAACTTCATCCGCGGCGCCGTCACTGCGGGCATGGGGCTGGAGCGGGGCACGGCCGATTACATGGGCATGCTGGCCACGGTCATCAACGCCCTGGCCCTGCAAAGCGCCGTCGAGGCCCTGGGCTATCCCACCCGCGTCCTTTCGGCCGTGGAGATGCCCCAGGTGGCCGAACCCTACATCCGCCGCCGGGCCCTGCGCCACATGGAGAAGGGCCGGGTCATCATCCTCGCCGGCGGCACCGGCAACCCCTACTTCACCACCGACACCGCCGCCGCCCTGCGGGCCACCGAACTGGGCTGCGACGTGCTGCTGAAGGCCACCAAGGTCGACGGCGTCTACACCGCCGATCCGGTCCTCGACCCCAACGCCGTCCGATACGACCGGCTGACCTTCGACCAGGCCCTGCGCGACCGGCTGAAGGTGATGGACGCCACCTCCTTCACCCTCTGCCGCGAAAACAACCTGCCGGTAATCGTCTTCTCGCTGTTCCAGTCGGGCTGCGCCCTGCGCGCCATCCGGGGCGAGCCGGTCGGCACTCTGGTGACCAACGAATGAACTGACCCGGGCCCGCACCCTGCCGTTTCAGCCGCTTTTTAATTTAAAAAAGGAGATACTCGATATGTCGGCCGACGATGTGATGTTGCAGACCGAAGAGGCCATGGAAAAGGCCGTCACCCATCTGAGCAAGGAATTCCGCCAGATCCGCACCGGCCGGGCCACCCCCAGCCTGGTAGAGAACATTCCCGTGACCGCCTACGGCTCGCAGATGCCGATCAAGCAGTGCGGCACCATCTCCGTGCCCGAGGCGCGGCAGCTGGTGGTCAAGCCCTTCGATCCGAGCATTCTCAAGGAGATCGAGAAGGCCATCCTCGCCTCCGGCCTGGGCGTGACCCCGCAGAACGACGGCAAGCTCCTGCGCCTGCAGTTCCCGCCCCTGACCGAGCAGCGCCGCAAGGAGCTGGCCAAGGACGTCAAGAGCAAGGGCGAGGAAGGCAAGGTCTCGATCCGCCGCGCCCGCCAGGACGGACTGAAGCTGCTTGACGGCCTCAAAAAGGACAAGCTGGTCACCGAGGACGAGCTGAAGGGCCTCAAGGATTCGATCCAGGAGTTGGTCAAGAAGTATGAAACCAAGGTCGACGCCGAAGTCGCCAAGAAGAGCGACGAGATCATGGAGATCTAGATTTTGAACCCGCGCGCGCGAAGCGCCGGCCGCCGCGGCCGGCTGATCCTGATCCTCCTGGGGCTGGTCGTGGCCGGCGCCGCGCCGGGCCGCAGCGGCGAAAAGGCCCCGCCCGCCGAACCGGCCGAGGCCACCCCGCCCCAGGTGGCCGCGCACGGCAAGCACAAGTTCTACCGCCTGGTCACCGACCAGGAGGCCCGCAACCTCACCCAGGTGCGCACCCGCCCCTGGAACTGCCCCGTCTGCGGCAACCGGGTCGAGGTCCCGGAGGAGGAGTTCGCCTTCAAGGACTCCGACGCCGACCTCTGCCCGCATCCGGTCGGCAAGGTCAAGTTCTTCACCGCCATCGCCCTCTGCCCCTACTGCGGCTTCTCGGCCTACAAGGCCGACTTCATGAAGCCCCAGTCGGAAGAGATCAAGACCTGGGTCGCCTCGGCCCTGACCAAGCCGATGAACGAAACCCTCCGCCACCTCTTCGCCTTGCAGATCAAGGTGCCCGCCGCCGACCTGCCCAAGTACTTCTCCGCGCCCGAGGATCTGCCCGACATCCTGCGCTGCGAGCACGCCTTCATGTATTACGCCAAGATCAAGGCCGATCCCACCATGCAGGGCAAGATCGCCTGGCAGACCGCCTGGGCCTACCGCCGGGCCATCAACGGCCCGGTCCACGGCCCGTACGTGATGGACGCGCTGCGCAAGATCCTGGACGCGGTCGACAAGGAGCGCGGCGCCGAGGCCGACCTGGAGGAGCGGGTCAACCTGCTGGCCGGCTTCTACGAGCAGCGCGAGCGGTTCGGCACCTTCGAGCGCCAGCTCGTGCGCCTGCTGCTGGGCGGTTACTACGACCGCCTGGGCCTGACCGCTTGGGCCCGGACCTGCTTCGAGCAGGTCGAGAAGGCCGCCAAGAAGGAGTGGCCCGCGGACGAAGACCCCTGGGTCAAGGAGCTCACCGGCTCGGCCGCGCAGCGCACGGAGGAAGCCAAACTCCGGCGCGAGGTCCTGGCCTTCGGCGCCAGCATGCGCCTGGAGTACCTGCACAAGGAACAGAAGTGCCTGGAGCTCTCCTCCGCCTACCTGCGCAACGCCCTGAACGACGGCCTCTACCCCGCCGGCCAGATGCCGTCCTACATCTATCTGATCGGCGAGTTCGAACGCCGGCGCGAGATGTTCGCCCGGGCCAAACTCTGGCTCGAGGCCGCCGCCCAACTCCAGCGGCCCGGCGCCTTCCAGATCGAGCACCTGGCCAGCCAACAGCTGGAAACCATGAACGACTACCTCACCCGGCGGGGCGGCGCCAACCCCGAACCGGCCAACGATCCGGCCGTGCCGGCCGACGCCCGCCTGCTGGCCAAGCTGATCCCGCAGGTCCGCGCCGCCCTGGCCGCCCCGGCTCCGGCCGCTCCGGCCGGTAAGTAGTAACCGCGAACTCCTTCCGGGGGAACTTTTTTGCAAAAAAGTTCCCCCGGTCCCCTTCAAAAAACTCTCACCCTGATTCGCCATATCGAACGTTCAGGGGAATAAACCCATGTCTACTCTCACGGAACGATCCGATCCATCCGCTTGGCGGCGTACAGGCCGCGACCTCATGCTGCTGGCGGTCTGCGGGATAGTTTTTGAACCGCCCTTTGGCCTCACGCTGGCCGTGACTTCCACTTTCAACTTGGACGGGGGACTGCTTGCGCTATTCGCTTCCGGCGCGTTGGTCTGGTGTCACTCGGCCTGGGCGGCGCGCTGGGCCTGCATCCAGTTAGGTGTTTATGTCGCCCTTTCTTTCGCTGTTCCTCTCGGGTGGCTCGCCAACTACAACTTTACGCTGGTTTCGATCGGCGGATTCGCGGCCAATTGGTCGCGCGAAGCGCAAACCGCACTTCTGCTTCTGATTTTGGCGGCGTATGCGGCACTGCTGATCTGGGAAATCCGCACGGCGGCCTGTCTGCTCGCCTGCCTGCGGCAACCGGATCGCCCTCCCGAGGATCAGCCGGGCCCGGACCCCCAGCCTTCGCCCGAGTGAATCCGCCCCGACTTAGGGTTGCATTGTCCGGCGGGCGATTTAAAATGAAGGTTGAGGGATCTTTCGCAGCGTGATGAAAGGCGCGACCATGTTGGAGATACGCAAATACCCCGATCCGGTGCTGCGGCAGAAGGCCGCGCCGGTGGAGATAATCGACGACGAGCTGCGGCGGCTGGCCGCGGACATGATCGAAACCATGTACGCGAACAAGGGCGTCGGTCTGGCCGCGCCCCAGGTGGGCGTCAGCCGGCGGCTGTTCGTGGTCGATCTGGACCCGGAGCAGCGCGATCCGCGCGTGCTCATCAATCCCGTATTCCGTTCGCGCAGCAAAGGCAAGGAGAGCCAGACCGAAGGCTGCCTCAGCCTGCCCACCCTGGAGGCGCGGGTGTCGCGCTCGGCCAGCGTGGTGGTCGAGGCCCAGGATCTCGACGGCCAGGTGGTCGAATACGCGGTCGAGGGCCTGGCCGCCCGGGCCATGCAGCACGAAAACGACCACCTTGACGGCATCTTGTTTGTGGATAAGGCCTCGCCCGCAGCCAAGATCTCGCTCCAGCCCGACCTTGAGCAGCTCGAACACACCTACGCCGCCGGCCATCCGGGCTGAACCTGCCATTTGCCGCGGGTGGGGAACGCGCCCGCTTTCGTTCCCCCCCCCAACCGGTGCCCATCTGCTTTCCGATCCCGAACGGGAGGGGGTTCCCTCCCCCCAGCTCCCTCCCGAAGGGAGGGGGCGACCAAACTCCCTCCCCCTCCGGGGGAGGGTTGGGGTGGGGGAGAA
>CAYMGG010000449.1:0-4650 GCA_964389915.1 uncultured Planctomycetaceae bacterium
GGGGCGGGCGACTGGACCGCGGCGAGCAGATTGTGGGCCAGCCAGGTGGCGGCCGGCTCGCGGCCGTAGCGCCCAGTCAGGTCCAATTGACAGAACAGAACCCGCCCCGCGCCAATCCGCCACTCGAGCAGCGGGCTGTAGCGCAGGTCGAACTCGGCCTCCAAGAGCGGCGTGAAGGCGCCCCGGTGCGGCTTCTCGATCAGCACCGTGGCCACCGCGCCGTAGTTGCCCCAACGGAAGGCCTGGCTCTCGCCGGCGGGCGGATTGAGCCGGCGCGGATACGGGTCGACCAGCGTGCTCTCGCCGGTCCAGTCGCGCAGCCCTTCCGGCGGCACGCCGCGCAGGATGGCTTCGTTCTCGCCCACGGCGAAGACCCGCCGCGGGGCCACGTCGCACGTCCGCAGCCCCAGGGCCTGCAAGGCGGCGCCCTCCTGTTCGCAGACCAGGACCGAGAGGCCGGCGGCGAGCCGCTCCCGGCAGGCGTCGAGCAGGGCCGGCGACAGGCCCTGGCGGCCGACGATCAGCACCTGCGCCGCCTGGAGGGCCTGTTTGAAACGCTCGGGCTCAGCGGCCGGATCGTCCGCCAGCAAAGTGAATTGCAGCCCGGTTTCCCGCAACCACTCGCGGCTGGCAGGCGCCGGATCGTAAACCAGGACACGTTGCTCGGTCTTGACCGGCGCGGGCCGGGGATAGAATTCAAGGGCGAAGCTGTCCGTGCAATTCGGGTCCGCAAGCTGCCGGCCGGCTTCCCACATGGTCAGTTCGAGCCTGGCTCGTTGCAGCCGCCCGACCGGTGGAACCGTGAACTCGAGGGGGGCGAACGCGATCTGCCCGGGCGCGAGAGAGAGGTCGGCCGAGCCTTCGGCCAGCAGATTCCGGTTTTCGTCCGTCGCCCGCCACTTCGCGGTCAGCCGGCGCGGGGTCGCCCCGTCCCAGACCACGGCGATTTGCTTTTTCACGGTCGCGCCGGCGAAATAGCCGTGGTCTTTGGCGGTGAACCGTTCCGGTCCGCCGGCGAGGTAGGCCAGGAGCGGCTGGTTGACCTGGAACATGGCCCGATAGATCTCGTTGCCCTCGGCGAAAGGTTCGGCCGGATAGGTCTCGGGCAGGCCGGGGTAGTTGTAATGGTAATTGTATCCGTGGGGGCGCAAGACGGGGCAATCCCAGCGGTCGGTCCGCAAGCCGGGCTGTTGGAGCGCCGGCGGCGAATCCGGGGGCAGATCCTGGGCGGCCAGGCCGCCGCCCGGCTTGCCGCCGTAGCCCGCATCCCCGCCGATCGTGAACCAGGGGAGCAGGCCGCCCGCCACGCCCCAGGTCCGCCAGGCCCGGCGGGTGTTGACGGTGAAGAGCGAGGCCATTTCCAAAAAGGCCGGATTTTCCACCAGCAGCAGGTCGATCGGCTGGATGTTCCATTTGCCGTCGCCGTTGTAGTTGTCGGCGATGGCGCGCACGCTTTCCGGAGTCTCCGCCCGATAGGCCTGCGGCCCCTGGTACATGGCCAGATACTCGGTGACCAGCGGTTCGCCGTTGGCCGCGCCTTCGCCGGCGCGGTTCTTCTGGAAGATGCCGGTGAAGCAGTCGGCCGATTCGATCATCATGAGCGGTTTGACGCCGCGGGCGGCCCACTCGGAGGGGTACTCCTCGCGCTCCTGCAACTGGGGAAAGCAGAAGTGATAGTTGGCGTTGGCGATCGGCCCGAGATTGAGGCTGTCGTGGAAGAAGACCGGCCGGGTCGGGTCGAGTTCGGCCAGCGCCTGTTGGGCCGACTCCTGGGCGCGGGTGATCTGGGCCTCGTGGGCGGCGGGGTCGGTCTCCTGGCCCAAAAGCCAGGGGGCCGCCTCGCGCCGGTCGCCGTTGACGTTCATCGAGGGCGACCACATCAGGATCGACGGGTGATTGCGCAGGCGGACCACCGGCCCGGCCAGGGCCCGGCGGCGGTAGGCCGCCCAGATCTCCGGCCGGTCGAAGCCGCGGTACTGGTCGCCCTCGGCGACCGATTCCAGCTGCCAGAGCACGGTCATTCCCAGCCGGTCGGCTTCGCGCAGCAGATTGTCGTAATACGACGGCCCCTCGCCGGGCAGGCCCATCGTCCCGCGCACCTCCACCGCATTGAAGCCCATGGTCTTGTGGAAGACCAACGACCGGCGGACCGCCGCATCCGCATATTCGCAGCTCCAGGCCGAGGCATCCTGCAAATACGGCCGCAGGCGGAAGGGGTCGCCGTTGAGCCTAAACTCGCGCCCTTCGATCCAGAATTCGCGGAAGCCGAACTCCTGGGCCAGCGTCTGGTCGAGCACTTCGCCGGCCGGTCCGAGCAGCGCCAGGGTCAGCCGGTAAAGGCACGGCCGCTCCGGGCTCCAGAGCCGGTCGGCCAGCCAGGGGACGGCGACGCTCACCGGCTGCGCGCCGGGCTTGACGGTTTCGAGGGGCGCTTCGTGCTCCTTGACCACCGTGCCGGCCTCGTCGGTGATCGTGACCTTGAGGCGGCAGGCGGTCAGTTCCCGGCGGCTGGCGAGTCGGGCCTGCACCTGCAAGTTCTGGCGGCGGGTGCTGGGCCGGATGAAGAGTTCGGCGAACTGCGCCTCCGCCGGCCGGGCCTCGAGGAAGACGTCGCCGCACAGGCCCGCGCCCCAGCCCGCGCGCAGGTGGTAGTGGTTGCGGCCGGGATAGCCCGCCCCGACCACCCGCACGGTCAGGGCGTTGACCTCGCCGAAGCGAAGCTGGTCGCCGGGCAGGCGGACCTCGCCGCCCGGCAGGTCCACCTGGCCGACCGGCCGGCCGTTCAGATACACGGTCGCCGCCGCATCGAGCTGCGTGAAGTCGACGCAGACCTTGCGCCCGCGCCAGTCGGCGGGAACGGTCAGCAGGCGCTCGTACCAGCCCAAACTGAAGCGGCTGAGATCCTGCCCCGCCCATTTCTTGGCGTCCATGCCGGTGCGGCGGTAATCCATCAGCGAATTGAACCAGTTGGTCCGTTCGCCCTGGTGGTAGACGAAATTGGTGAAGCCCCAGGCGTCGATCCAGACGCCCGGCACGCGCAGATACGCCCATTGGTCGGGGGCCGGGGCCTGGCCGTAGGCGAACTCCGGCTGGAACCGCCAGAGCCCGTTCAGGCAGATCCGCTCCCGCACCGGGCCGGTTTCCCGGCCGGCCGGCGTCAGATCCCAGCTGGCGCCCAAGGGCAACGGTTCGGACTGCATCTGAGGTTCGGTCGTCCGGGGGGCGTCCCGCAGCACCTGCTCGATCGGCTCGGAGGCGGTCAGCCGGACCTCGTCAAAGCAGAACTCCACGGTCGCCCCGTCGCGCCCGCCCAGGTCCAGGCGCACCCCCATGGTCGCGGCCGAGGCCGGCGGCGCAACCTCGCCGGTGAAGCTGGTCCACTGCTGCGGGGCCGCTTGGGCGTGTTCCGGCCACTGCTTCTGGTTCTGCCCCAGGTCGATCACTGGTTTGGCGCTCAGCCACTTGCCCGCCGCATCCTTGAAATAGCAGGTGGCGGTGGCGAAGTAATCGGCCGCGGGGTCGACGCGGGCCTTGGCCGAAAGGGTCAGGCGATAGATCCGCCCCGGTTCGACCGCCACCTCCTGCGCCCACCAGGCGTGCCCCGCGCCGGCGCGCCAGGCGATCCGGGCGCACTGCCGGCCGGCGGCGGCTTCGGGGGCGGCCCCCCCGGTCAAGTCGCCCTGGGGCTCCTTGCCCGGATCGAAATACCAGGGTTGTAGTTCCTGTGCGCCGCCGGTTTCAAAACCGCCGTTAATCAGCAGATTGCCGTCTTCGGCGCGAGCGACGAGGGACGGCAGCGCAACGAGCAGACCGAGCGTGAGGCGGATGGCCAGTTTCATGTCGAGGCTCCTTCAGGTCGGGGAGGGGGCAAAATTAGCGGTCGTCAGTCTTTGGTTTTTGGATTTTACTGCCGTCCGGTATACAAGAGCTTGCCGGCGGCGGTGGTTTCCGAATCCGGCCAGATGCCCGGATAGGTGAGGGCGTGGCCGTCGACGTACAGCAGGTTGCGCCGGTTTTGGTGCAGGTACATCAAGCGGGCCGGGTCCCAATCCCAGTAGAAGAACCAGAATTGGTAATAATTGTTGGCCCCGATGACCGAGGTGTCGTGCGGGTCCCAGACGCATTCGGTCATGAACGCGGCGCCGGCCGCATTGCTGATCTGGCTGCTGCGGGTGCAGGTCGTGTGCGCCGCCGGGCCGGCCCCGGAGAAATTCGCATAGTCCACGCCGAACCGGCCGTTCATGCCGTAGCTGCCGCCGAAATACCAATCGTTGCTGTCTACGACCATGGGAACTTTGGCCACCACTTCCGGGCAGGCGTTTACGTTCAGGGGCATGGCGGCATAGCTGGCCTTGTGTCGTATCGCCCGTTCCCAGCGCGGCCAGGGAATGGCCTGGCTGCTGGGCATGAACGGATATAGGTAATAGGTCCAGACCCGCCAGGTTCCCGCATCTCCGCGCATGGGGCAGAAGAAGTCGCCGTAGCTGTCCAGGTAGCAGTCGTTCAATATGTTGATCTGCCGCAGATTGCCCAGGCAGGCGGTGGTGCGGGCCGCCCCCAAAGCCCGTTCGAGCGCCGGCAGGAGCATGCCGGCCAGGATGCTGATGATGGCGATGACCACTAGCAGCTCCACCAGGGTGAAACCGGCCT
>CAYMGG010000450.1:0-2593 GCA_964389915.1 uncultured Planctomycetaceae bacterium
TCCGCCGGGCGGCCGCGGCCGGGCGGCCGCTGCGCGAGGTGGCGCTGGAATCGGGTTGGCTGGACGAACGCCAGTTCGCCGAACTGACCTCGCCCGAGGCGGTCTGCCGCCTGGGCTGGGCCGAAGCGCCGGGCCGGCCGAATCCGGCCTGAGTCCAGGCGATGTCCCGGGGCGGGGGGAGGCGTAAGCCGCGACCGCCAAGGATTGTCCCCTTATCGCGGGGAGCAGGAATACACCGTAGGCTGGGATCAATTCCGCCCTACAGTTTGATTAAGCTTTTCATAGTTGAAGGGGTGATAGCCAAAAGGAGCCGGCATGCACGCTCGGCAATGGTACAGCGAGTTTTTCTGCGTCGCCCTGGGGCTGTTCATCCTCTCGATCATTTTCGTGCCGTTCGGCACGGGGGCCAACAAGCTGCTGGAATTCCTCGACCTGCCGGCCCTGGCCGTGGTCGGCGGCTGGGTCTTCGGCAGCCTGCTGATCGGGTTGGGGCCGCAGGGCTTGTTGCGGGTGGCCAAGCACATCGTCAACTGCCCGGTCAAGGCCATCGACAACGCCGCCACCACCATCGAAGCCTACCAGCTGGCCACCTGGAACTCGATTCTGGGCGGCATCCTGGGGGGCGGCCTCTCCTTCTCCAGCACCATGCGCAAGGTCTTTCTCCATCCCAAGACCACCAACGAGCAGATCTTCGACATTTTAAGCATGACCATGCTGACCTTCACCTATGGGCTGCTGCTGACCACGGTCTTCTCCATCGCCAGGGCCCGCACCGTGCAGTCCATCATCGATCTGCGCGCCGATCAGGCCGCCCGCGCCGCGGCCGCCGCGTTCGCGGCCCGGGAGCAGGCCGACAGCGAGGGCGCCGGGGAAGAGAAATCATGACCGCCACGCCCAAGGGCCTGCGCCTGCACGTCGGCCTGTTCGGCCGGCGCAACGTGGGCAAATCCAGCCTGCTTAACGCCGTCACCCGCCAGGAGGTCTCCATCGTCTCCGACCAGGCCGGCACCACCACCGATCCGGTCGAGAAGCCGATGGAGCTTCTGCCCCTGGGGCCGGTCCTGTTCATCGACACGGCCGGGATCGACGACGCCGGCGCCCTGGGCGAGCTGCGCATCCGCAAGACCCGGCAGGCCCTGGAGCGGGTCGACCTGGGGGTGATCGTGACCGAAGCCGGGGCCTGGGGCGAATTCGAGACCGGGTTGGCCGAGGAGCTCAAAAACCGCGCGGTGCCGGTGGTGGTGGCGGTCAACAAATGTGATCTGGCCCGGCCGGCGGCGGAGTTCCGTGATCGGCTGGCCGGTGTGGGCAAAGTCGTGGAACTGAGCGCCGCGCGGGGCGAGGGGGTGCTCGAACTGCGCCAGGCGCTGCTCGACGCCGCGCCGGCGGACTTCGTCAACCAGCCGGCCGTGGTCGCCGACTTGGTCGGCGCCGGCGAGTTCGCGGTGCTGGTCGTGCCGATCGACAAGGAGGCGCCCAAGGGCCGCCTGATCCTGCCCCAGGTGCAGGCCATCCGCGACCTGCTGGACGGGGACGCCGGGTGCCTGGTGGTCAAGGAGCGCGAACTGCGGCTGGCGCTGGACCGGCTCAAGGTGCCGCCCAAGCTGGTGGTGACCGATTCGCAGGCCTTCCTCAAGGTTGCGGCCGACACGCCCCGCGAGGTGCCGCTGACCAGCTTTTCGATCCTCTTCGCCCGCTTCAAGGGCGATCTGGTCGAACAGGTGCGCGGGGCGCTGGCCGTCGACCGGCTCCGCACGGGCGACCAGATCCTGGTGGCCGAAGCCTGCGCCCATCACCCGATCGGCGAGGACATCGGCCGGGTGAAGATCCCCCGCTGGCTGACCCAGTACGTGGGAGGCAAGCTGGAGTTCGTCCACGTCCAGGGGCACGACTTTCCCGCCGACCTCTCGCCCTACCGTCTGGTCATCCACAGCGGGGCCTGCACCACCAACCGGCGCGAGGTGCTGGGGCGGATTCTGCGATGTCGGGCCGCGGGCGTGCCGATCACCAATTACGGCCTGGTCATCGCCTACAGCCTGGGCATTTTTGCCCGGGCGCTGGAGCCGTTCCCCGCCGCGCTGGACGTCTATCAGCAGGCCCAGGCGGGCAAGCCCCAAAAATAAGTGCGCGCCGCACACGCATAAAACGTTTCACGTGTCCGGCCGGTTCAGATGGGCGAGTCGCACGAATGGGGCAAGCGCCGAGTCTGTCCATCTGAACGCCCGAAGCGGCGAAGCCGGGCGAGAATTTTTTGAGGGGGTCCGGGAGAACTTTTTTGTAAAAAAGTTCTCCCGGAAACGCGGTCGCAATCAACCGGAGTTTCCACAGGAGTCGCAAATGTCCCTGACCCCGCGCGGATTGAACCGCGCCGAGATCGAAGCCTGGCTGCGGGAGGAGGATGCCGCCCGGCTGGAGGAGCTCTGGCAGGCCGCCGACGCGACCCGCCGCCAAAACGTGGGCGACGAGGTTCACCTGCGCGGGTTGATCGAGATCTCCAGTTACTGCGCGCGCAGGTGTGCCTATTGCGGACTGAACGTCGACCATGCGGGGCTGACCCGCTATCGGCTGAGCAGCGAAGAGATTTTGGCCTGTG
>CAYMGG010000450.1:2603-4648 GCA_964389915.1 uncultured Planctomycetaceae bacterium
CTGTGCCCGGCAGGCCGTGGAATTCGGCTACGGCACGGTGGTCATGCAGGCGGGCGAGGATTACGGGCTGGAGACCGCCTGGCTCACCGAGGTCGTGCGGACGATCAAGCGCGAGACGCCGCTGGCGGTGACGCTCAGCCTGGGCGAACGGCCCGAGGCCGATCTGCGGGCCTGGCGCGAAGCCGGGGCCGACCGCTATCTGCTGCGGTTTGAAACTTCCGACGCCGAATTGTACCGGCTGATCCACCCCGATCTGGGCGGGCGGATCTCGGACCGGGTGGCCATCCTGCGCAGCCTGCGGAGCCTGGGCTATGAGGTGGGCAGCGGGGTGATGCTCGGTCTGCCGGGGCAGAGCTACGCCAGCCTGGCCGGTGACATCTGTCTTTTCGCCGAACTGGACCTGGACATGATCGGCATCGGCCCCTTCATCGCCCACCCCGACACGCCCCTGGGGCGGGGCGAGGTCGGCCGGCCGCTGGCCGCGGGCGAGCAGGTGCCGGCCACGGAGATGATGGCCTACAAGGCCGTTGCCCTGACCCGGCTGATGTGCCCGCAGGCCAACATTCCCAGCACCACGGCGCTGGCCACGCTGAACAAGGCCTCCGGCCGGGAGTTGGGCTTGCAGCGCGGGGCGAACGTGGTCATGCCCAATCTCACTCCGCGCGAGTACCGGGCGCTGTACGAAATCTATCCGGCCAAGGCCTGCATCGACGAGACGGCCGCCGACTGCCGTCAGTGTCTGCGGGGGCGCATCCACAAGATCGGCCGCCAGGTCGGGCGTGGCCAGGGCGGCCGCAAGCGGTGAGCGCCGGCGCAAAGCCACAAACCAACCAGCATAGATCAAACATCATCAATCCGGCCGGCGATCTGCCGGCCGGATTGATGATGTTTGAGTGATGATTTATGATTAGGCAGGCCGATGAGCGCGGGCAGGGCTACATCTTGCCGAAGGGGGGCAGGCGGAGGGCGGCGCGGTCGGCGAGTTCCTCCAGGTTCTGGGCCTTGTCGTTCTCCAACACCTGCTGAAGGATCAGCTCCACCGCGCCGATGTGGCGGCCGCGCTTCAGGAGCAGGCGCAGCAGGCTGAAGAGCTCGCCTTCGCCGATCAGCTCCGGCACCGTCTCGGCCGCCAGCTGCGGCGAGTTCTGGCGGGCGACCGCCAGCAGCTCCTGGGCGGCGTCCAGCTCCAGGCAGTCCTCCAGGCGGCGCGAGAGCAGTTCCTGCAAATGGGCGAAAATCAGGTTGGGCGGCGCTACCACCGTCAGACCGGCCTGGCGGGCCAGATCGATCATATGTTTCTGAATCCAGGCCGCCGGCAGGCCGAAGACCGGATCTTTGGTTTTGTCGCCGTAGATGGCGTCGATTTTGGGCGCGTCGGTTTTTTCCGCGGCAATGGCCAGTTGGCGTCCGGCCATAATCTTGCCCCCGCCCAGCTTGGCGCCGTGCAGGCGGACGGCGTATTCGTTGCCCGGCAGCTCCTTGCGCACCACCATCCGCACCGGCGGCAGAGGGAGCCCCGTAGTCTCGCGCAACCGCGCCCGGTAGTCGCGGATCAGCGGCACCAGCGGCGGTTTTTCGCCCTGGGCCAGTGAGGTCAGGTCCGTGCCCAGCTCGATGAGCGGGCCGGAGTAGCGGCTCTCCACCTGGACATGGGCCTTGCGCCCCTCGCCGTCGGGAAAGGTGACGGTCAGCTCCAGCTCCAGCCCCTCCAGCTGGGGCAGGGAGGATTCCAGGCGGATGCCGCCGTTGTGATAGCTGCCTTTGAGCTTGATCGGCTCGACCATGGTCGTCCTCAGGCCCCCAGCAGGCGGCGGATTTGGGGCCGGTCGGGCCGGCGGATCACGCCGCGTTCGGTGATGAGGCCGGCGATCAGGCCGGCCGGGGTCACGTCGAAGGCCGGGTTGTAGACCTCGACCTCGCGCGGGGCGATGTAGACGCCGAAGCCCCGGCGGATCTCGTTGGCGGAACGCTCCTCGATCGGAATCCCCGCGCCGTCGTCAATGGAGAGGTCGAAGGTGCTGCCCGGCGCGGCCACGTAGAAGGGC
>CAYMGG010000451.1:0-4641 GCA_964389915.1 uncultured Planctomycetaceae bacterium
GACCTCGCTCTCCAGCCCGAAGAGCCGCGCCCCGCCCCGCGCCACGGCCGGATCGGCCCGCAACTCGACCCGGCCCAGATCGGTGAAGGTCGCGTGCAGGGCCGGCAGCTCGCGCTCCACGGCCTGAGCGTCGACGGGGTTGACCGCCAGCACCAGATCCTGCCGCCGGGCCGCCAGGGAGAAGGCCTCCCTGACCGCGCCCAGCACCACGTCGCCGGCGACCTCGACCTCCCGCCGCACGATCCGCCGGGCCAATGCCAGCGCCAGCCGCATCAGGTCGGTCTCGGCCGCGGCCTGGAGCGCGGCCTTGCCGGCGTTAAGCCCCTCCACCGCCGCAGCCAAGCTTTCGGCCACGCTCTGGGTGGCGTCGGCAAAGGCCGTCTGCGCGGCCCGCTCGCCGGCGGCGCGCCCCTCGGCCTCGCCCTTGGCGAATCCTTCCTCGCGCCCCTTGGTGAAACCGTCGTCGTAGGCGGCCTGCTCGATGTCGCGGGCCTGGGCGCCGGCGGCCTCCAGCTTGCGCTGGGCCTGCTCGTTGGCCAGGCGCAGAATCTTGGCCGCCAGGACGCGCACGTCCTTGAACTGGAAGGCCACGGGGGTGACGCCCACCACCTCGTCGCCGGTCAGCAGGGTCTTTTCCATTTAGACGACGATGTCCTCCTCGCCGCCGCGGCCGGAGATGATGACCTCGCCGGCTTCCTCCAGGCGGCGGACGATGTCGACGATCCGCTGCTGCGCGCCCTCGACGTCGGAGAGGCGCACCGGGCCCATGAACTCCATGTCCTCCTTGATGAGGGTGGCGGCGCGCTCGGACATGTTCTTGAAGATCTTCTCCTGCAACTCCGGCGAGGCGGTCTTGAGGGCCAGGGCCAGCTCGTCGGACTCGACCTCCTTGAGCACCGACTGGATGCCCTTGTCGTTGACCAGGATGATGTCCTCGAAGACGAACATCAGGCGCCGGATCTGCTCGACCATGTCCGGATCCTCCTCCTCCAGGTTCTCGAGGATGCCCTTCTCGGTCGTGCGGTCGACCAGGTTCAGGATCTCGGCGATGTTCTCCACGCCGCCGGCGCGCTCCAGGTCCTGGTTGACGATGTTGGCCAGGCGCGACTCGAGGCCTTGCTCGACCTGGCGGATGGCCTCGGGGGTGGTCTGCTCCATGCGGGCGATGCGCTTGACCACCTCCAGCTGTTTCTTGGGCGTCAGGCCCGCCAGGACCTCGGCCGCCTGCTTGGGGTGGAGGTGGGCCATGATGAGCGAGATGGTCTGCGGATGCTCGTCGGAGATGAAGGTCAGCAGGTTTTCGGTGTCGGCCTGCTTCAGGAAATGGAAGGGCGTCTCCTGGATCTGCTGCTCGAGGCCCTCCAGGATGGCGGCGGCCTCGTCGGGCGTAAGGCTCTTCTCCAAAAGCTGGCGGGCGTATTCGATGCCGCCCTGCTCCAGGTAGCGGCTGGCCAGATAGGTCTGGTAGAACTCCTTGACCACCGCGTCGCGGGTCTCGGGGGAGATCTCCTCCTCCATCCGGGCGATCTCCATGGAGATCTGCTCGATCTCCTCGGTGCCCAGATTGGCCATGATCTTCGCGGCCGTGTCCGTATCCAGCGAGATCATGAGCACCGCGCACTTGCGCGCGCCGGTCAAGACTTCAGGTGCCGCACCCTTGGCCATGCTCGATCCTTAGCGCTTAGGTGAACCGAAACCCGCAGCTTTCGGCTTCAGTTAAAAGTTTTCCCGCCGCATCCACTTCTTGACCAGGTTGGCGGCCTTCTTCGGATCGTCGGACACCAGTTCAGAGATCTTGTTGCGCATGCTCTCGTACTGGGCGTGCTTCTGGTCGGCCTCGCTGGGCGGCGCGCCCATGCTCAGGGAGAGCAGGTCCTCGCCGGGCAGCTCCAGTTCCTCGGCCGGCACGGCCCGCTTGGCCTGGCTGTAGATGACGTAGACGCTAAAGAGCAGACCGAAGAAGATGACAAGCGGGAAGAGGTTGGTCTTGAGCCATTCGTAGGCCTGCTGGGCGGCGGGCGGCTTGGGCGTGACCACCTCCAGGGGCGCGGTCCACGGCACCTGCATAACCTCGACCGAAACCCGCTCCTGGCCGATGAAGATGCCCGAAGCGCTGTAGATGCTGCGCTTGAGCTCGGCCTCCTTCTCGGGGGTGAGGGCCGGGGCGGATTCGAGCTTGCGCTTGGGCTGGCCGGTCAACTCGTCGAGGATCGGCTGCCCCTTGTCGTCCTTGAGCTCCTCGCCGTATTGGAACGGCAGGTGGACGACCGCCGAGATGGTCAGCGACTCGATCTCGGGGGCGAACTCGATGATGTTGTCCGCCACCGAGGGCTGATAGTCGCGGCTCTGGATCTTCATGCTCTCGGTCGTCTCTTCGGTCATGGCCCCGGCCACCTGGGAGGCGCGGCCCACGTTGGGGCGCGCGCCGGTCTCGGCCGGCGGAGCCTTGAGCGAGTGCATGTCGCGCTTCTCGGAGCGCTCGCGGGTCTTGGGGCCGTCGCTATAGGTCCGCGTATGGTTGTGGCGCTTGTTCATGTTGAGGCGGTGGTCGACGAAGGCCCAGACCTCGGCCCGGGGAATGGCCGCCCGGCAGAGATTCTCGATCTTGTCGCGCAGGGCGTCGTTGCGCTGTTTTTCGAGCATGTACTGGTTGGTGGCCAGGGCGTCGAGGCTGTCGGGCGTCTCGGAGCGGAAATGTCGGCCGTGCTGGTCGGCGACCTCGACCTGGGCGGGGTCGAGTCCGGCCTTGGCCGCCGCGACCAGGGCGATGATGGTCGAGGCCTCCTTCTGGGTCAGCTCCCGGCCGAGTTTGGTCTGGACGATGACGCTGGCCTTCTGTCGCATCGGCGGGCCGAAGAGGGAGTTGCGGGCCTCGTCGCTGTAGATGACCTTGGCCTCCTTGACCGAGTCGATCATCTGGATCAGGCGGATCACCTCGTTGCGCCGGCCGGCCAGGAGCATCTCCTTGCTCTTGACGGTCGGGTCGCTGAAGCTCATCTTGTCGAGCATCTCCTCCAGCCCCGCCCCGCCGCGGGGCAGCAGGTTCTCCTGGGCCAGATAGAGCAGCGCCTTCTGGGCCTGGTCCATCGGCACCAGCACGCGCTTGTCCTCGAGGTTGTACTCGAGCGGGCCGTAGCCGGCGGCCTTGAGCTTCTCGATGATCTCCTTGGAATCCTGCGGCTCCACCGGCAGCGGCAGGGCGATGACGCCCTTCTCCTGCGAACCCGAGCCAATGTAGACCACGAACAGCAGCAGCGAGCCGACCGTGACGACCATCATCATCATGGCCACCCGCTGGGTGGTGCTCATCTCCTTGAGCACACCCCGAGCATCGTCGATAAGTTGCCTTAAGACATCCATGGCGCAGCGTTCCCCCAGATCCCCCGATTTACGCCAGCGGCCCTCCGCCTCCCCCCAGAGGCGAAACGACCGTCGCCCCGCCGAAACCCGGTCCCCCAACCGTGGTCTCTCCGAGGCGAAAAGCGCCGCCGCTTTGGACCGATCCGGCCCTCGGCCGAATCCGCTCCCGCGCGCCGCGCGTCACTTATTTTCGCGTCCGTCTACGTCCTATAATCTTTGCCCCCGGACAAAAAAAAGAGCGGCTAGATCCGCATGCGCAGCACTTCCTGGTACGACTCGACCAGCTTGTTGCGCACGGCCATCAGGGTCTGGAAGGCGACGTCGGCTTTCTCCACCGCCCCCATCACCCGGGTGATGTCGGTCTCCTTGCCGGTCAGCAGATCCTCGACCGCCTGGTCGGCGCCGACCTGCATCTCGTTGACCTTGTCTAGGTTATCCAGCAGGAACTGCTTGAAATCCTCTCCGTCGCCGGGCGTGTTGACGCGCGCGCGGTTGGGGCTGTCACCCACCCGGCCGGCTTCGCCCAGACCACCGATTTGGAGAGGATCACCCGCCATAAGTCCACCGCCTGCCTAAGATCGATGCGCCGTTATAGGTATTATCGACCACCGCCACCCATATTATAGCGCATTATCGGTCAATTTTCCTCGGAATCCCGGCGAAACCCGCTCAGGCGATGATCGCCAGGGAACCGCGGTAAATCTGCTTAGCCGAATCCATGGCCGTCAGGTTGGCCTGAAAGGCCCGCGAGGCGACCATCATGTCCACCATCTCCAGCGGCACCGAGACGTTGGGATATTTCACATACCCGTTGGCGTCCGCATCGGGATGCCCGGGCTGGAAGACCATCCGGAAGTCCGAGGTCGTGTCCTCGTCGATCTTCTGGACCGAAACCCCCAGCTTGCGCGAACCGGTGATGTCTTCCGCGCCGGGCTGAAAGAAGACGCGCTTGCGCCGGTAGGGGTTGGGCAGCCCGTTCTCGTCGTGGGTCGAATCGACGTTGGCCAGGTTGTTGGCGATCACATTCATCCGCGCCCGTTCGGCCCGCAGGCCGCTGGCGCTGATGTCCATCATCTGAAAGATGCCGCCCACCATGGTCATTTGGCGTTATCCCTGTTTTCGGCCGCCGGAATCAGTTCGGCAGCGCCATCGTCCACACCAGACCGTCGAGCTGCGCGCGCAGCGCGGCCGTCTCGCGGCGCAGGCCGCGCAGTCGGGCCCGCGGCGCGTTTTTCAACCCGGCCATCAGCCGGATCATCTTTTCCAACTGGGCGGTCATGG
>CAYMGG010000452.1:0-2823 GCA_964389915.1 uncultured Planctomycetaceae bacterium
GGCCTCGGAGAACTGCGGGGTCTTTTGAGAGAACTTTTTTGTAAAAAAGTTCTCTCAAACTCGCGCAAAAAACTTTTATCAAGCTCTGCGTTCGCATTCGGAAGGGCAATGCCGCCGCGTGGATAATTCTTTTCACGTCAATCAGTCGTCGCAGGCCAGGCGGCAGGTTTCCAGCGCCAGCTTGGTTTCGGCGTCCTCCAGCTCCCGGCCGGGGGTGAAGATTTCTAGCGCCCAGACCCGCTCGCCGGTCTCCAGGTCGCGGCGGCGGGAGACCGAGATCTCCAGCGTCAGCCGGTCGCGGATCAACTCGGCGGCGCGGAACGCGGCCCTCCGCTCGGCCCCCGGAAATTGAAACACTCCGCCCGTTTCGTCGCGCAATAATGACCGGCCCATGCGTCCCCCGCTAGATTGATTTTCGTTGTTGGATCAAATCGTCGTAGTATTGGAGCATCAACCGCTCGGCGCGGGCCCGGCTGCCGTGATTCAGTCCGCGAACGACAAGTTCGGACATATGTTTGAACAAACCGCCGAAGCAGACGCCGATGAGTATGCCCAGATACAGCACTCCCCAGAGATGATTTGGCGGATTGGCCGTGGCTAGTTTATAGGCAAAGTACAAGATTTCTCCACCCAGAAGGGCCGTAAGGATTCCCAGCAGTACGACCAAACCTCGGCATTGACTGTAGCCGAGTTGCAATTTACGGCACTTTTCGACGAACTCTTCGTCGGACAGATTTTCATAAAGCGGCAGGCCGAAAACGGTCTTCATCATGACGTTTTCTCTCCACTTTTCTGCCGATGAACTTCTTGCAACAAATCATGATATTCGACCATCAATCGATCTGACCGTTGCATTGCGCTAAAATTGAAACCTTGGATTATGGATTCCGACGCCTGTTTGATAAAATGGCCGAATATAAATCCCGGCAAAATTCCAAGCCCTATCCCGACCCATATACCTGCTTGGTCATGGCCAGGTATCGGATTGGTTGCCAATTTGCTCAACATGCCCCAGAACCAGAATAACAGCGCAATTTGTAGCAGTCCGATAGCCAGAAAAAGCCATCCCAGCTTTTGATATTTTCGCAGTTGCTTCCGTCGCTTTTCAACATACTCCTCGTCGGACAACGTTTCATAAAGCGGCAGGCCGAAGAAGGTTTTTATGGCCACGGCGATTTCTCCTCGACTCACAATCTACTATTAGCGGTCAAGGTGCGCGTCGGGGTGGACTGTGTTCTGTTTATTGGTTTCGGCCGTATAGTTCGGATCGACGCCTCACATTTTGTCCAGCTAAACGCCGAAGTCGGCGAAGCCGAACGAGAGTTTTCTGAGAGAGTTTGAGAGAACTTTTTTGCAAAAAAATTCTCTCAAGCCCGGACTATCTTGCTCGAGGTTTTCTTTGCCTCACGCGTCGCGGCCGACCGCGGCGGCGACCTTGCGCACCGCCTCCACCAATTGGGCGAAGTCCGGCGGGGTCAGGGACTGCGGGCCGTCGGAGAGGGCTTTTTCCGGCTGCGGGTGGATCTCGATCAGCAGGCCGTCGGCCCCGCAGGCCACGGCCGCCAGGCTCATGGGCTTCACTTCCGCCCGTAGGCCCGTGGCGTGCGAGGGGTCGACCACCACCGGCAGATGGGTCTGCTTGCGCAGGATCGGCACGGCCGAGAGGTCCAAGGTGTTACGGGTGTGCGAGGAGAAGGTCCGCACGCCCCGTTCGCAGAGGATGACCCGGTAGTTGCCTTCGGCCAGGATGTATTCGGCCGCCTGGAGAAATTCGTCGAGCGTGGCGCTCATGCCGCGCTTGAGCAGCACCGGCTTGCGGCACTGGCCGGCCCGGCGCAGAAGCGAGAAGTTCTGCATGTTGCGCGCGCCGATCTGGATCACGTCGGCGTGTTTCTCGACCAGATCCAAGCTTTCGAAGTCGACGGCCTCGGTCACCACCGGCAGGCCGGTTTCGGCCCGGGCCGCGGCCAGGTGTTCGAGTCCTTCCTTGCCCAGGCCCTGGAAGGCGTAGGGGCTGGTGCGGGGCTTGAAGGCCCCGCCGCGCAGGAGCTGGGCTCCGGCGGCGCGAGCGGCGCGGGCGGTTTCGATAATCATCTCCCGGCCCTCCACCGCGCAGGGGCCGGCGCAGAGGAGCAGCTTGGCCTTCCCGCCCACCTCCACCACTCGGCCATCGGGGGCGGGAATCTGTACCGCGGTCGGCTCGTCGCGCAGTTCGCGCAAGACCAGCTTATACGGTTTGGTGACCGGGATGGCCTGGGCCACGCCGGCGCAGTCGGCGAAGACTTCCGGGTCGATCGGGCCGGGATTGCCGGTCACGCCCACGGCCGTGCGGTTGCTGCCCGGCATGGGGTGGGGGGTGAAGCCCAGGTCGGTGATACGCCGGCAGACGGCCTCGATATCGGCGTCGCGGGCGTCGGCGCGCATGACGATCAACATGGTGAAGGTTCTCCTGCAGAAAAAACGCGACAATTGTCAAGCGGAGCGGGGCGGCATGTCGGCCGCGTCCTTCCGGCGGTCTATCCGCGGCAGGACGCGCCGCCCGGTCCGCAACCGGGACAGCCCGCGCCCAGTTTCCTCAGTCCGGGCCATGCGTAGCTTATGGGGCAGCGTGTTAAAGTTCAGCAAAAAAACCGCTTTTCTTTGCGCCTTGTAGGGAATTGGGATATAAGCTCGCGGGCAGAGGGGGACCTGCGGGAGGTACGGCTTGGAGCAGACGAATCCAAACGACCGGGTCGTGCCCGGCGACCGGGTCACACCCGGTGACCGGGTCGCGGCCGGCGACCAGGGCGTTGTGGCTCAGGACGACGCCGGTGGCGGTGTTCT
>CAYMGG010000452.1:2833-4619 GCA_964389915.1 uncultured Planctomycetaceae bacterium
GGCGACCAGGGCACGGTCGCCGTGGCCCGCGAGATCCTGGCCGCGTCCGGCGAAGGGCAAAAATCTCTCTGGCGGCGGCTCTGGCCGTTTATGGGGCCGGCGTTTGTGGCCTGCGTGGCCTACCTCGATCCCGGCAACTTCGCCACCAACATCCAGGGCGGCGCGCAATACGGCTACACCCTGGTCTGGGTGGTGGCGGCCAGCAACCTGATGGGCATGCTGATCCAGGCCCTCTCGGCCAAACTGGGCATCGCCACCGGCCGCAATCTGGCCGAACTCTGCCGCGAGCATTATCCCCGCTGGACGGTCCTGCCGCTCTGGGCGCTCATGGAAGTCGTGGCCATGGCCACGGACCTGGCCGAATTCCTGGGCGCGGCGCTGGGGCTGTACCTGCTCTTCGGCCTGCCGCTCTGGCTGGCGGGGCTGGTCAAGGCCGTGGCCACCTATGTGATCCTGGCCCTGGAGCGCTATGGGTTCCGCCTGCTGGAGGCGGTCATCACCGTGCTGGTGGGGCTGATCGCCGCCTGCTACGTGCTCGAACTGGCGCTGGCCCGGCCGGATTGGGGCGGGGTCCTGGAGGGGCTGGTGGTGCCCCGCTTCGGCGACGCCGGCGGGCTGTACCTGGCCACCGGCATCCTGGGGGCCACGGTCATGCCCCATGTCATCTTCCTCCATTCGGCCCTGACCCAGGGGCGGATCGTGGTCCGGGACCCGGTCCAGCTCAAGCGCCTCTTCCGCTACGAAATCGTCGACATCGTGATCGCCATGGGCCTGGCCGGCGGGATCAACGCGGCCATGCTGATCATGGCCGCCAAGACTTTTTTCGCGCGCGGCCTGACCGACGTGGATGCGATCGAAAAGGCCTACGTGACCCTCGAACCCCTATTGGGCGGGGCGGCCAGCATCGTCTTCGCCGTGTCGCTGCTGGCGGCGGGGCTCTCCTCCTCGGCGGTGGGGACCATGTCGGGTCAGGTCATCATGCAGGGCTTTTTGAACTACCACATTCCGGTTTGGATCCGGCGGCTGGTGACCATGCTGCCGGCGCTCATCGTGATCTTCGCCGGCTGGGACCCGACCCGCACGCTCATCCTCAGCCAGGTGCTGCTCAGCTTCGGCCTGCCCTTCGCCCTGGTGCCGCTCCTGCGCTTCACCGCGCGGCAGGACCTGATGGGGCCGCTGGTCAACCGGCGTTTGACCACGCTCCTGGCCGGCGCGGTCACGGTCCTGATCATCGGCCTGAACGGCTGGCTGCTCTGGCAGACTCTGGGAGGTGAATGATGTTCAAACATCTGCTGGTCCCCCTGGACGGAACGCCCGCCGCCGAGGCCGCCCTGACCGTGGCCCTGGATTTGGCCGAGCGGGGCGGCGGCGCAGTCACGCTGCTTCATCTGGTCGAGGCCGGCGCGCCGGCGGCGGTGCACGGCCAGCCGCACCTGACCGCCGCGGCCGAGGCCCGGGAGTATCTCGAAAAGCTGGCCGCGCGGAGCGCCCGGCCGGGGGTGGAGCTGATCTGCCACGTCCACGAGGAGAGCGTCAGCGACGTCTCCCGGGGGCTGGCCGAGCACGGCCGGGAGCTGGCGCCGGACCTGATCGTGATGCGGGCCCACGGCGAGCGCGGCTGGCGGGGACGCCTCTTCGGCAGCCTTGCCCAACGGACGATCAGCCTGGGGGGCACCCCCCTTCTGCTTCTGCCCGCGGCGGGCGAGGGCTGGCCCTGGCGGGAGGTGCTGCTGCCGCTGGACGGGGAGGCGGAACACGAGGACTCGCTGGCCCCGGCGGCGGAGCT
>CAYMGG010000453.1:0-4579 GCA_964389915.1 uncultured Planctomycetaceae bacterium
CAAGAACCAGATCCTGGTGAGCGCGGCCACCTCCATGCTGGCTCAGGCCAACGTCTCCAGCCAGGGCGTGCTCCAGCTCCTCGGCTAACCGACAGCCAACGCATGAAACACCGTAATAAAGGCGGGCGGGGAATCATCCCCGCCCGCCGCTTTTGACTGATCTGGCACAGAAATTTTCAGGAAACCGCCGCCGACCGGCCGGCCTCGAGCGCCGCCGCCACCCGCTTGAGCATCCGCTCCCGCCCCACCAGGGCCAGCGACTCCCAGATGCCGCGCGAGACGGCCGTGCCGGTCATGGCCACCCGCAGCGGCTGGGCCACGTCGCCCAGCCCCAGGCCGCGCTCGTTGGCGTAGGCCTGGATCGCCGATTCCAGCGCCGCCTCGTTCCACTCGCCCAACTCGGTCAGGATGGGCTGCATCTCGCCCAGCGCTTTCAGCCCCGCGCCGTCGTTCTTGAGCAGCACCTTCTTCACCGCCTTGGGGTCGAACGTCACCGTTTCGACGAAGAAGAAGCGGGTGTTCTCCACGAAATCGCGCAGGGTCCGCAGCCGTTCGCGCTCCAGCTCGACCAGGCGTGCCAGCCACTGCGGCTCGATCGCCCCGGCGTCCACGCCTTCGCGCTCCAACTCGGCGTGGACCAGCGGGGCGAGCTCCTCCACCGGCAGGCGGTTGAAGTACTGCCCGTTCATCCACTCGAGTTTTTCCAGGTTGAACTGGGCCGGGGCGTCGTTTACCCGTTCGACGCCGAAGCTTTCGACCATTTCGCCGCGGGCCATGATCTCCCGCCCGTCGCCGGGGCTCCAGCCGCAGAGGGCCAGGAAATTGAAGAGGCAGTCGGCCAGATAGCCCTTGGCCCGAAAATCGCCCACGTAGGCGTCGCCGTCGCGCTTGGAGTAGGGTTTGCCCTTGGCGTTGACGATCATCGGGAAATGGCCGTACCGCGGCGGAACCGCCCCCAGGGCCCGGAAAAGGAAGAGGTGGCGGAAGGTGTTTTCCACATGGTCGTTGCCGCGCAGGATGTCCGTGACCTGCTGGTCGATGTCGTCGACCACGTTGGCCAGGTGGAAGACGGGCGAGCCGTCGGAGCGGACGATCACCTGGTCGCGCAGCGAATCGAGCGGTTTCTCCAGCCGGCCCAGCACCAGGTCGTCGAAAAAGACGAACCGCCGGCGGAAGCGCAGCTTGGCCGGCGCCCAGCCCAAACAGGCGGCGACCGCCGCCTCGGCCCCGGCCCCGGACAGCTTTTCCCGCAGCGCCGTGCCAGCCACCGCCTCGCCGCCCTCGCCCAAAATCTCTAACGAATCGAGCGCGTCCCAATTGTACTCGGTGGTGAAGGTTTCGCCGGACTTGCTGGAAACGGTCTGATAGATCAGGCCGCGCGGCCCGGCCAGGAGCGCGCCTTTGTTCACCTCGATCTCCGTGACCTCGCGCGGTTCGGTGACGAAGCTTGCGTCGAACAGGCCGGCGTGCAGGTTGAGGATCACGGGCTGGCCGGGGCCGGCCTGGCGGGCGTGGCCGTTGCGCAACAGCCTGGCCACGGCTGCCTGATGCCGGGGCAATTGCCGGGTCTGGTAGACCGGCTCCTCGTCGTAGTCCAGCCGCAGCCATTCGAGCGCTTTGAACAGGTTGGCGATGGCCTCGGGGGTGGAGCGCTCCAGGTCGGTGTCTTCAATACGCAGCAGGAACTTGCCGCCCGTATGCCGGGCATAAAGCCAGTTGAAGATGGCCACGCGGATGTTGCCGATATGCACATTGCCCGTGGGACTGGGGGCGAAACGAACGCGAACGGATGACATGTAAGCCTTTCTTAGGTTAAGCGTGTTTTAGATTCTCAATTCTAGGTTTTAGATTCGAGATTTTTGGTTCTTGGTCAGCCACTCCTCGACCTGCTCGCAGTCCTTGTCGCCGCGGCCGGAGACGCAGATAAGCAGGATCGCGTCCCGGGGCAGGGTCGGGGCCAGCTTGAGCGCCTGGGCCACGGCGTGCGAACTCTCCAGCGCCGGGATGATCCCCTCCAGGCGGGACATGAGCTGATAGGCTTCGACCGCCTCGGCGTCGGTGACGGCCGCGTACTCGGCCCGGCCCAGATCCTTGAAGTAGCTGTGCTCGGGGCCCACGCCGGGATAGTCCAGGCCGGCCGAGATGGAGTGGGCCTCCTGGATCTGGCCGTCGTCGTCCATGAGCAGGTAGCTCTTAGCGCCATGGAGCACGCCCGGCCGGCCCCGATTCAGGGAGGCGGCATGATGCCCGCTGTCCAACCCTAACCCCCCGGCCTCCACCCCGATCAGGCGTACCTCGGCGTGGGGCACGAAGTGGTGGAAAATGCCCATGGCATTGGAGCCGCCGCCCACGCAGGCCACGATCGCCGCCGGCAATTTGCCGGTGGCCTTCCGGCACTGGGTCTCGGCCTCGCGGCCGATCACCGCCTGGAAGGTGCGCACCAGCAGCGGATAGGGATGCGGGCCGGCCACCGTGCCCAGGCAGTAGAAGGTGTCGCGCACGTTGGTGGCCCAGTCGCGCATGGCCTCGTTCATCGCGTCCTTGAGCGTGGCCGTGCCGCTCTCGACCGGCCGGACCTCGGCGCCCATCAGCTTCATCCTAAACACGTTGGCCCGTTGTCGCTTCACGTCCACCGCGCCCATATAGACGATGCAGTCCAGGCCGAACAGGGCGCAGGCGGTGGCCGTGGCCACCCCGTGCATGCCCGCGCCGGTTTCGGCGATCACCCGCTGCTTGCCCATCCGCCGGGCCAGCAGAATCTGGCCGAGAGTGTTGTTGATTTTGTGGCTGCCGGAGTGATTGCAGTCCTCGCGCTTCAGATAGATCTGCGCTCCGCCGCATTTTTCCGTGAGCCGCCGGGCAAAGGTGAACGGGCTGGGCCGCCCCACGTAATTGGTCAGCAGCCCTTCGAATTCAGCCCGGAAAGCCGGTTCGGCCCAGGCGGCGGTGAACGCTTCGGTCAATTCCTCGACGGCCGGAACCAGGACCTCGGGAATGTAGCGGCCGCCGAAAATGCCGAAATGGCCGGTCGCATCGGGTTGGAGCGAGGTGGCAGTCATCGGACAACTCCTTCAGAAACTGAAAACTTCGAAATCTCGGGCCAACCCCAAACCCCTGAGCAGGTGTTTTTAAGGCCCACCTTAGCACTTGATCCGGGGTCGTGATCGCCTCAAGGCTTTACAAACCTTGAAACCGTCAAGGGTTTTAAAGCTATTTGGAGCGTTGCTCCTCGGCTGAAACCCCGGTCCGGGCTCTTAAACACCCTTAATCTGACCGCTGATTATAGATCGACCGGCGCCAGCGGCAAGCGTAAAGCCGCCCGACCTTTACCGCCGCCGCCGGATTGAATCCACTGTTTGCAGAAAAAAACCAGCCCCGATTTGACAAAGTGGAAATCACGGTTTATAGTGAAGCATCACTGATGCAATTGTTATATGTCCTGAACTGGAGAAACCGTCCGCATCCGCGGAGAAGCCCGCAACTTTCCTTCTGCCTGCTGTAGAACAGAAAAAGGAATGGACTGATGAGCGCGATCACGATCCTGGAAAAAACGATTGTCGGCAAACGCGAGATCCAGTTGGCCAAGCCGCCGGCCGGCCTGGTCACCGACCCGAAACTGGCCCTGCTCCTGGGCGACAAGGGCATCACTGGGCAGGTGGTGCACACGGCCACGGATTCGCTGTTCGAATGCCGCGCGACCAAGACCCCCGGCGGCGACTACCTGCTCATGTTCCCCACCAATACGGCGGAAAATCCCACGGGCGTCTGCCATTACGGCGGCAAGAAGACCAAGACCAACGACATGGTCGCCTTCCGCTCCTCCGACCAGGGCAAGACCTGGCAGGGCCCGAGCGTCGCCTTCGACATCGACTACAATCAGCACGGCTTCATCCCGCTGATTCCCCGGGGCAGCAAGCGCATTTACGCCTTCGGCACCCAGCCGATCTGGGGTGAATTTTCCGTCGAGCACGGACAGGCCGAGAACGCGCCCATCGGCTACCGCTATTCCGACGACGACGGGCACCACTGGAGCGAGTTGCGCCTGATCCGGCCGCAGAACGATCCGGGCTTTCGCGGCATGTCGGTGATGCGCATGTGCGAGACCGACAACGGCACCTGGCTGCTAGGCTCGCACGAAGGCGACTGGAGCTACAAGCCGCTCATGACCCGGCAGTACATCCTGCGCTCCGAGGATCAGGGGAAAACCTGGACCGTGCTGCCCAACGCCCGCCACGGCGGCTGGTGCGTGCCGGAGTTCAACCGCATGGACGAGGGCCGGCCCATCGCCCTGGGCGGCGGCCGGGTTCTATTCATGATCCGCACCTGCGAGGGGCACCTCTGGACCGCGCGCAGCGAGGACCACGGCCTGACCTGGTCCAATCCCGAACCCACGTCGCTCATCCATCCCGACGCGCCGCCCATGCTCTTCCACCTCTCCGACGGCAAGACCCTGGCCGCGTTCCACCACAACCGCCACCACGACCGGAAATACCGGGGGCTCGACGGCAACAATCCCGGGATGCTGGACCGGTCGGAACTCTGGGTTTCGCTCTCGACCGACGAGGGGCGCACCTGGAGC
>CAYMGG010000454.1:0-4570 GCA_964389915.1 uncultured Planctomycetaceae bacterium
GGGGCGTAGAGCATCTCGGTGCCGGCCTCCTGGCGGTCGGGTTTGCGATTCATTGACGGATTGAGCATGGAACGGCTGTACCAGGAGAGGGAGGGGTCTTCCGGCGAATAGGTGCTGGTGTAGACCGGATAATAGTAGGCGAAGACCTTATGCGGCGAGCGGCGCAGTTCGGCGGGCGAGGCTTTGACGAAAGGCCGCAAAGCATCGCGTGGGGCGTCGACCCGGCCGGCGACCATGAGGCTGTCGAGGTCCCAGCCGCCCTGGTTGGCGTTCGGTCCCGCGGCGCTGAAGCGCAGCGTGTCCACCGGGCCGCCGGTGGGCAGGGGGGCGGTGCCCAGATCCTGCGGGGCCTTGGGCTTGGCGGCGTCGGTCAGGGTGAAGCCGGCGGTCTGGTCCGGGTGAAGGCGCACCGCCAGATGGTACCAGACGTTGGGCTTGAGTTCCGCCAAACGCTTGGGGCCGGCGGCGGTCTCCACGTTCAAACCGTTCTTGGCGTCGAGGTCCAGTTTCAAGCCCCGGCCGCCCTGGTCGCCCAGCCGGCAGGTCAGGCCCACGCCGGCGGACTTGTCCGGCGCCGGCAGCAGGCGGAAATCAAAGGCCAGAAACAGCTCGCCGGACGGCGGGGGCGAGAACCGGGTGCTCACGCCGCAGGCCTCTCCGGCGCTAGCCGACTGATCGCGCAGCGCCAGCCCCTTGCCGGTGACTTTGTTGCCGACAAAAGGCGATTCGGCCTCGGGTGATAGCAGACAACTCACGCCTTCGGCCGGCGTACCTTCCGGCTGCCAGGGCGGGGGCGGGAATTGCCCGGCCGGATATTCGTCGAACCGGTCCACCGGGAGTTCCTCAACCGAGAACGGCGGCTCGCGGTCTTCCGCCGCGGCCAGGGTCGGTAGCGCGGCCGCGCAGGCCAGCCAGGCGAGCCAGCCAAGGCGGCGGCAGGAGGCCGAGGCGGATGGGGGTAGTGAACGGGGCATGGGGATCTCCTGAATTTGATTCGGGCTGCGGGGGCAAAGCGGCGCGGACCAACCCCAGTGGCGGTCCGGGCGGCGATCAAGGCTGCGTGGCATCGAATCCCTGGCTCCAGGCGTTTTCGGCGCCGCCGCTGTTGTAGGGCGGCAGGGTCAGGCGGGTCACGTCGATCCACCAGGCGACGTGGCCGTCGAGCCAGAGGATGTTGTTGCCGCCGGCGTGGACGCCGGTGCTGTTGTACATCTCGGCGCCTTTGAGCAGGTAATAGCCGTCCAGCTGCGGTTGCGAATTGTAGACGGGAAAATAGCCGCTCTCTGTGATCGCCAGCGTGCCGCTGGGCCGGGAGAAGCGGCTGATCCGGCGCCAGTAATTGCGCTGGGCGTTGGGGCCGAAATTGCAGTTCATTCCGAACGTGCTGGAACTCCGGCGGGATTCGCTGGCCGCCAGGCGGACGAAGGTTTCGGTGTGGGTGGGGCACTGGAGCACGGGGACGACCTTGAGCAGGCCGGCCGAGGTCGCCGGAGCGCTCGAGTCGATGAAGGGGGGCAGGGCCCGCTGCCAGTAGTTGGGGTAAAAGCCGGCGTTCCAGTTGCTGACCACGGGCAGATATTCGGCGTAATCGCTGCTGTAGCCTTGCAGGGCCAGGCCAACCTGGCGTTCGTTGTTGGCGCAGCAGGTCTTGCGGGCCACGCTCATGGCCTTCTCCAGCGCCGGCAGCAGCATCGCCGCCAGCAGGGTGATGATGGTCATGACCACCAGGAGTTCCACCAGGGTGAAACCCGCCTGGGCGCGCCGGCGGACCAGGGGCGACAGGTCGCGTTCTGGACTCATGATTGCACTCCTATGGCCGGCCGAAACCTCGGTGGGCGGAAGGCACAATACGGCGGACGGTAGGATCGTCTCAGCGCCGGAGATGGCGGCGGGCAATGCCGCTTCCGCTCCGGGGCGTTCCGCCGGCCAAGCCGGTTCGCCGGCGGCGGCGCAGTCGCGCCAGGCGCAGGCGGACGAGGTGACCCGCAGGGGGCCGAGGCTGGCGATTTCGGCGGCGGGGGGCAGGCCGCGATGAAGCCGGACGCCGGGCGGCGGCGATTTGCGAAAATCCTTGGGCACGCGCAGGTCAAGCGGCTCGTCGGAAGCCGGCCAGGGTAGAGCGCCGTGGCAGGCCAGAGCCCAACGGTGGCTGATGACCGCTTCGATGCGGTCATGCTGGTCACGACTCCAGAGCAACCAGCGCAGCAGATTCCGGATGCGCAATTCGTCTTCGGTCCGAGTCCGGGCCTCTGGGTTCGGTTCGCCGGGTTGGGCGGTAGAGGAAAGCGATTGGGCTGAGGCGATATTTTTCTCTGGCCCGGCGGCGGCGGGTAGGCAATATATTCCTTTGTCCAGGTGAATCCACTGGCCGATACGATACCAATAGGGGTGATTGTCGGCGCTATAGCCGCAGGCCACGGCTTGCTTGGCGGTGAACAGGCCGAATTGTCGGCCGGCGAGGCGAGCGAGTTTTTTTTCGCGGCTAAGGGCCATTTTTCTGGTTCCTATCTATATTTCAGTAAGCCTCAAGAACGAGTTTATGCAAGCTATTTATCGTATAAATGTTTTCAAAAAAACGTATTGAATAGTTGTAATGACTTTGTGGATAATGAGAAGACGCGGTTTAAGTTATTTAATAGGGTAAATTTTAGATGATTGTCGACATAATTCGGAAGTTGGTTTGGGCTGAGACCTGGCCAGTCCTGTTGATCGGGCTGACAGCAGGCATTTGGGGGTACACCAACCTGGCCAATGGCGGCTGCGGGGCCACTTGGGATGAACCCACCTATGCCGTGGCCGGGGCCTATTATCTGGGGCTGATCGAGGCCGAACCCGGGCAGACACGTTGGCGCTTGAACCATGAACATCCGCCGCTAGCCAAAATAATAATGGGCCTGGGGGAGATTGGCTGGCTGGCCGGGAGCGGTGATCGGGCCGGCTTCTTATTGGGGGCGCGGGCCGGAGTCGGTTGTCTAGCCGGCTTGATGTTCGTCGGGCTGTGGTTTCTGGCCCGGCCGTTGGGGCGATGGTCGGCTGGCTTGGCCGTTTTGTTGGCGGCCGGTTGCCCACGACTGTTGGGGCATGGCTTGCTGGCAACGCTCGATATGCCGTTAACCTGCTTTTGGATTTGGACATTAGTCGCTTTCCAGTGGGCTTGGAAACCGCGCGCACCTGAGGCTTCATTGGGTTGGCTGGCGGCGTGGTTCTGGCCGGGCTTGGCGCTGGGGCTGGCTTTTCTGACAAAGTTTACGGCCATTCTTTTGCCCGGAGTTTTCTTGGTCTGGCTGGCCGGAGGGCGGTGGGGGCTGCCGGCGACAGAAACCGATTTGCGCACCGCTTCAGGGCGTCAGATCGGCGGGCATTGGCTGCTGGTTAACTTGAGTGGTTTGGGAATGTTAGCGCTCTGGCCCTGGCTGTGGGCTGATCTGGGGCGGCGGCTGGTTAATTATCTAGCCTGGTCTTTTCAACATAAAATGGCTCCGGTTTTGTATTTGGGAAAAATTTATGGTGCTACTTTCGGCACGGATGCGCCGCCCTGGCATTATGCGCCGGTCATGCTGCTGGCCACCTGGCCGCTGGCGGTGACGCTGGGATTGGGCGTGGGGCTGGGGTTCTGGCGGACGGGCTGGTGGCGGCGCGGGCCGATCTGGCTGGCCGTCGTGGGCGGTGCGGCTTTGCCCCTGGCCACCATATTGCCGGGGTCAGTAGCTTATGACGGGGTGCGTTTGTTCCTGCCGGCCGTGCCTTTGTTCTGCGTGCCGGCTGCCGCAGCCTGGATGGCCGGCGCGGAGTGGGTGGCGTCGCGTTGGAGTTGGGGGGATAAATCCCTAACCTGGAGCAAGTTGTGCGGCCTGCTGGTAGCCGGTGCCCTGGCGTTGGCCGGGCAGTTTGGCATTAGCGATAATCTCTCGTATTATTCGCCGCTGATCGGCGGGCCGGCCGGGGCCAAGAAATTGGGTTTGGAGTCGGCCTATTGGGCCACCACTCTGGACCGGGCGGAGTTGGCTGATTTTCGCCGGCAGCTGCGGCAACGTTATTCTACGGACGAGCCTCGGCTACAGCTGGTCGGTTGCGGCGAGCGCATGGGGCAGTTCCTCAGCTTCTGCGGTTGGCTGCCGGAGAAGGCGGTGTTTGTCAGCGATCAGAGTTGGCAGGCGGCCATTATCATGAATCGGCGGGGACTGCGGGCGGCCGAAGAATTTTCTGGCCTGCGGCAGTCGATTGAGCACGGTGAAAAGCCTAAAGGAGCTGGTAAAATCCATGATTTCCGTTCGCCTACTGTCTATGGAATTAAGAGCGAGGCTCCGGTTTGGGTGATATATAGATAGCATTATCTATATAAAGACAAAAAAGATATCACTAAGTGGACAACTTTAAATAGTTGTCCACTTTTTGTTGGAAGTAGGATTTAGGCATTGTAAGCTCAAATCAATGCCTGACAAGGCGGAGCGAAAGCTGTGGGAGCCGATAGCCAGCGAGTCCCAGGTAATAACGTGGATATATAATACGTGGGTCTCCCTCCCCCTCCGGGGGAGGGTCGGGGTGGGGGAGATGGCCTGAAGCGCAACTG
>CAYMGG010000455.1:0-4561 GCA_964389915.1 uncultured Planctomycetaceae bacterium
CCGCTACGGAAATAAATCGCTTTTCTGAACCGAATTTCGAACGCCGCACAACGCTCGAGGATTCAGGCGACGATCGACAAATTGCAGCCCGGAGGCAGCAGCGACCAGGAGTTGGAAGCGGAACTGGAGGCGGAACTGGTCGCCGTCTACCGGCGGGCCGGCGAGGACGTGGTCGGAGTTTTCAAGGAAAAGCTCCAGGGCTTCGAGGTGGAAATGCAGCAGTTGTGCTCGGTGCCGCCCGAGAAGCTGGACCCGGCCGCGCGGGAGAAGCGGGAGCTGGTCCTGTATGCGACCGCTTATCTGGAGAGCCTGTTCGCCGAGGAAGGCGAGCGACTGATCTGGGATGTTTATAGCTTTATGCGCCACAAAGTCCCGGGCATGATGAAGCCGACAGTTGTGTCGAAAAAACTCTGATCTGTGTTCCTGCAATCTTGTCAGGGCTTGCCATAGCGGGAATTGCTGCAGATCGAGGGAGAAAGAAAGCTAAAACTGGCTTCTGGAAGAGCTTCTCCAGTAAGTATGTCGATTGTAACCGGTCAATGCGAACTAGGGGTGTTTTTTCGTACAAATAACACCATTTGACGGGAAAAGATAAAGCTAATCAACGAATTGCCCCTCAGCTTCGGCCGAGGGGCAATTCACAAACGGCGATGATTTTACCCTCATTGTGCTCGTGGCCAGCATGATGGTACTCTGTCGCCCACAGCTCCTCGGCAAGGGCCACCACTGCCGAGACGCATGAAATGAATGGGGGCAGGCATCTCACAGAGGCCATCTGCGAGTTCTATGTGGAACAGGTCCCCTACGCCTTCCGACTAATCGCGTACGGGACCGAAGGCGATTACCTGTTGGCAGGATGGGAGGGATTAGGATGCGGAAGCGGTCTCTGAACTAAACTTGTCTCTCGCTTCAGTTAATCATGTGCCGGAAAGCCTAACATTTGCCGCTGTTCTTCCCACAGCGTCGGCAAAGGGCGGCGCAAATCAACCAGCGAAAGGTTACCAGGTTCGCGTCCATCAAGAATAGCCTCGACGATATCTGGAGCCAGCAGAGCAAGGCGGAGAATGCGGGCGACCAGCGAGAAATCCAATCCCAGACGACGCGCCAGGTCAGACGCTGAGTCCGCCTCCCCCGTATCGATCAGCTTCTGCCAGCGGAAAGCCCGGGCCAAGGCGAGTTGCAGTGCTGTTGGCGGTTTCTTCGGCTGTACGCCGGGCGGCAGGATGATTTCCTTACGTCCGCCGCGGCGCTTGAATTTCATGGGAATATGGATTTCGATGATTTTGCCGTTATTAAGTAACTTTATATCTTCTAGCACGTTAGTACCCTTTCTGGCTAGCGCCATTTTTTCAATGACGCCAAATTGTTTTCCACGTATATTCTTTACTGGCGGGAACGGTGCGCCTCTCTCCAAATACCGGGTCTAGAGATCCCTGTCCCGGGGCGCCAGCCCTGTTTTGACTGTAAACATTGGCGCTAATCTCACCAGGCCCCGTTCCCGCCGGTTTTTGGTTCATCCAAATTTCCGTTTTTTTGCTGCACATCCGCAAATAGTGTATGTAGACCACAAGTCTGTAGCCGCAGGTCAATTCCATCGCTGCGGACCGTAATCGTATCGGTCAGAAGCCGGCAGATGCGGGCCTGTTCCGCAGGGAAAAGGTGCTCCCACACTGCATCCACGTCACCCAATGCCAGAGCGAATTCTTTCTGATCGGGTAGATCAGTTAACTCAGTCGATGCATCTATGGAGTCATTTGGTTCAAGTGATTGGATTACCTCAAGCTGAGTGCGTTCTTCAGACAGCGCCTGATGGGCCATGGCCAAGGTTTCAGGAGCGCGCAGAATTTCCCGAATCTGCTGTACCGCCGCCCGTTCGATTTCGCCCGCCGGGATACTGCGTACCGGGCAGGAATCGTATCCCTTCTTGCTGGCCATAGTACATTGATAATAGCGATATGTACGCCCGTTCTTGCGGGTATAGGTAATGCCCAGCGAGCCACCACAGTGGCCACACTTGAGAATGCCTTTCAATAAGGCTGGGGTATGGCTGCGCGTGGCATTAGCCCGGACGCGGTTGTGCTCCCGGAAGACATCCTGCGCTTGCTCCCAGGTTTTGGCGTCAATGATGGCTTCATGCTCGCCTTTGTGGACCTGTTTATAATGGGTGATCTCGCCGATATATTTGCGATTGGTGAGCAGGTTGTAAATCGTGGTCTTGTTCCAGGGAACTCCGGTGCGTCTTTTACCCTTTCTGGTGGTCCAGCGTTTGGAGGTAATGCCGTGCTCATTCAGTTCCTTGGCCAGGTTGAGGGGACTGCGCAATACCAAAAACCGGCGGAAGATATCGCGCACGGTTTTGGCTTCACGCGGATTCACGACTAATTTTGAATCCTTAATGTCATAACCCAGAATCGGTGCGCCACCGGTATGCTTGCCCTTGCGCTTGGCGGCAGCGATCTTGTCGCGGATACGTTCACCGATGATCTCGCGTTCGAATTGAGCAAACGAAAAGAGGATGTTCAAAGTGAGCCTGCCCATCGGCGTTGTACTATTAAACAGTTGTGTTACACTCACGAAAGTCACATTATGCTTGTCGAAAGTTCCCATCAAGATGGCAAAATCCAAAAGCGAACGCGAAAGACGATCAACTTTGTAAGTTACAACACAATCAATCCGCCCCCGTTCTATATCTTTGAGCAATTTTACCAAAGCCGGGCGCTCCATATTTCCGCCGGTGAAGCCACCGTCGTCATAGTGCTCCGGCAGCAAGCGCCAGCCTTCATGTTTCTGGCTGCTAATGTAGTTTTCTGCCGCTTCGCGTTGAGCATCCAACGAGTTGAATTCTTGCGATAACCCTTCTTCGCTCGACTTACGGGTGTATATGGCGCAACGGACAAATTTGGGCTTTGCTGCGATCGCGTTCATTAATTATCCCTCACGGCGGATGTCAAGTCCGAAGCGGCAAGCTCGCCAGCTTTGCCATTCTCATCTTTATGGCGCAGGCCGAAAAAGTCCGGACCGTTCCACTTGGTGCCGGTGATTTCCGTGGCGATGGCCGTCAATGACCGATACCGTTTGCCGGCATATTCGAAGCCCTTTTCGAGTGTGGTCACTTCGATCCGTTTGCCCTGCCACTCGCGGATAAGCTTGGTGCCGGGAACAGCTACGCTGGTGTTGCGCCCAGTGGGTTTGTTGTTTTCGCCGATGAATGAATCCACCTCGGCAATCTTGTCCAGGTTGTCCCGGGCCTCGCGCGATAATCCGCCGAAGGCCAATTCCTGGATACGGTAGGCCAACCGCGCCACCATTTGCTTACGATTGGAACTGTTCGGTGACGGTCCATCGTAAAGCGCTTCCCATTTCTTTCGCAGTTCCTCGAACGGCATGCGGTTCAATTCCGAGATTTGCGCCACCAATGCCCGGGCCATGACGATTTCCTTTCCGATCAATTGAGAGAAGTTCGCGCCGGACCACTCGGCGGGCGTTTGACCCATGCAAACTTTTCTCCGCCACGGACAATGAGCCCGGCTTTGAGCCCGGCAGCAAGGGGCTTTTTTGATGCCTTTTGTGCTTTTTCTTGCCAAAGCCGGATAGCGCCAAGGGACAAAATCCTACCAACCTCTTCCAGTCTTTGTGTATCGGCCAGATCAGAATCGCGCATGATTTACCTCCGTTTTGTTCAAGATTCTGCCGAAATATTATTGAAGCCGAAAGTGGAATCATTATGATGAAAAGCCTGTTAGCAACCTGAATCATCCGCAGGACAAAAGCCTCTCGATTCTGGCGAATCAGCCAATTTATCCTGTCGTTCGAAATCTGGAGAAAAGCATGGCACGGAAGAAAGTCGCTCGGAAGGCTGCAAGACTGAACCTCGCTCAATTGTCTGTCCGCGAAATCAAACAGTTGCTGGCGGCCAAGGAAAAGCAGGCTGGCGGAAAACTGACGAAGCTGGAAGCCAAGCGCGACAAGATCCAGGCTCAGCTAGATAAGGTCCTCCAGGCCATCGCCGATCTGGGCGGCGAAGCCAAGCCCACCACCGGCAAGAAGCGCGGGCGCCCAGCCAAGGTCGGCAAGGCCAAGAGACGTGGCCGCCCCGCCAAAGCCAAGGCGGACAAGACTCCCAAGCCCCCTAAGACACGTAAGGCTAAGAGAGCCAAGAAGCAGGCCGGCGTCTCCGAAGCCGTCGTAGAAATCCTCACCCAAGGCGGGACGCTATCGGTTAAGGATATCGATCAGGCCCTGCGCGCGCGCGACATCGTGGTTAACGCCCTGGGCACTTACCTGTCCAAACTGGTGTCCGGCAAGAAAATCGTCCGCTCCGGACGGGGCCAGTACGCGGTCGCCTGAAGCTGTTTTGTCCGAACTCTAAAGGGGAAGGCCGATATAGCCGGCCTTCCCCCCTTTCATGGCAGCAGAAAAGCGGATTAAGCGGCCGTCCCAATGACTAGCGCGAGTTCCTTGAAGGGCTGCAGACTGACCGAGCACCATTTGTTCGCGTACGAGGTATCGTAATACATCCAAGGGGAGTCAATCCCCCAATTGGCGGACTTGGTCAGACAGG
>CAYMGG010000456.1:0-4539 GCA_964389915.1 uncultured Planctomycetaceae bacterium
CCGACCAGGGCCCGCCAGGCGTTCCAGCTGTTCCAGCCCAGGGGCGGGGTCAGGGCCAGGCCCCGGCCGAAAGCCAGGACTATTTCCTGTTCGGCCCGACCGTGAGCGTTCGCGGCCGTCAGCCGGACGCGAAAATCGCCCTCGGTTTGGGCCTGGCCGCGAATCTGGCCGGTCGACGGCTCCAGGCTCAATCCGGCCGGCAGCCCCTCGGCCGCAAAGCGCAGGGGCCGCGCCCCGGTGGCGGGGATGGCATAGAGGAAGGGCTTGCCGGCCGAGGCGCCGTAGACGGCCGGAGCGTGGATTCGGGGCTCGCCTTCGTTCCAGGGGCGGACCGGGGCCAGTTGCGGGACCATGGTTGACTCCTTATCATAATTTGATTAAAAGATGTTTCACTCGGCTGCGCATATCTCCACTTTATGCGCTGATAATGGGATCAACCATAGCTGGGAGCTGACAAGTTATGTCATTATTTGATCTAGATGAACCCCGGTCGATCGGCTTGCGGATTCTGCCGGAGCCCCGGCCGGAATGGCCCGGCCCCTGCCGCCTGGGGGTGGATTGCGCCCGCGACGAGTCCTACGTCTGGCAAGGCCGCCACCGGCGGCACTCGCGGGGGTTGCAGGTCTTCCAATACACCTTGGCCGGCGCCGGCGTTTTCCGTCTCGGCCGCCGGGAATGGCGGGTGGAGGCTCGGCACGGCTTTCTCTGCTCGCTGGCCGACCCGCGGACGGCCTATTACTATCCCTGCGCCCAGACCGAGCCTTGGCGGTTCGTCTATCTGATCTTTTTCGGCGGGGAGAAGGGGGTGCGGGCTTTGACCCAGGCCTACGGGCCGGTGCTGCCGTTGCCCGAAGGTTCGAGTTTTCTTCAGGCCTGCGCCCGGCTGTTGAGCGAGAACCAGGCCGAACTCGTCCTGCCCCGGCACCAGGGGCTGGCGCTGGTCAACGGCCTGTTTGTGGAATTGTTGCGCGCGCAAGAAGACCGGTCCGATTCGACCGCCGGCCACGCCCTGGTCCAACGGACGCTGGCGTACATGCGTGAAAACGTCGAATCCCCGGCCGGCTCGTTCGAGCTCGCCCGTCATCTGGGCATCACCACCGAGCATCTCTGCCGGGTGTTTCGCGCCGAACTGCGCGAGCCGCCCATGACCTATTTCAACCGGCTGAAAGCCCGCCACTCCGCCCAGTTGCTGCTGAGTGAAAATCTGTCCGGCAAGGCGCTGGCCGCGCGGTTCGGGATCAGCAACGCCGCCAACTTCAGCCGCCTGTTCAAGCGCTATTGCGGCGTCAGCCCCGCGCAGTTCAAACATCGCGCCGCCGGCGGCTGTCCCTGGCTGCTCTTCCCCGACATCTGAAGCCGGGGCTATCTGGCCGCCGGGGCGCAGAACCACAAGGCCCCGAATTTTTCCGGATTCTTGCCTTCGACGATGCCGCCGTACAGGCGCAGGCCGTGCCGGCCGGTCTGGCGGTCGTCGAAATCGTTCACCGCCAGGGAGAAGCCGAAGGTCGAGCCCGCCGCCGGCGCGGCCGACAGGGAGAGCGTCGGCCAGGGGAAGGTCAGGTCGTAGACCGTGACGTCGTTTTCGCGGACAATTCGGGCCTGAATCCCGGTCTCGGCCGTCTTGGCCGGCAGCTGGGAATATGAGATCCAGCGGTAGGTCACGGGGCCGGACTCGCCCCGGGCCACACCGTATTCCAGGACCCGATGCCCGTTGTAATTGTCCCAGGAATTGACCTTCCAGGGCCGGTCGCGGTCCACGTCGAAAGCGATCTGGAGCGAGTCCTGGGCCCAGATGGCCGCCGGATCGGCTTGGGTCTGAACCTGGCGGTCGTCGCGGACGCGCACCAACAGGCGCAGGGCGTCGGGTGTATAAGCCGCCTGCAATGTGGCCGAGCAGTCGGCCGGCGCCAGCGCTTCGCAGGAACCCGAACCGCGGAACGGATCCCAACGCGAAAAGTCGATTACCGGCACCTCCGCCCAGACCGGCTCCGCTCCGGCGCAGGATGCGCAGGGGGTCAGCGTAAGCTCCAGGTTCTGCCGGTCGGCGTGATAGGTTTCGCCCACCCGGGTCTCGGCCAGCAGTTCCCCCCGGTAGCGCGTTCCGCCGGCCAAGGCCGCCAGCGGCAGCTCGAAGGTCCGGTTCTCCCGCGGGCGAAGCGTCGCCGGGGCGCAGAAGAGATCGGGGGCGTTTTCGGGTTTGAAGGCGATCTGCACCTCGGCCGGTGCGCCCAATTCCGAACCGACCTCCACCTCCAGGCGCGGCTTCAGCCCGTCCCAGCGACATTCGCTCTTGACGATCTTCAGCGGCGAGCGAACGCGCAGCGGCAGGACCTGCCAGCCGGCGGCGCTTTTGCCGATCAGCAGATATTCGCCCGGCGGCACCTGGAGGTCGACGCTGAATTTGCGGCCTTTGGCGCGCCCGGCCAGTTCGGGCGGCAACAGGCATTCGTCCCACGGCAACTCCACCTCCTGCCCATGGTAGATCTCGCGTGGCTCCAAACGCGCCAGGTCTGCGAAACTCGGGTCAGACAGGGAGAGAAAGACCGGGCTGGGCCCGATCTCGAACTGCCCGTCGGCCCCGATCTCCAGCGGCCGGCCGGTGATGTCGGCGCTCGCCGCCGCGGTCCCGGCGGGCAGGCTGACGCGGCCAGTCTGCCGCGTGTGCCAGAGGGCGAGCAGAACGCCGCCCGGGGTGCGGAAATGGACCAGATGGCAGGCCGGCGCCAACCGCAGCCAGCGGGCGCTGCCCTTCTCCGCTTCGGTCAGCTGCCGGGCGACCTGGGCCAGGGCGGCATAGGCCGGCTTGGGCGTGCCGTCCTGGCGGACCAGCGAAAAGTGGTACTCGCCCGGATTGGGCGCTTGGCCGTAATCCATGATGAATGCACAGACCGCCTCGATGCCCACGGCCGCCAGCAGGAGCTGGGCGCGGACGTGATAGCGGGCCTGGGTCAGCTCGTCCACCGGCGAGACGATGCTGCCCGCGGCCGTGGACCAGCCGAATTCGGTCAGGTATACGGGATAGTCCGGCCGGCCCAACCCGGCCAGATATTTTTTCAGTCCCACAAACCCGTCGATGAAATCCCCCTCCGGTTCGGCGTTGTTGCTTACATACGAATGCACCGCCAGACCGTCGAGCTGATCCAGCAGCCCCAGCTTGACCAGCCGGTCGAGGTCGCCCAGGCGGATGCTGTAATAGCAGGGGCCGATGACTCGGACCTCGGGGAGCACGGCCTTGACCGCCTGGGCCACGACCGCGTGATACTTGACTAGGTCGGCGTCCGTGCCCTTCCAGTGGCCGGCGTCGGGTTCGTTGATCACCTCGACGCAGGCGGTCCGATTGTTCTTCAACCGGCCGGCGGCCGCCCATTCGACGTAGCGCTTGAACTCGTCCCAATCCTTGGGCAGATAGGCGTCGTGCGAGCCGGCCTTGACCCCGGCCGGCACCTGGGTCAGTTCGGCCGGCGGGTACCAGAAGCAGCGGATGTAGCGCAAAGCGCCGGGCGCGACCGGGCGGGATTCCAGGGGCGCGGCAAAATCGAACTGCCCGTCCTTCTGCACCGGCTTGGGCAGGCCGCAGAAGGTCCGCTCCCAGCTTACGCCGGAGTATTCGCTCAAATAGGTGCCGCCGACCACGCCGACCGAAGAATTCCGCCGCTGGTCGAAATCGGGAACCCGGCCGATCACGGCGGCGGCGGTCGTCTGGCGCAGCTTTACGCCGTCGGCATAGGTCGCCTCCAGCGTCAGGCGGGAGTAGCCGGCCGGCAGCTCAATCGCGGTGACGGCCCGGCCCGGCGCCAGGGTCAGTTCCCGCACCGTCCGCCCGCCTTCATCCTCGATCCGGATATTCCCTTGGCGCAGCCGGTCGGCCTGGGGCACCACCGCCTCCAGCCGGCCGGACTCGGCCGTGAAAATCTGGTTGGCCGATGCGGAATGAAACACCACCGGCAGCAGCTCCAGGCGCAAATCGTCCAGCAGGATCGCCGCCCCCTCGGCGTTGGCCTTCGCCTCCAGCTGAATGCTCAGCCAGCCGGCGTCGGGAGCCAACCAACCGCGGGCGGTGAATTCCTGCCCGTCCGCGGCAGGGCGAACGACCAGGAAATCGGAGCTATGGATCGCGTCGACATTGGCCAGCCAGCGCGGATACGGCCAAGCGGGAAACTGGGGATAGCCCTTGGCGGCCTGGCGCTGCAAGATCCGGACGGTCAGCTCGGTTCCCGCCGGCCCTAGGGTTTTGGCGGAAAAGCGCAGCACCACTACCCGCTTTCGGGCGACTTCGCCGGCGGGTTGGATCGGGATGTTTACGCTTGGGCTGGAGCTGGATGCGGCGGTCTTACCCGCCTCCAGGCGCAGCCGGCCCAGCCCCTTTGCGCCGTCCGGGCCGGCCAGATATGCCTGAGGGGCGGCGGCGAGGTGCCAGTCCTTGAGGGCGGCGGCGTTATTGAAATCAAAGTTCGCCAACTCCTGACTGAAAGGTTCGGCTTCGCCGGCCTGGCCGGGCCGGACGGCAAACAAACCGAGCAGGATCATCCCGGTGGTCAG
>CAYMGG010000457.1:0-4491 GCA_964389915.1 uncultured Planctomycetaceae bacterium
GTATTCCGGACCGTCGCCGTCGAACTTGACCAGCAGCCCCTTGACGTTGAGGGCGATGTTGATCACGTCCTCGACGACCCCGGGCAGGGAGGCGAACTCGTGGGCCGCGCCGTCGATCCGCACCGAAACCGGGGCCGTGCCCTCCAAAGAACTCAGCAGCACCCGCCGCAGCGAGTTGCCGACCGTGATGCCGTAGCCGCGCTCGAATGGTTCGACCACAAACTTGGCGAATTCGCCGGTTTTGCTCGCATCGTCAATGACCACACGTGTGGGAAGTTCAAACCCTTTCCACCGGATGCGCATTAATCTCTTCTCCTGATTAGGTCTTGCCTGAAAAGAGCGTCTTTCGTCGCCAGGGCGGCATGTTCCCGCTCCGCCTCGCGCCCGACCGCTCGTCTTCAGACTGTACCTAGGCCGACCGCCGGTCCATCGTCGCCCAAGGGCTCTTCGTCCGGCAGCGTACTAAGGATATAAGCTCGGGACCGTCCCGTCCGCGAACGCCGGGGCTAGACCCGGCGGCGCTTTCTCGGCCGGCACCCGTTGTGGGGCAGCGGCGTGACGTCCTCGATGGCCTTGATCACCAGTCCGGCCGATTGCAGACCGCGGATCGCGCTCTCGCGTCCGCCGCCCGGGCCCTTGACCTGGATCTCGATCTCGCGCATCCCCATCTTGATCGCCTTCTCGGCGGCGCTCTCAGCGGTGCGCTGCGCGGCGAACGGCGTGCTCTTGCGGCTGTTCTGGAAGCCGGCCGTACCGGCCGAAGCCCAGACGATGGTGTTGCCGTAGATGTCTGCAATGGTGATAATGGTGTTGTTGAACGAGGCCTTGATATGGGCCACGCCCTTGGCCACCGTCTTTTTGGCTTTCTTCTTGCGATAACGCTTTGCCATTTACGATACTCCCGTCCGCCTGCTCCGTATCCCCGCCCAGGCCCAGTCCCGACCGGCGCTCCGGCGGCCCCGCCGCCAAACGCCCGCCGGTCCTTAACGCATGGCCTTGACGCTCTTCTTGACCGCCACGGTCTTCTTCTTGCCCTTGCGCGTACGCGCGTTGGTGCGCGTGCGCTGGCCGCGCACCGGCAGGCCGCGACCGTGGCGAATGCCGCGGTAGGAGCCGATCTTCTTCAGGCGCGCGATGTTCTGCATGATCTGCCGGCGCAGCTGGCCTTCGATCACGTATTTTTTATCCAGCAGGCCGGTGATGATACCGAGCTCGTCGTCGGTCAGGTCCTTGGCCTTGCGGTTGGCCGGGATCCCGACCGTCTCGCAAATCTCATCGGCCGTCTTCGGCCCCACGCCGTAGATGTAGCGCAGCGCGATCCGCACCGGCTTGTCGTTGGGGATGTCAATACCTAGGATTCTTGGCACGAAAAACCCTCCTGGGAGCTTCGCTCACTCAACCCTGGCGCATTTTGTGCCGGGGATTGGCCTTGCAAACAATCCGGAGCACTCCCCGCCGCTTGATCATCTGGCAGTGCTCGCAACGACGCTTGACCGACGGGCCGACTTTCATAACTGACTCCTTGCGCTTCACACGTTGCCGCGATAGGTGATGCGGCCTCTCGTCAAATCGTAAGGCGAGATCTCCACCGTCACCTTGTCGCCGGGCAGAATCTTGATGAAATGTTGGCGCATTTTACCGGAAATGTGCGCCAAGACAATATGACCGTTTTCCAATTCCACGCGAAACTGGGCGTTGGGCAGCGCTTCGCGCACCGTCGCTTCTACGGAGATGGATTCTTCTTTCGCCATGGTTCGTCTCTTTGTCGCCGGTCAACCGGCCCGGGTCAGAACTTCGACCCCCTGCTCGGTCAAGGCCAGCGTATCTTCAAAATGAGCCGACAGGCTCCGGTCCTTGGTGAGCACGGTCCAGCCGTCGGCCGCGACCCGCACCTCGGACTTGCCGGCGTTGAGCATCGGCTCCGGACAAATCACCAAGCCGGGCTTCAACAACGTCCGCCCCGCGGGGTCCTTGGAGTCGAAATTCGTCACCTGAGGCGGTTCGTGCATGTTCCGGCCAATGCCGTGGCCCACGAACTGCCGCACTACTGAAAAACCGTTGCCTTCCGCCTCGATCTGGATAGCTTGCGAGATTTTTCGCAGCTCCTGGCCGGGGCGAAAAGCGTTTCGGGCCAGTTCCAGACACTTGGCGGTCGTTTCGAGCAGTTTCTGGGCCTTGCGCGAAACCTCGCCGATGGCGTAAGTCCGGGCCGCGTCGCCGAAGTAGCCGTCCTTGCACACCCCGACGTCGATGGCGATGATGTCGCCGGCCTTCAGCACCCGGGGGCCGGGAATCCCGTGCACCACCTCTTCATTGACCGAGGCGCAGATGGAGGCCGGAAAAGGCCGCACGCCCGGCGTCGGACTGGGGTAGTCGAGAAAGGCGGGAATTCCGCCTTCGCGCCGGATGAGCGCTTCCACCGCCGCGTCGATCTCCCCGGTCGTGACACCCGGACGGGCCAGGCTTTCGGCCAGTTCCAGGGCTTTGCCCGTAATCCGCCCCGCCTCGCGCATCACCGCGATCTCTGCCGGCGATTTGTAAAGCGAAAACGGCGTCCGCGTCAAAGCCCGCTGCGCCCCCTTTTGCTAGTATTGCCGCCGGCTGCGCAGGCGGCCCCCGCCCACGCCGAAGCCGTCGTAGTTCTTCATCAGCAGATAGCTCTCGATCCGCTGCACCACGTCGAGCGCCACACCGACGACAATCAACAGACCCGTGCCGCCCAGCATGTCGCTGACACTATAATCGACCCCCAGGCCGTTGTTGACGAACTGCGGCACGATCGCCACGAAGGAGAGGAAAATGCTCCCCGCCAGGGCGATCCGGGTCATGATCTTTTCCAGGTGCTCGGCCGTCCGCTTGCCGGGCCGAATGCCGGGGATGTACATGCCGCTCTGCTTGAGGTTGTCGGCCATCTCGTTCGGATTGAAGGTGATGGCGGTGTAGAAATAGCAGAAGAACATGATCAGCACGACGTAGAAGACCGTGTGCCAGAACGCACCGTTGCCGAAGAAGGGCCCCAGGTTCAGATTCCAGGTCCGGTCCAGATAGCCAAAGAACAGCACCGGCACGTACATGATCGACTGGGCGAAGATGATCGGAATCACGCCCGCCTGGTTGACCCGCAGGGGCAGGAACTGACGCTGGCCGCCGTAAACCCGCCGGCCGCGCGTGGCCTTGGACTGCTGCACCGCCACCCGCCGGGTGCCCAGGGTGATGAGCACCACCGCCAGGGTCATGGCCACGAACAGGACCAGGACCACCGCCAGCTTGCCCAAAGTCATGTCGCCCGCCCCCGCATTGGAACTGGAGAGGTCGGAGGCGATCATGTGGACCATGCCGGGCAGGCGCGAGATGATGCCGGCCATGATCAGCAGGGAGACGCCGTTGCCGACGCCGAACTCGTCGATCTGTTCGCCCAGCCACATCAGGAACATCGTCCCTACGGTCAGGGAGAAGATTCCGTAAAAATAGAATTCCGTTGCCGAGACATAGGGCGAGACGAAGCTCATCCCCTGCCCCGTGTTGCTGGCCAGCAGCATCCGGCAGAGCATGAAGGACTGGATCAGGCAGAGCCCGACCGTGGCCAACCGGGTGTACTGGGTGATCTTTTTGCGGCCGGTGGCCCCTTCGTGGGCGATCCGCGAAAGGCTGGGCACGATCGCCACCAGCAACTGGAAGATAATCGAAGCGCTGATGTAAGGCATGATCCCCAGGCCGAAGATCGCGCCCGAGGAGAGGGCGCCGCCGGTGAAGAGATCGGCCATCGAGACCACCCGGCCCATCGCCCCGCCCTGGGTGAGCAGCTTGCTCATGTAATCGGTGACCGCCGCGACGTCGATGCCCGGCGTGGGGATGAACCGGCCGATCCGGAAGACCACCAAGAGCAGCGCCGTGGCGATCAGCTTGCCGCGCAGTTCCTTGACGTTGAGGATCTTGGCCAGGGTTTCAAACATTTATTCGCCGTCCTTGGCCGCGGCGGCCAATTTCTTGGCCCGTTTCTCGGCCCGCTGGTTGGGCAGCGCTTCAAGCTTGCCGCCGGCCTTTTCGATCTTCGCGGCGGCCGCCTGGCTGCAAGCATGGGCCTTGATCGTGAGCTTTTTGGTCAGTTCGCCCACGCCCAGGATCTTGATCAGATCCCCGCGCCGGACGCTGATGCCCTTGCCGTTGATCTCGGCCGGGCCGACCACCGCCCCGGACTCGAAATTCTTCTCGAGGAACTCAAGATTGACGGGCACGTACTCGACCTTGAAGTCGGCGTTGCTGAAACCGCGCTTTGGCAGCCGGGTGCGCAGGTTACTCTGGCCGCCGACATAGCCGCGCAGATAGTTCTTGCCGGTCCGCTGGCCGCGGCCCTTCTGGCCGAAACCACTGGTCTTGCCCAGGCCGCTGGCCGCGCCGCGACCGCGCCGGGTGCGCTTCTTGTGCCCGGTGATGCTCTGATTGAGTTGGTTGATATTCACAGCGCCACCCCCCGGAGGTTGCTGACCAGAT
>CAYMGG010000458.1:0-4482 GCA_964389915.1 uncultured Planctomycetaceae bacterium
GGCCCCGGCCGGGGCCGCGCCTTCGGCCAGAGTCTGGACGCTGTAGCCCAGGCCGGCGGCCGCGGCCGGGAAGGCCAGGGTCATATATTGGTGACCCCAGTAATCGCCGTTTCGCACCTTCTGGGTCGGCAGCTCCTGGCCGTTAGCGTCGCGCACGACAAACGTCCGTTCCTTGAGCGGAGTGACCGCCCCGGCCGGCGAGTTGTCCCAGACCGTGGCTTCGATCACTTCGGTCCGGTCGTGCCCGTTGGGATTGAAGATCAGGAACGGCCGGTCGCCCTGGCCGGCGGAACAGTCGTAGCCGGTGATCCGGCCGTTGTCGCTGGTGAAGCCCACGCCCGCGCCCACCGAATCGCTGACGAACAGGGCCGGCAGGTCCCGGCGTTCGCTTTTGGCCTGGGCGGCGGTGTCGACCCGGGCGGCCAGCCGCCGCAGGGCCTGGATCTCGATCTGGCCGGCCGAGGCCATGATTTTCTGATAGAGACCGTGGGTGAAGGTGCGGGTGTCGTGCACGCCCGAGCCGGGCAGGATGTCGTGGAAGTGGGAGAAGAGCGTGTCGCGCCAGGCGGCGGTCAGGTCGGCCTTGGCATAGGTTCCGCCGGCGGCCAACTGGGCCAGGGCGGCGGCGGACTCGGCGTTGACCAGCCGGTTCTCGGAGAAGCGGTTGGCCTTCTTGATCAGGGTCTCGGTGGTGTAGCAGCCGGTCAACTCGCGGTTCAGCTCGCCCTTGAGGGTCGGCAGCTGGTCGCCGGCCTGGGCCAGCTTTTCGTAAAAGGCCTTGGCCGTGGTGAACAAAATGGTCGGATAGATCGGCCAGTCGCGCATGTCCAGGCCGGTCTCCAGGCTGCGCCGGGTCGGGCCGCCGCCGTGGTCGCCCACGCCGTGGACGAAGAGCATGTCCTTGAGTCCGGACTTTTTGGCCAGATCCACCGAGTGGCGGAACATGCCCGGCGAAAAAATGCTGTTATAGCCGATGTGGGCGTGGTTGAAGACCAGGACCCGCGAGCCGTCCGGCGCCTGCCACCAGAAGGCGCGCGGCCGCTCCTCGGGCACCGGGCCGTCCAGGCCGGGACGATGCAGGTAGAGATACTTGACCCCGCCGCGGGTGAGATACGTCGGCATGGTCGCGGCGTGGCCGAAGGTGTCGGGCGACCAGTCGATGGGCACGTCGGCGGGCTTGAGGCCGAAGAGACCTTCCAGGTATTCGCGGGTGTAGAGCAGGTGCCGGCAGAGGCTCTCGCCGCCGGCCAGGTTCTTGTCGCCCTCCACCCAGTGGCTGGCCGTCACCTCCCAGCGGCCTTCCTTGACCCGGGCGGCGATCTCGGGCAGCATGTCGGGGGCGTACTCCTCGACGATCCGATAAACGCTGGCCTGGCTCTGCGAGAAGTGGAAATCCGGATACTCCGCCAGCAGGCGCAGCATGGTGCGGAAGGTGTCGAGCGTGGCGGCCACGGTCTCGGGCCAGGACCACATCCAGTTCATGTCGATGTGGGCGTGGCCGACGCAGTGGAGGGTGTAGCTCTTGGCCGCGGCGCCCAGGGGGGCGAGGATGCGCTCGGCTTCGAGAGCGGCGGCGCGCACGGCGGCGGCGTCGGCCGAATCGGCCGCGCCGGCGAAGGCCGCGGCGGCCTGATCGATCAGCTTGCGCCAGGCGGCGGCCTGACGGGGCTGCAATTCACAAAGATTGTCGGCGAATTCCAGTTCGGCCAGGACGCGCTCGGTCCAGTGCCGGGCGCCCAGCCAGGAGCGGTCCACCCGCTCGCGCAGATTCCGCCAGTTCGCGGTCATGTGCTCTTCCCTTTCGCAGTCGGTGTATGATGCGTCATTGTGCCGGCCGGCACCCAGTGCCGACCGATACGCTCACTCTAGCCCGCCTGGGGGGTGAAAAAAAAGGCACGAATCTGCCGAAGTGATTTCACTTTTTTGCGCGGCGGCCGGCCTGGCGGCGGTACTCGCCGGGGGTGAGGCCGGTCTTCTGCTTGAACTGCCGATTGAAGAAGGAGGAGGTTTCATAGCCCAGGGCGGAGGCGATCTCGCAGGCCGGCAGGCCGGTTTCGCGCAGCAGTTTTTTGGCCCGGGACAACCGCTCGCGGATCTGGAACTGCTTGGGCGGGGTGCCGACCTGCTCCTTGAAGACATGCGAAAACCGGCTGGGGCTGAGGAAGGCCCGGCGGGCGACCTCTTCCAGGCCCAGCGGCTGGTTGAGATTTTCGCGCATCAGGGCGATGGCCGAATCGACCCGGCGCATGCCCTCGGCCCGTTCGCCCTCGGCGCCCCGGGCCAGGTCGCGCACCGCCCGACCCAGCAGGATCACGAATTCCAACAGGCCGATGCCCAGGAGCAGGTCGGAATCGGAGCGCGGCGCGCGCCGCTCGGCCAACAAACGTTCGAACAATTCCAGAAAACGCTCGCGGTTGGGCAGGCGCAACACGGGCGGCAGTTCGTCGGGCACGACAATGCCGGCGGCCGCGAACTGGGCGGGAAAGAATCGGAGCACGATGAAGGAGATCGCCGCACTGGCCGAACTCTCTTCGTGGGTCTGCCCCGGCCGGAAGACGATCAGGTCGCCGGCCCGGGCCAGATAAGACCGCCCGTCCAGCCGGAAGCTCCGCGCTCCGCGCAAAAGATAGAGCAACTCGAAATGCGGATGGACGTGACCGGGCACGAAGTACGCCCCGCCCCCGTTCAAGAAGGCCTGGATCGGCTCGTCGCTCAGATCCTGGCTGGGGACGGCCGGCGGCTCAGGCGCGAAATTCGCGCAGGCCGGCGAATCGTCGCGGGTCATGGGCTAGACATACTCCCGCAGCGCTTCCGGCACGCCGGGCAAAGGGTGCTCCTTGTCCCAGGCGTCGAACCGACGGAGGGTTTCTTCCAAGCCCCGGCGGATGTGCGAACGCATGGCCGCGGCGGCCGCCGCCGAGTCGCCGGCGGCCACGGCCTGGCGCACGGCCTCGTGGCACTCCAAGGCGCTGTCGAGCACCTCGGCCCCCACCGCGCCGCTGTGCGGGGCCATGGCCCGATCAAGGATGCGAAACTCGCGGATCATCCGTTCCAACCGCCGATTGCCGGCCAGGGCCAGCAGGGTGAAGTGAAAATCCAAGTCCGCGGCGATCTGCTCCTGCCGCTGCTCGGGGGTCAACTCGGCCTTCTTGCCCTTCACGCTCTTGCGCAATTCCCGCAGCCGGCGGCAGGCGTCATCCAAGCCTTGCGCCTTGGTGGCGCGGTCCGGAGCGACGGCGGCCTTGGCGGCGGCGTGGCTCTCCAGCACCTCGCGCAACTCATAGATCTCGGCGATCTCCTCCCGGCTGGGGCGGCGGACAAAGGCCCCGGCGTGGGGGGTCAGTTCAACCAAGCCCTCGGAGGCGAGCTGGTTGATCGCTTCGCGCACGGGAGTGCGGCTGATGCCCAGTTCCTGGGCCAGGGCGATCTCGCCCAGCCGGGCTCCGGGCGGCAGTTCGCCGCGGCCGATCTTTTCGCGCAGGCAGCGCAGCGCCAATTGCTTCAAGGTGGGCGGCATCCGTTCCCCTTCTCCATCTCGTTCCGATCCGCCCGCCGAAACCTCAAACACCGCGGTTTCAGCCAGCGCCTAGTGCACAGAGTACACAATCCGGCAGACGGCGGCAAATAAAACCCCCTACCGCGGCCGCCAAGGAATAAATACTGTTTCTTGTTGATCCGACCGAATCCGGGGGAGCTTTGGGCTAAAAGTTCCCCAGGACTTTTTTATAGGTGTTCAATTGGGTTTGCGCTGAATTGGCGGTCGCTGGAATTCCGAATGCCTACAATTTCGATTCGCGGCAAAGTTCGCAGAGACGAGATCGATTGAGAGAGTGTGTGTGAGAGTTTTTTGGCGGGGCCTGGGGAACCTTTTTTGCAAAAAAGGTTCCCCGGAATCGGTCAGAGTTAACGCGCCGGCAACAACTGGATTTAGGCTAAGCCGCCCTACTGAACTACCGCTCCCGGACCAGCCGGACCAGGTCCAGTTTTTCGGCGTTGATGACGGACTCGATTTCGGCCAAGAAACGCGGCGCGTCGCCCGGATAGCCGGCCGTGGGGGCCAGCCCCGGACGGCGGGCACCGAACCAAGCGTTGAAGCCGGCCATCAGCCGCTCGCGCAGGTATTTGGCCGTCATGCTGGCCAGGGCGGTGGCGAAGGATTCGGCGTCCGCCCGCGGCCGGAAGCTGACCGTCAGCCGGCCGGCCGAACGGGCCAGCCGATAGGTTGAAATCTCGCGCCCTTCGGCCAACGTTTCCCACCAGGCGCCGCCGAAGAGGTCGGTCAAAAAAGCGGCGTAGCGGTCGCGGCCGCCCTGCTTGTCGACCACGGCCAAAATGTCCTCGTCGGGAAACGCCGCGGCCAGAGTTTTGAGCTGGTCGCCGGTGTGGACCAGCAGCGTATCGGCCTTGTTCAAGCCGGAGGCGAAAAAGCGGTTCAATTCGCCGGCTTCCACCGCCCGCGCCCGCAGGGCCGCGACCGTGGCC
>CAYMGG010000459.1:0-4371 GCA_964389915.1 uncultured Planctomycetaceae bacterium
CGAGGAGTTGAAGCCGCTGGGGGTGAGGGTCGAAATTCGCGCCGAACTTCCCGCAACTGACGAGGAGCTCGCGGCGTTCGACTGCATTCACCTGTGGCATCTGGAGCGAGTCCACGAGACCGCCCGACACCTGCGGCGGCTGGAGCATTCGCGAACGCCGTTGGTGCTCAGCCCGATTTATTGGCCGGAGAACGGAATCCCCAAAAGCTACGCGGGGGCCTGGCCGCGCCTGCGCTGGTGGCAGGAGGAGGGAAAAAATCTGGCGCGGTTGATCCTGGCGCGCTCCGCAGCCGAGCGGCGGGGCGCGCTGGCGGCGCTGGCCGACGGCTGGTGGACCGGCCGCCGGCGGTTGCTGGAGCGGGTGCAGGCGGTGCTGCCCAATTCCCGCGCCGAGGGGGAGCTGCTCAGGCGGGAGACGGCCGCGCTGCCGCCGATTTTCGTCGTTCCGAACGGAATCTCGCCGGCGGCCCTGGCGGCCGCCCGGACGCAGATCCGCCCCTGGGCGGAACGCACGGAGGTGGTTTCGGTCGGGCACTTCGATCCCCGCAAGGGCCAGCTCGATCTGATCCGGGCGTTGCGCGACACCGAAATTTCCGTAACCTTCATCGGCGACCGGCGGCGGATGCATCGGCGCTATTACGACGCCTGCCGCGCCGAGGCCGGCGGGCGGCACATTTTCGCCGGCCGCCTGGAGCCCGCAGAAATCTTCCGCCGGCTGGCCCGGGCGCGGCTGCACGTCTGCCCCAGCCGGTTGGAGACTCCGGGGCTGGCGAATCTGGAGGCGGGCGCGATGGGCTGCGGCCTGGTCCTGCCGGATTGCCCGCCGGTGCGCGACTACTTCGCCGGGAGCGCCCAGTATTTCGTTCCGGGCGACCTGGCCGGCTTGCGCGCCGCGGTGGAAGCCGGATGGCGCCAGCCGCCCCCGGCGGAATTGCCCGAGCGCATCGTCGCGGCCTATTCCTGGCCCGCCGCGGCGCTGGCAACGCTGCGGGCTTACGAACAGACACTGGCCCATACGGAATCAAGCGCATGAATTCGATAGACCCGATTTCACCGGAGCCTTCCGTCAGCCGGGTGTGGCTCTGGGGGGCCGCCGTCGCCCTGACGGCGCTGACGTTCGGGCTGTACTGGCCCGGAATGCACTGTCCTTTCGTCTATGACGAAAAAGTGTTCATTCCGACGGATACCTTGATCCCCGCCGGCAAGGTCTGGGCGGCGATGCGCACGCATCTGCTGCGGGCGCTGCCGAAGGGTTCTTTCGCCCTGACCTGGCTATACGCGGCAGAAGCGCCGCTGGCGTGGCGCCTGACGCAATTGGGTCTGCATCTGATCTGCTGCGGACTGGCGGGCGCATTGCTGTATCTCGTCCTGGACGGACTCGAGCCGCGCCGGCGCGGCGGCCTGGCGCTTTTGGGCGCGGCCGGCGTCATGCTGCACCCCGTCGCTGTGGAGCCGGGGCTTTACGTCTGGAGCCGGCCGACCGTTCTGGTAGCGGGGTTTGTCCTGGTGGAGACGATCGGCCTGACGCGGGCGTTTCGGGCCGGCGGGCACGGTCGCGTCGGATGGATCCTGGTCGGCGGCGGCGCTTTCGCCGGGGCGCTGATCTCCAAGGAAATCGGCACCTTTCCCGCGGCAGGCATGCTTTTGCTGGTGTTGTTCCTGTTTCGCCACCCCTGGCGGTATCCGGGGCTGCTCTGCGCCGCGCTGTTGGCGGCGATTCCTTTTTTATTGGATCAAGGCCACGTGGCCGACCCGCTGGCGCGGCGGCTGCAAGCGCAGACCATCACCGGACACTTCTGGGTGCAGATGGCGGGGGTGCTCCGGTATTTTCTTTTGCTGGTGCCGATTCCCGGGCAATACGGAATCAGCCACCTGACCGAACCGCCGTCGGTCGCGGGGGGCGCCTTGGGCCTGGGGCTGCTGCTGGCGTGGAGCGCGGCCTTGGCGGCGGCCTTGAGGCGCGGGTTGGTTCCCGAGACGCTGGGACTGGGATTCGCGCTGGCGCACTTTCTCCCCTACCTGGTGCTGCCCAGCCGGGCGGTGGTCGAATACAAGGCCTATCCGCTTCTGCTAGGGATGGGAGTGGCGGCGGTCGGCTGGCTTAGCCGCCGGGCCGAGCGGCCAGGCTTCAAAGCCCTGACGGTCGCGTTTATGCTCGTAATCCTGTTGGGGGCGTTTGCGACCTACGGTCAGGCCCGGGCGTGGCAAAATCCCCGGACCCTGTGGGCGCAAACCCTGGCCATGTCGCCCCGGAACCCGGAAGCGCTGACCCAGGCGGCTTATTTTCGGTATGTGGACGGTGATATTGCAGGGTCGTTGAGATTTTTGCGCCAAGCCGTGGAGGCGATCCACGAAACCGAAACCCGTTCGGGGAAACTGCCGTTCACCCCGTTTTCTTGGACCTATCAATCCCTGGGGTACGTGCTTTACGAGCAGCGGCAATACGCGGAAGCGGAAACCAATTTCCTGCAGGCGCTGGCCTATAATCCCGCCAACGTAATGGCTCTGACCGATTATGGCGTAATGCTGGCCGGGCAAGGCCGGCTGGCAGATGCCCGGGAGATGTTGCGCCGCGCCGAGGGGCACATGGTCGACACCTCCGACCTCGCCGCGGTGGAGGCGCTGCGCCAACGGATCAAGGACGCGGCCGCCGGCCGGCGACCGTAGCCCGGGGCTCGCAGGGCAAAATTCGCGCTCCGCCCCCGGGCTTCAGTCAAGGCCGAATTTTGCGAGCAGTTGCCGCATTTTTTGCCGAAAATTTTCCCCCGAGTAGGTCCGGGCGTGGGCCTGGATTTTCTCGGGATCGAATCGGGCTTCGCATCGCTCAAATTCCCGGATCGAGTCGACCCACTCTTGCGGCGTCTGGCCGCAGACGTGCAGGCCGGTCGTTCCGGCCGCGACCGTCTCCCCCCCGCCGCCCCGGCCAAACGCGATGACCGGCCGGCCGGCCGCCTGCGCCTCCACCACGGCAATTCCAAAATCCTCACAGGCCGGATGCAAAAGAGCCCGGGCGCGGCCGTAAAGCTCGGCCAATTCGCCGTCCGAAACCCACCCCCGGAATTCGATTCCCGGGCCGGCGAGTTTTTGCAGCCGCGCCTTTTCCGGCCCCTCCCCCACCACCACCAAGCGACGTTTCAAGGCCGTGCAGGCCTGGACCGCCAGCTCGATCCGCTTGTACGGAACCAGCCGCGAGACCGCGAGATAGTAATCCTGCGGCGCGCAGATTCGAAACCGCTCGACTTCGACGGGCGGGTTGATCACCACAGCCTCCCGCCGGTAGACGGCTTCGATGCGCCGGCGCACGGTCTCGGAATTGGCCACGAATTGATCGACGCGTTGCGCGGCCGCGCGATCGAAGCGGCGCAAATAGGCCCCGGCGATCTCGAGCGCCGCCTCCCGCGCGCGACTGCCGGCGTCGAGGCCGACCTCCGCGCGAATCTGCGGCCACAACGCGCGCATGGGGGTATGGCAATAGCAGACGTGCGCGCCGTTTTTTGGATGCGGCACGCCCTTCATCACAAAGGAATCGCTGCTGATCACCAGATCGTAAGCGCGGGTCGGCAAGAGAGACACCGCGGCGGGAAACAAGGGCAGACCCCAGCGAATCCGGCGCCGGCCCCCGGGAATCCGGGCCAAGAAAGATTCGCGGAGTTGCAGGCGGGCCAAAACCGGGCAGAGCCCCTGCGGATCGATCGCCAGGGCCATGAGATCGGGCGTTCCCAAGAGGCCGGCCAATTCGGAACACAGGCGCTCGCCCCCGGTCCGGCGTTCGAACCAGTGATGGACCAGGGCGGTCCGAAACGATTGCCGGGGGAAGCTGTTCATCCCACTCCTTGATTCTGTTGGGGGGAGGGAGAGGACCGAGCGCGCCCCAGACCATCTCCTCCACCCCGGCCCTTCCCCCTGGGGGAGGGAAACCGGTGCGACCAGCGCGCCCTTTGTCATAGGCGGCGGTACTTGACGGCCGCGGTCCGGAACGGTACTAGGGATGGGCCGCAAGCCTCTGGAGACACTATATTTCGTTGTAGCCGGAGTCAATCGGATACCACGGCCACTTTTTGGTATAACCTTTTTTACTTGCCAACCTTATGTAACGCAGGAATAAAATTCGTAATTAGTAGGTTTCTGCGGCGCCCCCGGGCCGTGCGCAGAAGCCCAAGTAATTGTTCATTGATTTATCCAAATTAGCCAAAACGAACCCCACGGCAAATTCAATTCGTCAACCACGGGGCACGTTATTGCGGTGATCCAGTGTCTATGGAAACGTCTTTGTCAAATAATTGGCTCTGGCAAAAAATGGAACGAGCTGGTTTTTCGGGAAGGGAGCAAGGCTGATGGATAGGCAAATGAAAAGGCAGTTTTTGGCGTTAT
>CAYMGG010000460.1:0-648 GCA_964389915.1 uncultured Planctomycetaceae bacterium
GGCGCAAAGCAAAATATGGCGGGAGGAGTCGAGCGGTTCGTTGTCCAAACTGGTGACAATGATCTGGCCGAACGGCCGCGCAAATTTCAAGCGGCATGAGCCCAGTTGGAATTCCTGGTCGCCAGCGAAACCCAGAACCGCTTTTGTGCAGGGGGTGTCAACCGTGAAAATGCCCTCGTCGCGCCAAGATATCTGCCGGCCAAAAGGCGCGCCTGCCGGTGTCTCGGGCGCTTCTTTTTTTCCGAGGTAAGCGCCGGTGCGGAAGGCGAGGCAATTTTCGGCAGAAACGGACTCGCCCATGCCCGCATTAAGATTTGACTGGTCGACCGGGAAGGTTTTAATTGCGCCGGCCGAGACATCGCCGCGCAGCCACATGAACGCAGACGCGGCTAGTGGCGCAATGATCTGGGGTTTGTTGCGGGTGTTGAAGCAACTGGTCATTTTTTCTTCCCAATTCAGGCTCTCCGTGCAGAAGTGGATCTGCGCGTCCCACCCCTGAAAGAGCCCGTTGGCCGCCATCAGCAGCGGCCCTTCGGCGCAGAATTCGTTAGGCCAACAATAGTTCCATTCCGTGACGATGAAAGGCAAGCCAAAGACTCTCTGCCATCCAGCATCGCCCGCCGGCTCAATCGACGCAGCGGCCAGATG
>CAYMGG010000460.1:658-4349 GCA_964389915.1 uncultured Planctomycetaceae bacterium
AAAGACTCTCTGCCGGGCGTTTTGGGCGATGAGGTGATTGGCGTTTTTGCCTTTCAGCATGGATTTATTGTGAAAAACGCCGAGCTCAGTGTAGGGGCTGCTCGCGGGATGATCCCAGTATGAATGCCGATCCAGATAATCGAATGAAGCATTTGTCAGGATGTCCCCGATGTGATTTTCCCAGTGATTGCTGCCGCCGACGAGTGATTGGACTTTTAGCTCAAGCTTCAAATAGTCGTACATTTCGCGGAAATAATCGTCTTGAACGCTCTTCAGGAAGGCGAAAACGGTCGCATCCGACTTTTTCATCAATTCCCGAATCGGCGGGGCGGGTCTTTCCATCCGTTTGGCCGCGCACCACTTGGCAAACAGCTCAGATAATTCATCCCGATAGGATTGAGGAAGCTTGTCGTAGCCGTCGAACCAGAAGGTGGTGGCCTCGTTGTTGATCAGAGTCATCGCGATGACCGGATCATCGCCCCAACGCAATCCAGTATATGGATTGACATGCTCAAGCAGAGATTTAGCGTAGCCTTTCTGTAATTCGATCAGTCGGCGGTTGAACTGCCCGGCAAGGGGGGCGTTGGGTTCCAAGGCTTCCCAGTCCCTGACCTGGTCGCCTTTTTTGAATTTTCGATACACAAGCAGGTCGCAATAGAGGTAGAGGCCCCGCTTTTTGCATTCGGAAAGGAAATAATCGAGCTTGTCCAAACTCTTGGGATTAAGGGTCTGAGTATGGTCGGCACCAGCCGCGAAAATATTGGTCCCCCAGTATTGGTCCAGGAACGGGGTTCGAACCAGATTGCATCCCGTCCGGGCTAGCCATTCGGCCAGAGTCGCGAGCCCCGTCTGGTCCAGATCCAAAATGAAACTCCCTACGTTCTCTCCCCAGAAGCGGACGGGTTTTCCCCCCAGGGCGAATTTTCCATTTTCCGCTTTTACAAAACCCTCCCGCCCCGCCGGCGCTGGACGCAGCTTGGAATAATCCAAGACGAGTGGCCGCGAGTTGTCCTCGGCCTCGATTTTCAGGGACAGCCAGTCCTGAGTGTTGTTCATCACCCCTTCCTGTTCCGCCGGCTCCAACAGTTGGCCGTTTCGGCCATGGGCTTTCATGTGGACATTGCGGATAAAGAAGGAACCGGTGGTTTTAAAGACTCCGGCCAGCAATTTTACACCGATCGCCCCGGCCGGGGCTTTCAGCTCTTGTCGATACGGCGTCCACCCCGTAGTCCCGTACAGGCTTGAAGCCAGATTCGGCCACTCCCCGGCCATCTCCCCGGTTGAATCCAAAAACTGAACCGATATCCGGCCGACGCGGTCGGCCTCCGCGCCTTTCACGATTCCTTGGCTCAACGCTTCGCCGGTGAAAACAATTCGGTCTACTTCGGCGGAATAGACCAACGTGCGGGTGAGGAAATTGTATTGCGGCTGGCTGGCACTGATTTTCAAGGCCTCTTTTCCCTCCGGCCCGTTGTATTCCCGACTGGCCTTGATGAACCAGTTCTCCCCGTGCCAGCGGGTTACATCGGCGGATAAATCTTCGCCCGCCGCGGCCTCCGCCGGGGGAGCGGAAACGTCCTTGAGCGAAATTCTGGCGAGGGAGAAGGTCGCCCCCGCCGTATTGAAATTCGTAAAAACCAGACTGGCATTGGTCTCATCCTCGCCGACTGCGAAAACATATTGCCGATCCTGCCAGTCGTCATTCGCGGATACCTGTTGCGGCGAGCCGCCGGCGACCATCCCCCAGGGGGCGTGATTCTGAGCCAACCCCACGATCAGGCCATTGACCTTGCTCCCCTTTATTGAAAAAGCAAGGCGATAGGTTTTTCCTTTTTCAAATCTCAGATTGGGTTGGGAAAGGGTCAAATGCCAATTGGTCCCCCGGCGGCTCGCTTTCTGCACCACCACCTCCAGCAGGTTTCTCTTCTGCGCGCTGTTCTTCGCGATTATGGTGGCCAGAGCCCCGTCTTGCTGCCCCAGTACCCAGGGCGCCAGGGCCATGATTCGTGAGTCTTCCGGCTGGTATGGAGATAACAGCTCCGGCGCGCCGGCCGCGATCGGCTCTTCCTGCAAAGAGAGATTGGCCAGGGAAAAGGCCGCCCCCGGGGTGTTGAAGTTGTTGAAGGTCAAACTCCCGTTCGGCTCATCCTCGCCGAGGGTGAAGGCATAGCTGGCGTCTCGCCAATCGGCGCCCGCCGCCACCGGTTTCTGTTCGCCGCCGGCAAGCGGTCGCCACGGTTCATGGTTTTGAGAGATGCCGACCGTCAGCCCCGTCGCATTCTCACCCTTGACCGAAAAAGTGAGACGATAGGTTTTGCCCTGGCTGAATCTGAGTCCGCCTTGGGCCAGGCCCAGATGCCAGCTTTCCCCGCTTTTGCTCGGGGCGACCACATTTACGGCCAGACAATTCTTCTTTGCGCCGACTTCCGTTGCCGCAAGTGTCGCCAAAGCCCCGCCATTCTGAACCAGAGTCCATGACCCCAGCGTCATGGTTTGAACATTCCCTGCCTGGCATGGCTTGAGCAGTTCGGCTCCGCCGTCGGCCGCACGGAGATTCCCGGAGCTTATGGCAGAAACTGCCAAAATAATCGTGAAGCTGCCGATCTGGCGCATCATTGGGGTGCGAAACCTTGGGGAGGTCATTCTGTTCGTCTCCGGTCGATGTTTTCCCTGACTTTTTGTCGCCGACTATCGGATCACATTGGCCGTCGGCGTATTGCGTTCGGGGTCATCTTGCGTTGGCCGGTTTTGCCGTCCGACCGCCTCGAAGCGGACTAGCGCTACTGGACTGCGCAGTATGTAACGTTCTTCGTCCGGGCATGTGACGCATAATGATTTAAAAACCACGGGCGGCAAATCGCCTTTCGAAGCGATCAGTAAATGACTGCGGCCAAACCAGCGTCAGCACCGGCAAGCCAGCCCCCAGAAACAGCGCTACCCACAATTTGGATAAAGAGTCCGCCTCCCCCCGCCCCGTCGCCATAAAAAATCGCGCTCCGCCGGAGCGGAGCGCGAGGATCGTCACTTCACTTCTCAGAACACCTTCCCGCTTATGCGCGTCGCATCAATAGGCATTAATCCCGTATTGGCCGCAGAGATTCACGAACTCCGCGCCGTGGGTGAAGCCGTCGAGCACGGCCAGCTTGCTTACCCCGGCGTCCATCTGCGCCAGCCAGCCGCTCTTGCCCGCCTCATCGGCGGCGCGATTGAAGAAGGCTTGGTACAAGACGTCCAGCCAGTCGGAATTGGACAGATTCCGGCTCTGGAACTCGGCGCTGAAGATGAAGCCCGAGCCCACGTCCGCCCCGGTCGAGGCCCCGCTCTTCAGGTTCGCCACCCAAGCGTCGAGCCCCGCCGTGTCCGGATCCCGCAACAGGCAGAGGGTGTAGAAGCGAGTCACGAAGGAACGTACCGGATCGGAATAGCCGGAATAGGGGGTGATTCCGTATTCATTGCAGAGGTTGATGAACTCCTGGCCGTGGGTGAAACCGTCCACCACTGCCAGCTTGCTGGTGCCGGCGTCCATCTGCGCCAGCCAGCCGCTCTTACCCGCCGCGTCGGCCGAGCGATTGAAAAAGGCCTGATACAAGACCTCCAGCCAGTCGGAGTTCGAGAGATTTCGGCTTTGGAATTCAACGCTGAAGATGAAGCCCGAGCCCACGTCCGCCCCGGTCGAGGCCCCGCTCTTCAG
>CAYMGG010000461.1:0-4321 GCA_964389915.1 uncultured Planctomycetaceae bacterium
TCTGGATCGGCGGACAGGCCCGCGACGCAGAGCCGCCGCAACCCCTCGGCCGCGCTGGTCAACAGCGCGGTCGTCTCCAGCAGGCACACGGCCACCAGCGGCAGGAACGGGTTCAGTTCCAAACTGCCGGCGGCGCAGGCCGCGGTCAGGGCCACGTCCAGCCCCTGGGCCCGCAGTCCGGCCTGGACCGCGGCCTCGGGAATGACCGGGTTGACCTTGCCGGGCATGATCGAGGAGCCCGCCTGCCGGGCCGGCAGGCGCAACTCCCCGAAACCAGCCTCGGGGCCGGAGGCCAGGAGGCGCAGGTCGTTGCCGATCTTTACGAAGTTGGCGGCGCAGGCCTTCAGAATGCCGGAGACCTCGACGAAGACGTCGGCGTTCTGGGTAGCCTCGACCAGATTCTCGGCCCGGGCCAGACCCAGGCCGGTCTGCTCGCGCAGGGTCTCGACCACCCGGAAGATGTACTGCCGGGGCGCGGCCAGGCCGGTGCCGACGGCCGTGCCGCCCAGGTTGACCACCCGCAAGCGCTCCTCACACTTGTAGACCCGCCAGCGGTCGCGGCCGAAGGCCTCGGCATAGGCTCCCATCTCCCGTCCCAGGGTAAGAAGCACCGCATCTTGAAACTGCGTGCGCCCGACCTTGACGATGCCGGCGAACTCCTTCTCCTTGGCCTGAAAAGCCTCCTGCAACGCGACCAGCTGCCCCTCCAGCCGCCGCAGCTGGCGGATGGCGGCCAGGCGCAGGGCGGTGGGATAGGTGTCGTTGGTCGACTGGTGGAGGTTTACGTCGTCCAGCGGCGAGACGCGGCCGTAATCGCCCGGCGTCGCGCCCAGCAGCTGCAGGGCGCGGTTGGCGATCACCTCGTTAACGTTGAGGTTGAGGCTGGTGCCGGCCCCGCCTTGCAGGGCGTCGACCACGACGTGCTCATTGAGCGTTCCGGCGGCCAGTTCCCGACAGGCGCGCTCCAGCGCCTCGGCCTTGGCCGGCTCCTCGGCCCAAAAGCCCAGGGCGCGGTTGGTCATGACGCAGGCCAGCTTCACCTCGCCGTAAGCCTGGATCAGTTCCGGCCGGCAGGGACGGCCGGCGAGGGGAAAATTCTCCATCGCCCGTACGGTATGGATTCCGTACAGCGCTTCGGCCGGCACGGCCAATTCGCCCAAGAGATCGTGTTCCTGGCGGGTCGCCATGAGATTAGTGCTTGAAGATCATCTTTTGCACTTCGATGCCTTCGACGGCCTTGAGCTTCTTTTCCAGTTCGCCGACCTTGGCATCGTCGTCCACCATCTCCAGCAGCAATAGCCCGTTGGGCGAGCACTTGGCCTTGTCGGCTTCGTGCAGCCCCAGGCGGGTCTTGATGTAGCAGCCGTATTCGGTCAAGGCCTGCTGAATGGCCGGCACATGCTTGACCCGATCGGTGATGTGAACGCCCAGAACGATGTGCTTGTCCATCTTCTTCTCCCTTTTGGCCCGAAAGTGATTTCAGACCTCCACCCTCACCCCTGCCCTCTCCCGACGGGAGAGGCGGCGGACGCCGACGAAGCCGCGTCGTCCGCCCTCCCCTTGAAAAATCGTTCAGCAATAAACGTCGCGCTCGCCGGCCCGGACCTTGCCCAGCAGCTTCTCGGAGCGCTCGCGGGCGGCCGAGCTCATCTCGGCCAAGGTCTTGGCGACCAGTTCTTCGCCGATAGCCCGGGTTTCGGGCGTGGCGTAGTCGAGCAGATATTCCTGGAACGTCGACAGGCCGTTGGGATCGCAGTGCATTTTGATCTCGCCGGGTTTGGCCAGATCCATGAAGTCCTGCCCCGTCCGCCCCAGCCGGTAGCAGCCGGTGCAGAAGGAGGGAATGTACCCCAGCGAAGCCACGTCGCGCACCACCTCGTCCAGCGAGCGGTGGTCGCCCAGGGCGAACTGGCTGGTGTCGAACTTCTCGTCCTCGGCGTAGCCGCCGGGATTGGTCCGGCTGCCGGCCGAGATCTGCGACACGCCCAGAGCGAAGGTTTCGCGGCGCAGGGTCGCGGTTTCGCGGGTGGACATGATGATGCCGGTATAGGGCACGGCCAGCCGCAGGATGGCCACGATCTTGCGGAAATCCACGTCCGAAACCGGCTGCGGCGGATGCGAGGCCATGTCCGAGCCGACCGCCGGCTCCAGCCGCGGCACGCTGATGGTGTGCGGCCCCACCCCGAAATGGGCCTCCAGATGGCGGATGTGGGCCAGCATGGCCAGCAGTTCGAAGCGCCAGTCGTACAGACCGAAGAGGAGGCCGATGCCCACGTCGTCGATCCCGGCGGTCATGGCCCGGTCGAAGGCGGTGACCCGCCAGTCATAATTGCGCTTCTTGCCTTGCAGGTGGACCTTGCCGTAGGTCTCGCGGTGGTAGGTCTCCTGGAAGAGCTGGAAGGTGCCGATGCCCTCGGCCTTCAACCGCTTGAACTCCTCGACCGAGAGCGGGGCGAGATTGACATTGACCCGACGGATCTCGCCGCGGCCGCGCTTGACGGAATAGGCGGTGCGGATGGCCTTGAGCACGTAATCCAACCCCTCCTGGGGATAGGATTCGCCGGCCACGATCAGCACCCGCTTGTGCCCCTGATCGATCAGGATGCCGATCTCCTGGGCGATCTCCTCCTGGCTCAGCGCCCGGCGCTTGACCTCGGTGTTGCGGCAGCGGAAGGCGCAGTAAAGGCACTCATTGGCGCAGAGATTGCTGATGTACAACGGCGCGAACAGCACCAGCCGCCGGCCGTAGATCGTGTCCTTGACGTACCGGGCGGCGGCGAAAAGCTCGCCCAACAGTTCCGGATCGCTGATCGCGCTCAGAGCGGCGACCTCGCCGGCGTCCAGGCCTTTAAGTTCCCTGGCTTTGGCCAATACCTCGCGCACGCGCCCGGCATCGGGACGTTCGTGCCGCTCCAGAATGGCGAAGATTTTTTCCTCGCCGATGTCTACGGTTTCCGAGTTGTCGTCCATGCTGCAACTCCCTTCTATTTCCGGCCCGGCGCGGCAATTGTCAACGGCCTTGAGCAAACGGGCCGCTGACCCCTCGACGCCGCCCTGAACCGGCTGAGTTAGGCCAGCCAATCAGGCGCATAGCAGGTTGCCGGAAAAGAGGTTCCGCGAAGCAGCGGAACCACGCATTTCCGGCTCGCCTAATCGCGATTATAGTCACGAGCATAGCGGAAGAAAGGAATTTCGGACTATTTCGTGGTGAAGGTGTAGACACCGTCCCAATCGGCGGCGGGCGGGTGTTCGCGGAACAAAGCGATGCGCTTGCGATAGATCTCGTAAAGCTTGCGCGGTTCGGCGGCGTGCAGTTCGGCAAACTGCCGGTCGGCAGTGGCGAAATCCTGGGCCCAATAGGCGGTTAGCGCCTGCTCCCAGGTTTCGACCGAAGCGCGCTGTTCGGAAGTCGGTTGGCCGGCGCAGACCGGTTCGAAAATTTTGACCGGCAATTTCTTGCCCTTGACCCGCACCAGGTCCAGGGTCCGGCAGTAGAACTCGTCGCCGATGACCTTGCGGGTGGCCTCCGAAATGATGATGTTGGTGCCGTACTCCTTGTTCGTGCCCTCCAGGCGCGAGGCAAGATTGACGTCGTCGCCGATCACGGTGTAGTCGAAGCGCGAATAGCTGCCGAAATTACCCACCCGGACCGTGCCGGTGTTCACGCCCAGGCCGATGTCGATCTCGGGCAGGCCGCGCGCCCGCCAGCCGACCTGCAACTCGTGCAGCCGCGCGATCTGGGCCAGGCAGGACCGCACCGCCTTGGCCGCGTGGGCCGGATCCTGGAGGGGTGCCCCCCAGAAGGCCATGATCGCATCACCAATGAACTTGTCGACCGTGCCGTCGTGGGCCATGACGATGTCAGTCATCTCGCTCAAATATTCGTTGAGGAAGGGGGCGATGCCGCGGCCGAGGGCCTCGGAGATGGTGGTGAAGCCGCGGATGTCGCTGAACATGATCGTCAGCTCCCGTTCCTCGCCTTCGAGCGAGAGGAGTTTGGGATTTTTGATTAGCTCGGCGACGACGTGCGGGCTGACGTAGCGGCCGAAGGCGCCCTTGACGAAACGCTTCTGCTGGCCTTCGCTGAAATAGCTGTATCCGGCCACGACAATGAAGACGGCCAGCACCCCCACCACCGGCGCGACCACGCCCACGATCTGATTCTTCAGTAGGAAGAAGTAATAATAGTTGCCCGCCGTGGCCAAAAGCAGAAAGAAGATTCCGACCAAGGCTCCGGTCCGCGCACCTACCCGCGCCAGGGTCAGGGAGATAAGCGCCCCCCCCCCAAGACTTACGCCGAGTCGCCAAGAAATAGCTATGC
>CAYMGG010000462.1:0-1998 GCA_964389915.1 uncultured Planctomycetaceae bacterium
CCGACCGTCACCGCCACATTCCCGGTAACCGTAACGGTCTTGGAAACTATCGCGCCGGCTCCCCCTCCACCGCCTCCCACATAAGAACTGGTACTGTAATAACCTCCGCCTCCGCCACCTCCCGCGCCGACGCAGAGCACCTTGACTTCGGAGACGTCGTCCGGTTTGATCCAGGTCCCACTGGCCGTGAAGATCTGGCAATTGCCTCCCGCCGACGCGGCGACCACCGGCACCGTATCCCCCGGCTGCATCTCCTTAGTCCTCCCTTCGTACATGCACAACGGTCGCTTTTCGGCCATGCAAAACTCCTGTCTACCACCACACCATCACCATTCCGCCCCCGCCCGTGCCGCCATTGCCCCCCGTCTCTCCGCTCGGGGCCACACCGCCTCCGCCCCCGCCGGCGCCGATCCCTCCGCCGCCACCGGTCCGGTAACGAATGCCGCCAAGGCCGCCACAGCCATAGCCGCTGCCCCCGGAGCCCGCCTCAATGGACCAGACATAATTCGACGGCGCCCCGATAAAACCATCGCCGCCTCTTCCGCCCGAAATCCCGTCCGTGCCGCCGCTGCCGCCGGCGCCACCGCTGCCAGGAGTACCGGCCGAGCCGCCGGCCGCACTGGCCAATGAACCAAAACTACTGCTACTGCCATTACTGCCGGAAGCCGGCGAAATACTACCTGTGCCACCATCTCCACCCGCGCCGGCGGTGACGGAAACATCGTCGGTTACCGTCACGGTCTTGCCGACAATGGCGCCGGCGCCGCCTCCCCCCCCGCCGTAGCCATTGCCGCCGCCGGCACCTCCGCCGCCGGCGCCAACACACAGGACTTTGACCTCGGAGATACCGTCCGGTCTGGTCCAGGTGCCGCTGGCCGTAAAGATTTGGCAATTCCCTCCGGCCGAGCCAGCGGTCAACGGCAGGGTATCGCCCGGCTGCATCTCTTTGGTCCTCCCCTCGTACATGCATAACGGTCGCTTCTCAGCCATGGCCGTCTCCGTCAAGACAGGATCCGGGCGGCAACCAAATAATCGCCCGGATCCCTTTGCCTGTATTTCTACGCCAGTTCCTTGGGCTCGCCGGGCTCGAAGGCGATCTCGGTGGCCGAGAGGCGGGTGCCGATGGTTTGGACGATGTTTCCGCTGGCGGTAGGCGCGGTGGCCGTGGCATCGCCCGGAGTGGTGGCCGAGAGGAACATCGTCGGCCCGCCGGTCAGGCCGGAAAGCTGGTCATTGATGCCGGCGGTGTAAACCGTGGCATCGTTGCCGGTGGTGACGGCAGCCAGGACAAAACCGTCTGCCTGCTTGCCCTGGGTCGATGCGTCGGCCTTGCGCACGCTCAGAGTGCCGGCGTCTTCCCAGGCATTCACAAAATCTCCGGCTGCCAGGTCCTCCGAGGCGGGCAGGATCTTGGTCTCCGCGCCGATGCCGGTGGGCAGGACCGAGTTGTCCAGTTTGCCCGTGGCGTCGAGGCCGACCATGTCACCCGCATTGGCCGCACCCGCACTGGTCACGGTCACCTCCCGCTCCTTGGTCCGTCCGCTGCTGATTTCCAGATACTTCTTGGCCATGATCATGCTCCTTCTTCAAAAAGACTCGGTTTCACGCCAAAACGATTGACGGTTGAATCGCCACATAGAGTTTGGTTGCACTCAAGGAAAACCCGACGACACAGAGAAAACCGCTGTTAGGTGGTACAGCCAGAAGCTGACCATTGTTCCGCAGGTAGATCAGCGCCCGGGGCGGCCAGTTCCAGGTCGGCTCCTCGATCTCCCCGCGCGTTAGCACCTCCCCTTCTGCCCCGGCCTCGATCGCTCCAGTCGTCAAGCCCAAAACCGCGCCCGCGTGGTCGAGGTTATCCGCGTCGGCGTAGACCAATTTGCCGCTGTCATTTAGAACGGCGACACGCTGACCAGACAGAGCGACAGCCGCTGTATACCGGGCATAGGTATTGGTCGGTTTGCCGGCCTCGGTCAGGGCGACGGTCAGATTGGTGAT
>CAYMGG010000462.1:2098-4314 GCA_964389915.1 uncultured Planctomycetaceae bacterium
AAAACCGGCGCGGTATTGGTCGGCGGGCACTGGATGTCGACGGAAAACACTTCATTGCCGCCCAAAGGCGTCGGCGTTTCACTTACCACTACTTTCCGCAGTAGGATATTGGGCATGACATTCTCGCTATGAGATGATTGACGCGGTTGTGGAGGGCTACTTTACCACCCGCCAACTGAAGCTCAGCACTCCGGTGAATTGGTGCAATTCCTCAAGATGCTCGGGTGAATAGATGGGTGCATGCGCAGTCTTGATCCACAAGGCGGATGGATACGCAGCCAACGGACGCAGCCGAAAGAAATTACCGATCTCCTCGCACAGATCCAACAAGACCTCGATTTCGGCGTCCGCCTCGGGATCGAGCTTTTTCTGCACGGCTACGTCGATCTGGACGTCGTGACGATTATGGCTGCGATCCTCCCGTTCGATCTTGATGCCCCGCGGCACGACCGATACCTTCGGCTCGCTCATCTCCGGCAGCTCGAATCGCGGCAGAAAAATGCGCTCCGCCGTGAACGCCTGGGAAAAGGCGTGGCCGTTCAGTTCAGTCTTGACCGCATCGGCAACCTCGGTAGGCAGACTCATGGCCTACTCCTCCCGGGCGATGCAAGGCCGGGAGATCAGCTTGTCGTGCAAGCCGCGATTGATGACCAGCAGATCGGCCGTCATGGCCGCAAGCGTGTTCAAGGCGGCCGTATTCTCGGCGATCAGTTGCGAATTGCGGTCCAGCACGATCAGTAGCCGTTTGATTAGCCAAATCACGAGGCCCAACAAAATCGCCGAAAAACCCACGAAATCGTATTGGGCAAGAAGTCGGCAGATCAGTTCGAAGTCCATCTCAGATCTCCTCCACCGCCACCTGTTTGGTATGGATGCGCATGGCGATCCGGTACGGATCCGACATCCGCCAGCATGGTTCGGTACCCGGCGCCATCACTTCGTACACATAGACCTTGCCGTCCTGGGTTTCCCGGATACGGTCGCCCCGTCGCGGCAAGGTGAGTTCGCCGCCCAGCACCAGGTCCGTGGCCGTGATCAGAAAATCCCGCGACTCGGTCTTTTCAAAGACCCCCTGGTCGCGACAGATGTGGAAGGTGGTCTTGCCCGGTGTGGCGGCCAGCTCCACGTGCTGGTCGCCGCGGCAGTAGGTGACCGGCCCGGCCAGATGCTTGCGGCGCTGCTCATCCAGCCAGGCTGCCGCACTTTCTAGCAAGTTCATGAAATCCCCCGTTTTATGGATAGTAGAGATGTGAATGCCCCGAACACCGGGGCCGTGGAAAATCCCCGCTTGACAGACAGGAGGAATCCGCTAGCCTAGATATATCCAGGAGAAGCTGATGGCTAAGATTGAACTGGCAATGCGCATTGCCCTGGAAGTCGAATTGCCGGTTAACCAGGTTCAGCGAATCGTTCAGCTGGTTCTGGATAATCTGACCGATGCGGTGGTTGAAGACGGCCGGCTGGAACTACGGGGCTTTGGTATCCTATATATTAAGGAATGCAGGCCCCGTCGCGCCCGCAATCCCCGGACCGGCGTTTCCGTTCAGGTGCCAGCCCACAAAACGGTCAAATTCAAACCCGGCAAGGAAATCGTCGATCGGATACTTCGCCCCCAGAAAAACGCCCGGGATTGATTGACCGCCGCCAAGCCACCAAAAACCAGACCTAAGCGGTGCATCGTCAGGGGGATTCCCTGCCTCAATTACGGCCGCGACCACGAACGGTTCGAAGTCGCCCGCGAATACCGCTTAACTTTCTGCAAGCACATCTGGAAACCGGAGTAGCCGCTTACTGGCTCATCCTGGTGCGCACCACCGAGGCATCGTCACTCGCCTCCGCGATGCTCTTGCCGATCAGCTTGTTCGCCCCGCTCTCGGAATCGACCTTGGCCACCTGCTCGGCCTCGTCCCAGTAGAGGCTGGAGCCGACCGGAATGGCCGAACCTGACCCCGTGGCCTTGGGAAAATCGAACACCCCCGCCACATGCAACGAACCCAAGTCGCCCGCCTTGATCGGCACCTTGGTCACTCCCACCAGGTCCCCCTGAACCACTACCGTCCCCGCCGCCACGTCGGACGTCGGCGTATAGTCGATTGCTTCGCCGGTATGCTTGAAAGTCGCGGTCATTTACTTCTCCTTATCTGTCTTGCCTTCTGTCGATTGGCGCCGTAAACTACAGGTGAAGGAATAGTTGCGATGAAAAAGCGCATTTACCT
>CAYMGG010000463.1:0-4311 GCA_964389915.1 uncultured Planctomycetaceae bacterium
GGGGCAGGCTGGGCGGATCACCCGCCGAATCGGCGGATTCCGAGTTTTGCGGATCGGGTTCGTCAGTCACTTTTTGACCTTTGCAATTGCGCGACTCCCGCCTCCTTTCCGGCGGGAGGGGGAGAGCGCTTGGCCGGACGCCGGCGGCTATTCGCCCAGCAGGGCCTTCAAATTCTCTTCGCGGGACTCCGCCCAGCGGCGATAGCGGCAGCCCGGCCAGGGGGAGACGGCCGAAATCTCCCGCAGCGTCCGCCGGCATTCGTTCCACCAGCCCAGCTCATAGGCCCGGCGGAAGCCGAAGACCCGCCGCCGGCAGTCTTCGTCGATCAGGTGGCGCAGCTCGCCCAGCCGGTCGAGGCTGCTCTTGATCACGGCCGGGCGCTCGTTCGGCGGCAGCAGCTGGCAGATGCCCAGGCAGCGCTTGAAGTGGCCGATGGCCCGGGAGGCGTTGCCCAGGTCGCCCAGGCGGTCCTGGTAGAGCCGCAGGCCGAGCTGGTACTGGTTGCGGGCGCTGCGCTCGCTCACCTCGACGGCGTCGTGGTCCAGGTCCGCGCGGGTCGGCAGCCGGTAGGTCTCCCAGTTGTGCCAGTCCCGCCAATAGTCGGGGGCCTCCTTCTGGTCGTCGGCGCCGGTGGTGGCCACCACCAGGGCCTCTTCCGGAAACAGCATGGCCGCGGCGAAGATCGCCCCCGCCCCCAGCAGGCAGAGAAGGCCCAGGATCACCCCCAGCCGCCCCTCGCGCCGGCGAACCTCCAGCCGCAGGGCGAAGGGGCCGACCTTGAACTCGTCGTTGTCGAAGAGGTAATCGGGCCCCACCAGCAGCCGGCCGTTGAGGATCGTGCCGCTGGCGCTGCCCAGGTCCTCCAGTTGGATGGTCTGCTCGACCGTGACCGCGGCGTGCTGGCGCGAAACGCTGTAGTCGTCCAGTTGGACCTGGCAGTCCTCGCCGCGGCCGATCAGGTTGCGCCCGGGCGCCAGCGGGAAGACGTTCGCGTCGCGGCCGGCCTCGGTCAGGTGGAGGACGACCCGCTCGTAATGGCGATGCCTGGGGGCGGCGGCCATGGTCAGCCCTCTCCGAAGAAGACGCGCAGCAGGATCGGCCCCACGATCACCCAGCCGGTCACGGGGAAGATGAAGATCATGAGCGGAAAGAGAATCTTGACCGGCGCCTGGTTGGCCTTGGCCTCGACCCGCGCGGCCAGCCGGGTGCGCAGCTCCCGGCTCTGGCTCTTGAGCGCCTCGGCCACGGGCGTGCCCAGCCGTTCGGCCTGGCGGATGGCGTTGACGAAGAGGGCGAACTCGTCGACCAGCAGCCGGTCGGAGGCCTCCTGGAGCGAATCGCCCATGGTCTTGCCGAGCTTGACGCCGGCCAGGACCTGCTCGAATTCGCGCAGCAGTTCGACCTCGCCGCCCTCGCCGCCCTCGCGGCCGTTCTCCACCACGTTGCGGATGGCCTGCTGAAAGGCCAGGCCGGCCTCGGCCGAGACTGCGATCAGGTCGGTGACGAAGGGCAGCGACTTGCGGATCTGATCCTGGCGGGTGTTGGCCTGGCTGTAGACCATCAAGTCCGGCCAGAAGTAGGCCCCCGTGGCGGCCAGGAAGAGGATGGTCCAGGGCGGGCGCCCCAGCAGGACCAGCCCCAGGCCCAGGCCGCCCAGGGCCGTGGCCAGCGCGGCGGCCAGCTTGACCGCCTCTAGAAGTTCCGGCGACCATTGGCGGGTCAGGTTGGCCCGGCGCAGCATCCGCTGGGCCCAGCGGCGGTGCCCCTGCTGGGGCAGCAGGCCCGCCACGAAGGCCAGCCGCTCCAGCAGCGGCCGCAGGGCCAGCAGGAGCGGCTCCTCCTCGGCCGCCGCCCCCAGGTGGCGCAGGTCCCGCGCCCGCACCCGCAGGATCAGGCTGAGCAGGGCGTAGACCCCCAGCGCCGGCGCGCCCGCCACCGCCAGGCCCACCACCAGTTCGCCGTGGGCGACGAAGAAGTTTTGCAGCAGCTGGAGTTCGTGGTTCATGCTCAGGCCTTTATGTCCACGATTTTCCAGATGATGAACAGCCCCAGGCCCTCCCAGGCCGCGGCCGCCAGGGTGCCGATGATGCCGAAGATGTTGGTGAACAAAAGGCGCGTGGTCGACGGCTCGATCAGGTACATCATCGTCCCCACCCCCACCGGCATCACGGCCATGACGTAGGCCTCGGTCCGGCCCATGCTGGTGATGGCGGTGATCCGTTCGCGCTGGGCGGCGCGCTCGCGGATGGCGGCGGCGATGTTGGTCACCACTTCGCTGATCCGGCCGCCGGTCTGGCGGCAGGTGATGACGCCCAGCACGGCGTAGCGCACGTCCCCCACCGGCACCCGGCGATACATCCGGCGCAGGGCCTCGTCGATGTCGCCCAGGCGGATGTCCTCCAGCAGGAGGGCCATCTCGTTGGCCGCCGGGCCGGAGAGGTCCTGGCGGGCCGAGGCGATGGCCTGCTGGAGGCTGACGCCGGCTTGCAGGCTGCGGGCCCAGGCGTCGAGGCATTCGGCGAAGCCCTCCTCGAACTGGCGCAGGTAGCGCCGCTGCACCCAGCCGGGATACAGAAGCGGCGCGGCCAGCCCGAGAATGGCCGGCGGCAGGGCCAGGAGCACGTTGCCCGAGAGGGCGAAGAGCGCCCCGGCCAGGCCCAGGCCGCCCAGGATGCCCCCGCGGCGGACGTCGCCGATGGTGGTGGTCGAGCCGTACTGTTGCAGTTGCTGGTTGACCTGCGAGTCGGCCAGTTCCGGCCGGCGTTCCGACGGTCGGGTCAGCAGGTGCAGCAGGGCCAGCGCGCCGAAGAGCCCGGCGCCGAAGACGCTCAGGTCGGCCAGGACCAGGTCGGCCGGCGCCCAGCCGGGCAGCAGTTTGTTCAGGAAGCTCAGGTCCACGGCCCCGTCCTCAGCGCTCGAACAGTTCCAGCGGGAAATCGATCTTGGCGTCGCGCAGGTCGCTGACGAACTGCGGCACCACGCCGGTGGCGACGAACCGCCCCTGCACCTTGCCCTCGGGCGAGATGCCCTGGCGTTCGAACTTGAAGATCTCCTGCATGACCACCGCATCGCCCTCGACCCCGAGGATCTCGCTGATGTTGACGATCTTGCGCGCGCCGTCGGAGAGGCGCGTCTGCTGGACGATGAAGTGCACCGCCGAGACGATCTGCGAGCGGATGGCCTTGGCCGGCAGCTCCATCCCGGCCATCAGGCACATCGTCTCCAGACGCCCGATGGCGTCGCGGGGGCTGTTGGCGTGGAGGGTGGTCAGCGAGCCGTCGTGGCCGGTGTTCATGGCCTGCAGCATGTCCATCGCCTCGCCGCCGCGGCATTCGCCGACGATGATCCGGTCCGGGCGCATGCGCAGGGCGTTGATCACCAGGTCGCGGATGGTCACCGCCCGGCCGCCCTCGGCGCTCTTGGGGCGGGCTTCGAGGGTGACCTTGTTGGGCTGCACCAGGCGCAATTCGGCCGCGTCCTCGATCGAGACCAGCCGCTCGTCGCCGGGGATGAAGCCGGAGAGGACGTTGAGGAGCGTGGTCTTGCCGCTGCCCGTGCCGCCCGAGACGATCACGTTGGCCCGGAACTTGACGATCCGCTGGAGGAACTCGGACATCGGCGAATTCAGGGAGCCGAATTTGATCAGATCCTCGGGGCCCAGGCGGCGGTTGGGGAATTTGCGGATGGTGATGGCGTCCCCGCCTAGCGAAATGGGGCGGATGATGATGTTGACGCGCGAGCCGTCCTCCAGGCGGGTGTCCTGGTAGGGCTGCTGCTCGTCGATGCGGCGGTTGGTGATCATCACCATCTTCTCGATCACCCGCCGCAGCTCGCCCTCGTTCCAGAAGCGCAGGTGGCTTTTGAAGAGCCGCCCCTTCTGCTCGACGAAGAGGTCGTTGACTCCGTTGACCATGATCTCGGTCACCGTCTCGTCGCCCAGGAGCCCCTGGAGCACGCCGTAATCCATGAAGGCGGCCACGCACAGCTTGCCCATCGCCTCGGGGGGCAGCCCGCCGGGGATGTGGGCGGCCTGCTGGCCCATGATCTGCTGGAGGATCTCTTCGGCCAGGTCGCGCACGTCCTCGGCCTTCTGGTCCTTGCGGCCGGTGCGCTCCTGGATCAGCTGGTCGAAGAGCGGCTTGATGCGGCGGTAGATGAAGCGGTCGACCTGGTCCTGCAACTCGGCCGGGACCGCCGGCATGGGCGGAAAGGTGTAGCGCGTCTCCTCCACCGCCTCGGCCGCCGGGGCGTCGGCGGGTTTGGCCGATTTGGCCGCCTTGGCCGCCTTGACCGCGCCCGCGGTCGGCAGC
>CAYMGG010000464.1:0-4304 GCA_964389915.1 uncultured Planctomycetaceae bacterium
ATGCCCGAAGGGTTCACCCGTTCCTTCGCCGAGCGTTTGAACAGCCTGTGCGCCATCGAGGTCCTGGAGGCGGAGAACAACCTGCCCGCCATCCCCGGCCGGGCGATCATCGCCCGCGGCAGCCATCACCTGCTCCTGCGACGCAGCGGGGTCGGCTACGCCGTCGAGGTGCGCGACGGGCCGCTGGTCTGCCGCCACCGGCCGAGCGTGGAGGTGCTCTTCAACTCGGCGGCCAAGGTGGCCGGCAACCGGGCCATCGGCGCGCTCCTGACCGGGATGGGGCGCGACGGCGCCCAAGGCCTGAAAAATCTGCGCGATGCCGGCGCCCGGACCATCGCCCAGGACGAAATCTCCAGCGTGGTCTTCGGCATGCCCAAGGAGGCCATCGCCCTCGACGCGGCAGAAAAAATAGTTCCCCTTGACAAAGTCGCCACTACTGTGCTTTCATTCGTCTGATTTTGGTGGGCGGCAGAAGGATATTGGAGTTCCAGGACGCAGAGTCCGCACTCGGCACCGGGCCGGACGGGCGCAGGTCAGGACGGCGGAATCGCACGCCTCCCGCCTCCGTCACCCGGAGGGACAGGAGAGAACAGCATGAAAATCCTCGTGGTCGACGATTCTTCCACCATGCGCCGCATCATCCTGAACACCCTCAAGCAGATCGGGCAGGAGGATGTCGTGCAGGCCGGCGACGGGGTCGAAGGGCTGGCCGCGTTGGCGGAGAATCCCGACGTCAAGCTGGTCCTGACCGACTGGAACATGCCGAACATGAACGGGATGGACTTCCTGCAGAAGGTCCGAGCCGACAAGAAGGACCTGCCGGTCATCATGATCACCACCGAAGCCGAAAAGACCAACGTGGTCATGGCCATCAAGGCCGGCGCCAACAACTACATCGTCAAGCCTTTCACGCCGGAAGTGCTCAAGGAGAAGCTGGGATCCTTCCTGAGCTGACACCAAAACGGGGGTTAAATGAAAATACTGGTTGCCGGCGACACTGCGACCACCGCCAACATGGTGCGCGGTGCGTTCAAGCAGTTCAACGTCCAGAACGTAGAAGTGGAGTCCGCCGCGCCGGGAGACGATGTTTCCGGTTTGCTTACCGACGAAACCGTGGTCCTGGTGGACTGGGAACTCGACCAGACTCTGGCGGTCAGTTTCATCAATAGCGTGCGCAAGCACAACGAGAAGACCCCGGTCATCCTGCTCTGCCCCAAGGTCAAGGCCGGCACCACCTTCGCCGGCATGAAGGCCGGCGCCAGCGGCGTGGTGGGCAAGCCCCTCAACCCCGAGGAACTGGTCCGGACCGTGGCCGGGGCCCTCAAAAAGGCCCAGAGCAAGGCCTCGGTCAACGTCGAGTTCATCAACCCCTTCATCGACGCCACCAAGAACGTCTTCACCACCATGTGCGGCATGGAGGTGAAGCGCAAGAAGCTCTTCCTCAAAGACGACCACAAGATGCTGGGCGACGTCTCGGGGGTGATGGGCCTCTCCGGCGACGCCTCGGGCAGCGTGGTCATCAGCATGCCCGGTTCGCTGGCCTGCCTCTTCGTCGGCAAGATGCTGGGCGAAGCGCCGGCCAAGGAGCTAAACGGCGAGGTCTGCGACGGCGTGGGCGAGATCATCAACATGATCGCCGGCCAGGCCAAGGCCATGCTGGTCAAGACCAAGTACCACTTCACCATCAGCATCCCGTCGGTGGTCTCCGGAACCGGGCACGAGATCTCGCACAAGAAGGGCACCCCCAACATCGTCGTGCTCTTCGAGACCGAGAGCGGCGTGGATTTCGCCATCCAGGTCTGCCTGGCTCCGGATTGATCTGGATCATGGCCCTTTTTCCCGCCCTCGACCGCGGCGATCCGCGCCATCGGCTGCTGCTGCTGGCGGGCTTGCTGGCGGCGGTGCTTCTGGCCATGCGCTCCTGCCATCTGGCCAGCCAGGACGCCCAGCCCCCCCTCCTGCCGGCCGCGGGGACCATGGTCCCGGCCGGGCCGGGCATCTCCCCCGCCGACCCGCTGCCGGGGGTGGAAGCCGCCCGGGAATTCAACCACAACCACATCGACGCCTTCCTCCCCCTGCGGGAGACCGAATCGGCCAAGCTGGCCAACCTGGCTCCGCTGGGGCCGGCGCTGGGGGCCGTCTTCGGCTGGATCAAGGCCAGATCGCCGGAGGAAATGCGGCGGCTGGCCCGACCGCGCGGCGATTACACCATCGCCAAGCTGCTGGGCGATTCGGAGCGCTGGAGCCTGCAACCGCTCCATCTCTACGGCCTCCTGGCCTTCGCCGACCAGGTCGACCTTCCCGGCCAACCGGCGGGCTTGAGTCGACTGCACCGGCTGATCGTCTTCGACGACCGGCAGCAGGCCTTCTACTGCGTGCTGGCGCCGCTTTTGGCCCGTCAGGTGCAGGTCGGCCATAGCATGGTCGGGGTCGACGGGGTCTTCGCCGGCCGCTACGCCTACCGGGCCGAGGCCGGCTGGCGCAGCTGCGCCCTGCTCCTGGCGCGCGAGGTCCGGCCGGCCAGCGAAGCCCCGCCGCCGCCCGACCGGCTCGACGAGCGCGGCGATCCGGGGACCACCTATCTGGAGATCGCGCCGACCCACCCGGCGCCCGAGCTCAACCTCAAGGCCTGGCGCGAGCAGATCCTGGCCCCCGGCAAGAGCGGCGACATGAAGTTCATGGGCGGCGACTTCCGGGAGGAGGTCCACGACCTGCGCAACGAGCCCGAGGCCCTGGCCGCCTTCTTCAGCCACGTCTGGGCCCGGTCGGGCGCCGAATGGCGCGCCCGGGTCAATCCGGAGGTCGACTACCTGCCGCTCATGCAGAACGACCAGCCGCCGGAGTGGATGCGCGGCCAGGCCGTGGCCGTGCGGGCTCAGGTGCTGGACGTGACCACCTGGCGCTTGCCGGACGCGCCGGGCGGAATCTCGCGGTTTCACGTCGTCACCGCCTACGACACCCGGCTGGGGTTTGATTTTACCTGGAGTCTGGCCGTACTCAACCTGCCGGAGGGCTTGCGTCGCGACGACCGGATCGATACGGAAGGCCTGTTCTATAAGCTCTATCCCTATCGCACGGTCGGGCGCAAGTGGCACTGGACGCCGCTTTTGATCTGCCGCGAGCTGCGGTTGGTGCCGCTCGACTGGATGGGCCGTTCGCTTTACGACCTTACCGGCAAGCGACTCGACGCGACCGAGCAGGCCTGGGTTCAGGGCGGACTGCTAAGCGTGCTGGGCGCGCTCTTCCTGGGCGGGTTCTGGCTGCTCTACCGCACCTCGTTGCGCGAGGCCCAGGCCCTGGCCGACCGCCGCCGCAATCGCCAGCGCCGCCGGACTACGACCGAGGCCTCGCCCGCTGCCGCAGCGGCTGACGCGCCGCCCGCCGCGTCTTCTCCTCCGCCGCCGGAGGCAGGCCCGCCGGCCGACCCGGCCGAGCCGCCTTCGACCTCTGCCTGAACGCCGCGCTCCATAATTACAGGGCCAATTGTGGGGCGAATTCCCAACCGCGGCTAATGGGGAAAACCTTACAACAGTTGTCGCAGACCAGAACGTCCGCGCCACAGTATAGTTTTGCATCCTGTTTGTGAGATGTTGATTCGAATGCTCCACCCATGACAAAAAGAACGGTCGTCTGGCCGTTTCTCCCTCCCCCTCCGGGGGAGGGTCGGGGTGGGGGAGGTGACGGAGCGCATCTGTTTCTCTGCCCCCCCCCCAACCCCCTCCCAGCGGGAGGGGGAGGCGCAGCCGTAGGGCGCGATTAATCCCGTCCGGCTGAAATTTCCCGTGTCCGTTTGGACGAAAGAATTGAAGCATGCGGAAATGTGCGCTATTTATTCTCCTGATGGCCGCCCTGACGCTGATTGCTTATTCCGGTTTCGGACTGTACCGGTTCCGCCGAAGCTTTGATTACCCCACGCAGCCGATTGAGTCATTTCCACATCCGGATTCGATCACAGATGCCTTGGCGTGGAAATTAATCCGCGCAGTAGAGAAGAATAGTAATAACTGGACCGATACAACCTATCTGGTGGTTTCGATTCAGGCTTTCTGGGGGCTGGGCATCATGCTGGGGATAGTGCTTTTGATTGCCGCCTTGAGCGGGTATAGTGGGACGGACCGCTCGTTCGATCCGGGCGGGGCTAACGATTCTTAGCGGCGGGAGAGTGGGGCATGAAAAAGATCGTCGTTCCGCTGGGCGAGCGGAGCTATGACATCGTGGTTTCGCCCGGCGTGCTCGACTGCCTGGGCGAGCTGATCACCGCGCGACTCAACCGGACCCGGGGGGCGGTGGTGGCCGAGTTGAGC
>CAYMGG010000465.1:0-725 GCA_964389915.1 uncultured Planctomycetaceae bacterium
TCCAAAAATCCCCCCCCCCGGGGTGGTTGCGGTTTTGCGGTTTTCGCGCCAGTCGGTGAAAGGATTGACGGAATGCCCGAAGCGCGCAAGCCCGGCTGGCTGGTGTTGATTCTGCTCTTGGGCCTGGGGCTGCGCCTGGCCGGGGGCGGGGTGGTGGCGCGGCAGACGGCGGCGGCCGGCGGCGGGCTGTTCCTCTTTCCCGACTCGCGTACCTACGACAGCTACGCCTGTAATCTGATCGAGCGGGGCGAATACCGCGACGCGCTTGGCCGGCAGGCCTGGCGGCCGCCGGTTTATCCGCTGCTGCTGGCCGGGCTGTATCAGACGTTGGGGCGGCACGCCTGGGCGATTCGCCTGCAGGGCAATCTGATCGATCTGTTAAATTGCCTGCTTATTTATCTGCTGGCTGCCGAATTGTTCGGTCGGCGGGCCGGGTTGGCGGCGGCGTTGCTGGCGGCAATGTATCCCTTCCTCATCTATTTCTCCAATTTGGCCCTATCCGACACGCCGGGCGTGACGGCTGTGTTGCTGATGGCCTGGACGTACCGGCGGCTGGCTGCGGCCGTTGGACGTCCTCCCCTTCCGGGGGAGGGCTGGGGTGGGGGGGGTGATCAGCAGCGTGGCGACTCGGAACCTGGCCGGCAGTGGAAAGCCGCACGCGCGCCTGGTCCCCGGGGCCCCCCCCCCCCCCGCCCGCCGCGGGGGGGGGGGGGTGGAGGGGGGGG
>CAYMGG010000465.1:735-4296 GCA_964389915.1 uncultured Planctomycetaceae bacterium
AAAGCCGCAAGCGCGCCTGGTTCTCTCCCTCCCCCCAACCCCCTCCCGGAGGGAGGGGGAGATATTAAACGAGGCGGCAGTATTTTTCCCGCTTATCTGAGGGGAACCTCACCAAGGTGGGGTTGGGCGGAACCAGGACTCTGGGCCGCGCTTTTCGGCGCAGTCTGGGCTTTGGCTATTCTGACCCGGCCGTCCCTGGCCTTGCTGGGCGCGTTTTTTCTGGGGGGCGGGTGGCTGGTGGGGAATCTGGGCGGCTGGCGGCGGGGCGTGGCCGTGGTCGGGCTGGTGATGGCCGGGCTGGCCGTCGGTTTGTTGCCTTGGGGAGCGCGCAACTATGCGCGTTTCGGCCAGCCTGTACCGATGGGCACCACGGGCGGGTTCGCGCTGTACGAGTCCTGCGCCGCCACGGCCGACGGCGGGCCCAACCACGGCAAGACCGAGTTCCCGGCCGAGTGGTACGAAATGATGGCCAGACTGCAGGAGCTATCCGACCACCCCGAGCGACATACGCCGGCGGAACTGCGCGAAAGGCCGCGTCTAGAGCTAGCCGCCGACCGGTTGCTGCGCGACCGGGCCTGGGCGGCGATTGCGGCCGATCCGGGGCATATGCTGCGGCTAGTGCCGGCCAAGATCGGCCGGATGTGGAATCCGCTGCCCAATTACGAAGCCGCGCGCGGCTGGCCGTGGCTGCTGGCCTCGTTCGGCTCGTATGTGCCGGTGATGCTGCTGGCCGGAGTCGGGCTGTGGGCGCACCGGAGAAGGTGGCGGGAGATATGGTTCCTGCTGGTCCCGGCCCTTTACCTTATCCTGTTGCATTCGGTCTTCATGGGCTCGGTGCGCTACCGCCTGCCGGCCACGGCCTGCCTGCTGATCCTGGCCGGCGCCGGGGCGGTTTGGATAGTTGATTCTATCAGGCAGCAAAAACGCAAATCTGAACAATACCGAATCGATAAATAGCGGATAGAACGCTTGCCGTTTTGATTAGGCCATGGGTGTTGATCGATGGAAAGACTATACCAAACCTATCGTGTTCGCATAAATAAACAGGTTCGACTTTTGTATTTAGCCAATGGCGCGCTTTTAATATCCTGCGCGCTCCCTTATTCTCCTCTTAAAGGCGGACCGGCAATTTTCGGAGTGTTTGATTTATTTTCGACTATTGTGGGAAACGTGTTTAATCAATCAGTGAAGGATTTTCATTACGGAATATACAGTTTTATTGTTGAAAAGAGCGACTGCTATTTTCAGCAGGAATTATGTTCTGATAAGGTTACTTGGGGCACCTGTCTACGGTATGCCACACCCATGGTGCTTTTGATAGCAAACAGTCTGCTGCTTCTCTATTGGTTAAGCACATCCGCAAGCGATTGGCGAAGAGTTACTAATAAAATTGAGTGGTTATTAGGTTTGATCGAAGGCTTGGCTGTTTCATGGATTGTTTTACATATTTGTTTTACGAAATTGCAGCTTAGTTGTCTGTTTATGCGCAAAGACTGGGACTATTTTGTGGCTGAATTTCAACCGATGATGACAGCCATAGGGATTTTGTGCTTTGCGTCTAGTATGTGTGTAGGATTATTTTTTGCCTGCCTGTTATGTAACCGATATTTAGTGCGTATCTTGTTCTCTTCCTGTCTAGTGGCCATGATTTGTTGCGCTCTCTGGGCTGGATTGGCGGTTGATCATCTGTTTTGTTTACGATCTGCATTCCACGGAAAATATGGTGAAGAAGTTTTTATTTCTAGCACTCTCGGAGTGTTTATGTTGGCCATTTATATATTTGTCCAATCAATAACTACATGGCGACTGATCAAGCATAATCAGCGTTGCGGAGAAAAAATAAGTACGTCCCGCATTCGTCTGCGGGAAATGGCTTCTAGGTATGCCAGGAATAGGCAGTAATAGGCGATTTCTATGCGGCGCTTTGCCTATTCCTTAAGCACCATGTCGATGCACATCACCGCGGCCATGATGAGCTGGCGGGCGAGGTTGTCTTCCGGCACCATCGAGGATATCTCCAGCACGTAGTTGTCGGCGCTGGTGAAGAGCTCCTTGCCGATCCCGGCCCATTTCTTGGTCACATGGGCCAGTTCGGTCTCGCCGTGCATGAAGCGGAAGTCCCAGCCCGTCCACTTGCCCTTCAGCTCGCAGACCGGATTGTCGGCGGGGTCGAGTACTCGAAACGCGCCGCCAATCGAGAAGAATTTCTGTTTGAAGCCGCCGATCAACTGGTCCCGCTCGTCGAGCACCTGGACCTTGGATAGAAAGAAGCAGACGCCGCGCTTGATCCGCAGCACCGGTTCGCCGGACGGAGTGCGAATCTGAATGTCGAAAGGCGTCATCCGCTTGTAATCGGTGAAGCGCAGGATCTTGGTGAAGAAACCGAGTTTCTCCTCCCGGCATTCGAGGATCACCTGGCCGCTTTCGGGATCGTGGACGTCGAAATTATTGGCGGCCTTGAAAAAGCCCACATGCTCCTTGACCAGATAAACATTGCGGTTCAACGCGGCGTGCATGGCTCCTCCTTGTCCAAAAGACGCGTTTCAAACCGGATATTCGCCGGTGGCGAGGGTTTCCAGCAGCAGGTCGGGGCGGTCGGTCAGGATGCCCGGGATGCCGCACCCCAGGTAATGGCGGTTCTCCTCAACGGTGTTGGAATAGAACATGTTGCCCCGCAAGCCCAACTCGCGGGCCCGGACGCAGAATTCCGGCGTGACCAGTTTTTTGGGCGGCTGGATATAGGTCGAGCCGAACGTGCGGTGGCGCTCCAGATTGCCCCGGTCCTCGCCCACGCAGATCTCCAGGCGCGGGTTCTCGCGTCTGTACGCCTCGGCTTCGGCAAAAGTGCCGAGCATCAGAAAGCCGCGTTCGTACAGGTCGAACTCGGCGTACAGCCGGCGGATCTCGGCCTGAACCTGGGGACTCTGGGCATAGACCTGGATGTTCAGCCCGACCGGCCGGGGGGCGAGCAGTTCCAGCGTCTCGCGCAGAGTCGGAATCCGCGCCGCCGGATCGGTCGGTTGCTCCAGCCGCCGGCCGGAGTCATGGGTTCCCTGCCAATATGAAGCGGTCAGGCGGCGCAGGTCGGAAAAGGCCCAGTCCTTGACCAGGCCGCGGCCGTCGGTGGTGCGGTCCAGCTTGTCGTCATGGAGGATGACTGGCACGCCGTCGGCGGTTTCGCGCACATCGAACTCGACGATGTCCGCGCCAAGGGCGACCGCCTGGGCGAAAGCCTGCAGCGTGTTTTCGGGGTACGCACCCGAGAAACCGCGATGCGCCGTGACCACGCGCTTTTGCGCGTACACCTCGTTTAGCCGAATCATAGGATTGATCCTGTTTGTTTGCCGCCGGCCCGAGGGCGAATTATACCTCCGCCGCGCGGAGCGGCAAAAGAAAACGGGCGCGAGGGGGGGACCTCGCGCCCGGAGGCGAACTGAACCTGATCGCGGCTTATTTCAGCCGAACTTCCTTGCCGGATTCGGAGGACTGGTAGATGCCGTCGAGGATCTGCTGGACGACCAGGGCCTGCTCCAGGGAGCAGAGCGGCTTGCCGTTGCCGAG
>CAYMGG010000466.1:0-4285 GCA_964389915.1 uncultured Planctomycetaceae bacterium
CGGCGGCAGTCAGAACGGGCGCTTGGTCGGGGCTGAATTGGGCCAGCAACAGCGTGACGTGCTTCCGGGCCAGATAGGTTCGAAGAGTTTCCGGTCCGGCGCTTAGCGCCGCCGCCAGGTCGCGCCAGCGATAAGGGCCGAAGACGTCGCCCACCGCCCGGCCGGGCCAGAAATAGCCCAGGTATTTCCCCCCGATATAGAGCGTCTCGCCGCCGTGCGCGGCCCGTTGGCGGGCCAGCAGCGCATAGGCCGGGCCGTGGGCTTTGACCAGCTGCGCCTCCCGCTGGGCGGCCACCGGCGGCCCGAATCTTTGAATTTTCATGAACGTCGCCCGGCAGGGCTCCCAGATCAGGGCCAGCGCCAGCCCGCAACCGAGCAGCGGGCCGAGCCGAGTCCGGCGCGATGGCGTTTCTAGCGTAGCGCCGGGCGCGGCCGTAGCCGCACCGCTACGGATGCGGGCCATTCTTCCCAAAGCCAGCGCGGCCAGCGCTGCGAAAATAGGGAAGACCGGCAGCAGGTAGCGCACACTCTGCGCCTGGTTGAACCAGAGCCCCAGTAAGATCCAGCCGGCCACGGCCCATAACCGCCCGGTCGACAGGAAGAGCCCGGCCAGCAGCGCCGGAATCGCCACCGGCAACAGCGGCCCGCCCCGCCATTCGAATTTTTCCGGCTCACTGGCCAAGCGCCAGGGCAATTCGAGCAACGACCGCAGATCGCGGCCCGCGCCCAGGCCGGCCAGATCCTGTTTTTGTAGGGCTAAATCCCCGGCGTCCCAGACGAAATCGCCGTGCCCGCCGAACGGATGCAGCGGATCGCCGCTTATCAGGTAGCTGCGCAGATACCACGGTGCGCCCAAGGCCAGCGCCGCCAGCAGAAAGATCACCCCCGCCCGCCGGCTTCGCCAGAAGACGGCCGCCCCCAGACCGAAGGTCAGACCCAGGCCCGGCGGCTTGATCCCGGCCGCCAAACCGGCGAACAGTCCGGAGATCCCGGCCGCGGTGAGGTTGGCTCCCTGATGTTGGGACCGCAACGCTTGATCGACGCTCAGCGCCGCCAGAGCGAAGGCCGCGGCCAGGCCGGCGTCGACGTAGGCCGTGCCGGCGAAGGTGGCCAGCCGGGCGTCGCCGACCAATAGCAACGCCGCCAGCCAGCCGTAAGGGGCGCTGCCCCCCAGCCGCGCGGCCAGGGCGGCCGTGGCCAGGACCAATACCGGGAAAAAACTGTAATGCGCCAGGTGCGCGCCCGCATCGCCCAGCCCCAGGGCCAGCGCGCCCGCGTAAAGCAGATTGAGGTTGTGCGCCCAGAGCGGATAGCGCAGCCATTCGGCCACGGTCAGGCCGCCGGCCTCGGCATAGGCCCGGGCGTAGGGCAGGTGGTAGGTGGTCTCGTCCCATTCCAGGGGCGGGTAGAGCGCCCGAACCGCGCCGGCCAGGATAGGCAGCGCGATCAGGCTCCAGGCCAGGATCGCCGGCCGGTCGGGCCAGGTCCAGCCGCGGTGCAACTCCCGCCAGACCCGCAGCCCCGGCAACGCGCCGGCCAGGGCCAAGCCGGCGATGAATGGCGCGCGCAAGCCGCCGCCTGCGGCCAGGAACAGCAGGCCGGCGACCTGCGCCGTCAGCCCCACGCCCAGGCGCAAGGCGACTTCGCCCGGCTCCGGGCCTTTGATCGACGCAGCCGGCCGCGGCCGGCGCAGGCCCAGGCCGTGCAGATAGGTCAGGAATAGATAAGCCAGCCAGCCGGTCAGCTTGAGGATGATTTCAACCATGGCTTGTTCGTCGCCAGCGAATACCAACCGCTTTCCGGGGGAGCTTTTTTGCAAAAAAGCTCCCCCGGGCCCCTGAAAAAACTCTCACCTGGTTTCGCAGTTTCGAACGCTCAGAGGGGCGGACTCAACGTCTGCCCCGTACATGCGACTCGCCCATCTGAACCGGCCGGAGTGTCTAGCGCTTAAAAACTCGAAGCTGACTAGCGTTTTTTGAAAGAGCTTGAGAGCACTTTTTCGCAAAAAAGCCTGCTTAAATTCCAAAGCGCTTTTTAGCGGTCCATTGAGGGGAACTTAAAAGTTGCCCGAAGCGAATTCGGCCTTGGCCCGGGCCACGTCGGCGGCGATCTGGTTGGTCAGCTCCTCGCGGCCGGCGAACTTGCGCTCCTCGCGCAGGCGGCGGAGGAAGACGACCTCCACCACCTGGCCATAGAGGTCGCCGTGATAGTCCAGCAGGTGTGCTTCGACCAGCGTGTCGTTCTGGTTGGCTGCGCCGGCGGTCGGCCGGTGGCCGATGTTGGTGACCGAATTCCACCAGGTGCTGCCGCAGCGGGTTTTAGTCAGGTACACGCCCTGCGGCGGGCGCAGTTCGTGGTGCGGGTCGAGGTTGAGGGTCGGGAAGCCCAGTTGCCGGCCCAGGCCCTGGCCCGGCACCACCGTGCCCAGCACCGAAACCGGCCGGCCCAGCATCGCGGCGGCCAGTTCGATCTCTCCGCGGCCGACGGCCGCGCGGATGGCCGTGCTGCTGACCGGCGAGCCGGCCACCAGCACCGACGGCACCACCTCCGCGGTCAAGCCCAGCTCCTGGCCCATCCGGGTCAGCAGGGCGGCGTCCCCCTCCCGGCCCCGGCCGAAGTGCGAGCGCTCGCCCAGCACGATGCCCGAGGCGTGCAAAGTTTTGGCCAGCAGGTTGCGGGCGAAATCGGGGGCCGAAGTGGCGGCGAGCTTCTGGTCGAAGGTCAGGATCAGGGCCAGGTCCAGCCCCAGGCCTTCCAACAGTTGCAGTCGATGCTCCAGGCTGGTGATCATCTCGGGCGCGGTCTGGTCGGGCAGCAGCCGGCGGGGGTGGACGTCGAAGGTCAGGGCCAGGGCCGGCTCGCCTCGCTCTTTCGCCCAACGGCAGGTCCGGCTCAGGATGGCTTGGTGCCCCAGGTGGACGCCGTCGAACATGCCCAGGGCCACCACTGGTCGGGCGGTCGGGCTGGGCGGGCGATATTGGCCGAACTGGCGGAGCATGGGCTCTCCGGAAGCGGGGCGAAAAATTCCGGCGGTTCAAGCGAAAGACGGCAGATCGTGCGATCCGCCGTCCTTCGGGAATTGGAAAATCAGCGACGCCGTCATTTCGGCGAGGAGATAAACATCTTCAGCTTGGCCCAGGTCTGGCCGCCGACCACGCCGTCGACCTTCAGGCCCTGGCTGCGCTGGAAGGCGCGGATGGCGGCGACGGTGCGCTCGCCGACCTTGCCGTCGACCTTGCCGGGGCTGAAGCCGGCGTTGGCCAGGGCCTGCTGTACGGCCTGGACCGGTACGCCCACCCGGATTACGTTCTTGGCGTTCACGCTGCCGCCGCGCGAGCGGCCGGAGCGCTGCTCGACCGGACTCTGCGGGTAGCTGGTGGCCCAGTCATCCAGCACCTTGCCGCCCGAAGGAACGCGGTCGACCGGGATGACCTCCTTGACCGGCGGCGCTTCCTGCTGCTTGGTCTTGAGATCGACCAGCTGCTCGTTCATGCTCATGAGTTGCGACTGGATCTCATCCAGCCGCCGGTTGGCTTTTTCTTCCTTCTCCAGGCGCGCTTTGCGAGCCGCCGGAGTCTCGCAGCCAGCGGAACCGACCAACGCCACCGCGCCGACCAGGACCAGAGCCAGGGACTGCTTGTTGCGAATCATTTGTTACACTCCCGCCAGTTAGGGCTAAAGACGAGCTTAAGGGCTAAACATTTCGCCTTAAGGCCAATGGGTATAATACCATACATTTTGTGCCCGGGGCTGTCAATGGTAATCTTGCGCGACATTCAACCCGGACGCCGGCCGGGGCAGACGATTCCGCCGCTGATGATCAGCTTGACCGCGTCGTCCACCGGCAGGCCCAGCGGGCGGGTGGCGGAGCGCTCCACCAGGATCAGAAAGCCGGTGGTGGGGAAGGGGGCGGCGGGAATGAAACAGAAGACCCGGGTGTCGGTTTCGCCGTCGCCCACGGCTCCGGCCGGGCCGGTGATGAAGCCGACCGACTAGGCTCCCGCCCGCGGAAATTCCACCAGCACCGCTTCGCGGGCGGCGCCGGCGTTCTCGGCGAACATGGCCTCCATGACCTGCTTGAGGCTGGCGTAGATCGTGCCCACCAGGGGGAGGCGGTGGACGATGCTCTCGCCCAGGTTGATGATCGTCCGTCCCAGCAGGCTGCGGGCGACCATGCCGGCGGCGAAGATGGTGGTGAAGACCAGGGCCGCGCCCAGGCCGGGAATCTGGCTGAGCGAGGAGAGGTCCAGCTGGTGGGCCAGGCACCAGCGGACCAGGGCGTCCT
>CAYMGG010000467.1:0-2495 GCA_964389915.1 uncultured Planctomycetaceae bacterium
TGGGCGTTGGTCAGGGTCTCCTGGGTGGTGAAGGTCTTGCTGGCCACGATGAAGAGGGTCTCGGCCGGGTCGAGATCGCGGGTCTTCTCGACCAGGTCCGAGCCGTCGATGTTGGAGACGAAGCGCGCGGCCGGCCCGCCCCGCCCGTAGGGCTTTAGGGCTTCGGTGATCATGACCGGGCCCAGGTCGGAGCCGCCGATGCCGATGTTGACCACGGTTTTGATCGGCTTGCCGGTATGCCCCTTCCATTCGCCGGAGCGGACCGCGTCGCAGAAGCGGCGCATTTTTTCGAGGACCGCGTTGATCCCGGGCATCACGTCCTCGCCGCCGAAGAAGACGGGCGTGTTCGAACGGTTGCGCAGGGCGGTGTGGAGCACGGCCCGCTTCTCGGTCCAGTTGATCTTTTCTCCCGTGAACATGGCTTCGGTGGCGGCCTTGACCTGGTTGGCCTCGGCCAGGGCCACCAGCAGCTTCATGGTCTCTTCGGTGACCAGATTCTTGGAGTAGTCGAGGAAGATCTCGCCCGCCTCCAGTGAAAGGCGTTCGGCCCGGCGCGGATCGGCGGCGAACATTTCGTTCATGTCCGCATGCGCCATCTGCTTGGCGTGGGCCTCCAGCGCCTTCCACTCCGGCATCCGGGTGAGGGGCTTCAATTTCGGAGTCTTACCTTTGCCGTTGGCGGCGGAGTTCTGAGTGGTCATGGTTTCGCCTTTTCTATGAATAATGGTCGAGAAACAAAGGTCACTTCATTAGGGAACCGCCTGGGGGAACTTTTTTGCAAAAAAGTTCCCCCAGACCCCTTCAAAAAACTCTCACCCCGCTTCGCCGTTTCGAACGTTCAGATGGACAACTTTCGCGTCCGTCCCGTTCGTGCGACTCGCCCACCTGAACCAGTTGGGTAGGCGCGGGCGAATCGCCACTGAGCGTTAAAGCACCAGGTCGCGGCTCAGGTCCAGCTTGGCCGGCAGCTTGGCCTTGAGTTCGGCCGCGTCCAGAGCGAAGCGCGGCGAGATCTCGATTTTGATCGTCACGTCGCCGGCGGCATTACGCGGAGTTTTGACCCCGCACTCTTCCAGCCAACGGCCGAATTGATTGCTCAGCAGCTGGCGGCAGCTCTCGGCCGAATCCACGCCCGTGGCGTTCTTGACCGGGGCGAACTCGTCGACGCGGTTCACCTCCATGGTCACGCTGGCTGTGGTCAGGGGCAGGGCGTCGAAGACGAAGGTCTCGAACTTGACCCCGTTGGGCTTCTCGGGCGTGACCACCTTCCCCTGCTGGCAGAAGGGGATCTTCTTGTGGGCCACGTGCCAGGGCAGCTCCGCCCGGCCGCCGATCCGCTCCACGAAGGCGGCGTCGAGCATGTGGATGGCGATCGAGCCGGCCCAGAAGACCAGCCGCCCGGAGGCGTCGCGGGCCTGCTTGTCCTTCTCGCTCAGGTCGCTGTACTCGATTACGGTCAGCTGACCGTTCTGATAGCAGATATGGCCGACCTTTTCGTCCGGGCCGGTCTTGTCGAGGATCTTGCTCGACATCTCGGCCTTGGCTTGCAGGTGGTAGCCGGCGAAGACCGGATCGCAGATCGTGACCAGCGGGTTGTCGACCTGGAAATAGCTGATGGTGGTGACGCCGCGCCGCTTCATGTCCGCGATCGCCCCGGAGCGGACCAGCGCGGTGAGCGAACCGCCGTGGCCGTCGGGGTTGAGGGCCAGCTGGTGGCGTTGGGCCAGGATCAATTTGCCGGCCTGATCGAAGGAGGGGACCATGGCCTGGGGGAAGAATTTGACGTCGTCGGGCGAGAAGCCGAGGTATTGGTTCTGCTTGAAATATTCCACGGTCGGCTGGTGGTTGAGCTGGCTGGTCATGATGTACCAGGGAATGGTTTGGCCGTATCGTTTGGCCCGGGCCAGGATCTGATCGGCATGCCACTGGAAGAGGGTGCGCTTGGTCACCGGTCCGACCGCGTAGCAGCCCTTGGGGCCGTCGTAGCCCAGGCGCGTGCCCTGGCCGCCGGCCACCAGAAAGGCGGCCAGCTTGCCTTCGCGCAGGGCCTGCTCGCCGATCTCGCGGGCCTCGCGCTCGCGGCGCTTCTCCGCGTCCGTGCGGGGCAGGACGATGACCGGGGCGGGGGTGAGGGGGCTGTCGTCCACTCCGCCGCCGCCGGCGGAGAGCTGGGCCTGGCGGGCCTCCAGCCAGGCGAAGTCGACCTGGCGGCAGTCGCTCAGCAGGGTTTCGCGCTCGGCGGCGCTCAGTTCGTTCCAGTAGGCGAAGACCTGCTCCTGGCCGTGGGCGGCGAAGCGGTCGCGCAGTTCCTGATAATCGGCCTCAACTCCCATTTGACTGTTCTCCCGATGATTTATGTGGACGGATGTTCGAGTTTGATCACTTCCACCCCGGCCTCGGCCAGCATCTGGCCGGCCAGCTCGTCGGGATAGCCTTCGGCCAGGAAGATGCGCTTCACCCCGACGTTGATGAGCATTTTGGCGCATAGAGAACAG
>CAYMGG010000467.1:2505-4255 GCA_964389915.1 uncultured Planctomycetaceae bacterium
AAGTCGGCCCCCTCGACCCGGACTCCGTGGGTGGCCGCCTGTAGCAGGGCGTTCATCTCGGCGTGCAGGCCGCGGCAGATTTCGTGCCGGGTGCCGGAAGGCACGTTCAGGGTCTGGCGCAGGCAGCCGGTTTCGCTGCAATGGCGCAAATCGCGCGGTGCGCCGTTGTAGCCCGTGGCCAACAGGCGTTTGTTCAGGACCAGCACGGCCCCGACCCGCCGGCGCAGGCAGGTGCTGCGGGTGGCCACCTGGCGGGCGATGGTCAAAAAATATTCGTCCCAGCCGGGCCGGGGCGGAAAGCCTTCCGGGCCGGCCGAAGCGGAGGGTTGAGCGGGATCGGTCACGAAGGCTCCACTAAGTCGGGTTTTGTGGTGGAACGGATAGCAGACCGAATCCAATCATAATTGCCCGGGGATGGCTGTCAACCGGGCAGTTTCCGGTTTTGGTGGAAGGTTGCGCTTTATCCGGTCTGCGGTGCGGACGATAGGAATAAGGGAGTCGGCCAGCGGATGGTGCGTCCGGGGCGACGCAATGGTAAGGGAGTGCGTTATGCATGAAACTTTTAAGAACGTCTCGATTTTCATCATGTTCATAGTGTCGGTGATTTTAAGCAGCGCCGCCAAGCCCTATTTAAGCAAGTATTTTTCCTTTCACCATGGACAGACGGTATTTACCTGCCTGTGGGCCTGCTGCATGGTGATATTTTTCCACCTGCTTTTCTATTATTTCGGGACGCGGCAGGAGAAGACCATTTACTTCTCGGCGCTGTTTGCCGTACTGGTTTTGGGTGGATTGGTTTATTTCCGCCAGGTGGCCTTGGCCTAAAAATAAGTGGATTGATTGCGCGGGGCGGGGGCGGCCGGAGAGATAGGGCTTTCCGGTCGTCCCCGCGCTTTATTTGCGGGGCTTTCGCTTGACCTGGACCCGGGGGGCGGTATACTCCATCCTTTCGCCGTTTTAACCTTAAGGAGAAACAGTAATGGCCGAAATGTATTACGAAGCCGATGCCAACCGCGCCGCCCTCGAAGGCAAGACTATTGCCATCATCGGCTACGGTTCGCAGGGTCACGCCCAGGCCCAGAACCTGCGCGATTCCGGCTTCAACGTCGTGATTTCCGAAGTGGCCGGCACGGCCAACGCCAAGCTGGCCGAGGAGCACGGCTGGCAGGTTCATACCGCCGCCGAGGCTGCCGAGAAGGCCCAGATCATTCAGATCCTGGTGCCCGACCAGGCCCAGGCGATGGTCTACAAGAACGAAGTCGCCGCGCATCTGAAGGAGAACGACCTGCTCATGTTCTCCCACGGCTTCAACATCCACTACGGCCAGATCCTGCCGCCCAAGCACGTGGACGTGATCATGGTCGCGCCCAAGGGCCCCGGCCACCTGGTCCGCAGCGAATACCAGAAGGGCGCCGGCGTCGCCTGCCTCCTGGCCGTGCAGCAGGACCACTCCGGTCAGGCCAAGCAGATCGGCCTCGCCTATGCCCTGGGCATCGGCGGCGCGCGCGCGGGCGTCATCATGACCACCTTCAAGGAAGAGACCGAGACCGACCTCTTCGGCGAGCAGGCCGTGCTCTGCGGCGGCGTGGCCGAGCTGGTCCGCGCCGGCTTCGAGACCATGATCAACGCCGGCTATCAGCCCGAAATCGCCTACTTCGAGGTCATGCACGAGCTCAAGCTGATCGTCGACCTGTTCTACTCGGGCGGTCTGAGCTACATGAACTACTCTGTCTCCGATACGGCCGAATAC
>CAYMGG010000468.1:0-4227 GCA_964389915.1 uncultured Planctomycetaceae bacterium
CCCTGGCCGAGGGTAATTATTCCGCGGCCCTCGAGCACTGCCAGCGGGTCGAGCGCCTCAATCCCGCCCTGACCGACGTCTGGTACATCCGCGGCCTGGCCTGGGGCAAGAAGGGCGAGCCGGAGTACGACCCGGCCAAGGCGGTGGAGGCCTACAACCGCTATCTGGCGGTGACCCACAACAACCCCTCGGCCTACGCCAACCGCGGCGACCTGCGCAGCGAGACCGGCGACTACGCCGGGGCGCTGGCCGACTACACTGCGGCCCTGGCCGTCAATCCGCAGTACAAATGGGCCCGACTCAACCGGGGCTTCATGCTCTACAACAAGCTCAACCACCCAGCCGAGGGGCTCAAGGATTGCGAGGAGGTGATGCGCGCCAACCCCCTCGAGCTCTACGCTTACCTCAACCGGGCGGCCATATATGAGTCGCTGCGCGAGTTCGAGAAGGCCCGGCAGGACTACAACTGGGCGGTGGAGATCAGCCCCGACGACCCGATCGTCTGGTACCGGCGGGGCATCTTCCTCTTCGGCCAGGGGCAGTTCGCCGAGGCCGAGGCCGACCTGACCAAGGCCCTGGACAAGTCGGCCGAGCGCGACCGCTCCGGCCGCTATCAGCGGCGCGGCTGCATCCGGCTGGCGCGGGGCGATTACGCCGGCGCGCAGGCCGATTTCGAGCTGGCCCTCAAGCTGCGGCCGGAAGGGGGCGCCTATGCGGCCCTGCTGCGCTGGCTGGCGGTGAGGTTGCAGGGCAAGACCGAGTCGGCCGAGGTCTTCTCCCGCCAGTTTGACCCGCCGGCAGGCAAGCCGTGGCTGGCGGCCCTGGGCAGCCACTTCTTGGACGAGGCCGGCGGGGAGGAGGCCCTGCGCCTGGCCGAGACGCCGGAATCGCGCTGCGAGGTCTATTTCTACCTCGGGGCCAAGGCGCTGGCCGCAGGCCAGGCGGAAAAGGCCGGCGAGTTGCTGCAGAAGGCGGTGGACACCAATTTCCACCTGTACATGGAGTATACGCTGGCCCGGGCTTTTTTGAAAAAGCTGGCGGAGAGCCGGGACTTGCGCGCCCCGCCCGCCCGCGAGTAGAATAGGAAAGAATGCCGCGGGCCGCAGGGACGAAAACGAAAAGGATTTTTGAACAAGCCTGGGGAGAACTCGGTTGTGACGAGGTTCTTCCCGGAAACGGGGAAAGATGAGCGAAGATTCCGAAGGCGCATCCGGACCAAGTCAATTCCGCACCACGGCCTGGAGCGTGGTCGCCGGCGCGCAGGAGGAGGAGGGGGCGCGGCGCGACGACTGCCTGGCCCAGCTCTGCCGCAGCTATTGGAAGCCGATCTATTACTACGTCCGCCGGCGGGGACTCAATCACGATGACGCGCGCGACTTCACCCAGGAGTATTTCGCCACCTTTCTGGAGAAGGACTTCGTCGCCGCCGCCGACCGCGAACGCGGCAAGTTCCGCACCTTCGTGCTGGTCACGGTCAACCGCTTCCTCTCCAAGCACCTAGCCAAGCAGAACCGCCGCCAGAGCCGGGTCTGCCTGATGATCCCCGGCGAGGGGGAGGACGGCGAGCCGCTCCTGCCGGAACTGGCCGCCCACGAGACGGCCGAGGACGACTTCAACCGGCGTTGGGCCCTCTCCCTGCTGGAGGCGACGCTGGAGCGAATGCGCGAGCATTGCGGCGAGGACCGGCGGCGCAACTATTACCTGGTCTTCAAGAACTACCTCGACAGCATGAGCGGGACCAAGGCCGTCTCCTACCGGGAACTGGCCGAGTCGGTGGGCATGAGCGAGAACGACGTCACCAATTATCTGCACCGCGGGCGCAATATCTTCCAAAAGCTGCTGCGCGAGGAGATCCGCCAGTCGGTCAGCTCCGAGCCGGAGGTGGACGAGGAGATCGAAGCGCTCAAGGAATATCTGCGCAAATGAAGTCGGCGGTCGAGAACGGCTGCACGCTCGAGGCGGTCCAGGGCGACCTGACCCGGCAGATCGACGTCGAGGTCCTGGCCAATGCGGCCAACGAGGGTCTGCGCGGCGGCGGGGGCGTGGACGGGGCCATCCACCGCGCCGGCGGGCCGGAAATCCTGGCCGAATGCCGGAAGATCGGGTTCTGCGCGACTGGCGACGCGGTGGCCACCCCGGCCGGCCGCCTGCCGGTCCGGCGGATCATCCACACGGTCGGGCCGGTCTGGCGGGGCGGGCACTCCGGCGAGGCCGAAAAACTGACCAGCTGTTACCGTCGGGTGCTGGAAGTAGCGCTCGCTGAGAACCTCGCCTCCGTGGCTTTTCCCAGCATCAGCACCGGAATTTACGGCTACCCGGTCGAATTGGCCGCGCCTGTAGCCGTGAACGCGGTGCGCAGTTTTCTGCAAACTCACTCCGGGCTACGCCTGATGCGTTTCGTGCTCTTCGACCGGGCCACCCACCTCGCCTATCAGCACGCCCTTTTTCCGCCCGCAGTTTGACTAACGCCGGAAAAGTGGTAGACTAAGCACGGGCAGTTTGTGAATAGGCGGACAACCATGCACATACCTGAGCGCCGGCCGGCGGCCGGGGCGTTTACTTTGATCGAATTGATGGTCGTGGTGGCGATTATCGCCATCGTGGCCGCGATCGCCCTGCCCAATATGCTGGAATCCCGGATGCAGGCCAACGAGTCCAATGTGGTCGCGGCCCTGCGGGCTTATGCGGCGGCCCAGCATATCTGGCAGAAGGCCAACTATTCCGAAAAAGGCAATCAGGCCGCAACCAACAAGGTGCCGAAGATTTTTTGCGACAGCTACACCCAACTGCACGACTATGCCCCCGGCGGCCGGCAGATCAACCTGATTCCCGCCGCCTTTGGCGCCGCCACCCCGACGGGCACGCCCTACCAAGGCTACTGGTTCCATAACCCGTGGCATCTGGACGCGCATTGCCATTACGAGTTTTGCCTCTACGCCGTGCCCGTCATGTATGCGCGCACGGGCGTCAACACTTTCTACATCGCCACGCCCGGGCAGGTCTACGGCAAGGATTTCGGCACCCAGCGCGATCCGGCCGACCGCTTTGCGCTCGACGCCATGAATCCGGCCGACCCGGCGGAGAACTGGTTCCAGCCGTAGTGCCTCAGCCTTTGGCCCGCCTATGACCTGTCATTTTCAATGCGCCCATTGCCTCGAACCGTTGGCCTTGGCCGATCAGTTGGCCGGGCGGAAGGTGCGCTGCCCTTTCTGCGGCGCACCGCGGATCGTGCCGCCGCCGGGCGAGCTCGGGCCGGAGCTGGAGCGTGATTTCGCCTCCAGCCTGGCCAAATACCAGCTCACGCCCTGGGATCGTGCCTGCGCGCAGGCGGCCTGGGAGCTGAACCTGGTCGGCGAGGCCGAGATGCGCCGGGCGGTGCTGGCCTTGCGCCAGGAAGAGAAAAAACAGCGGGAAGTGTCGCTGGACCAACTCCTGGCGCGGTTGGGGCTGATCGCCCCGGTCGACCTGGAGTTGCTGGTCCATACGGTGCGCCATGAGACGGGCGAAGGCGCGGCGACCCGAGACTGTCCGAACTGTTTTGCCGTACTTTCCGCCTCGGCGCATAAATGTCCGCATTGCGGCCAGAAGTTCGGCGCGCTCGAGCTGGCCGACATGTGCCCCAAATGCAAGGCGGAGCAAGCGCCCGGCCTCAAACGCTGCCGAGCGTGCGGGGCCGATCTCCATACCGGCCTGCTGCCGCCCGGAGTCCGAACGGACCGGGCCCGGCGCTGCCCCGACTGCGGGGCGGAGGTGACCGATCCCGCCCGCCGGACCTGCCCGCGCTGCCGCACGGACCTGAGCCTGGATCCGGCCGTTCTGGCGCGCGCCCGGTGGCGGGAGCGCTGGTCGCGGCGGATGTATCGCCACGGCCTGGCGGCGGCGCTGGGGCTGATGATTCTGGGCGTGGGTCTGGCCTGCTGGTGGAAACAGGTCTATGGCCAACCGCAGGCCAACGACCGGCGCGCCGCGCTCCTGGTCCGGCTGGCCGCCTTCGAACAGCGGCTGATGGCGGGCGATCCTCGGTCGCTAAACGAATTCATAGTCCGGTCCGAGGCGGAACCGGGCGAGGCGGAGCGGTTGCGCCGACTGTTGGGGTTGGCCGGCGATGAGTGCGTCAAGCAGGTCCGGTCGGTGGAGCGGGTGACGACCAACGTGACCGCCGACGGTTGTCAGGCCTTGGTTTATGCGCGGGTGGAGGTGCTCCTGGTGCCGGCGGCGGCGGAGACA
>CAYMGG010000469.1:0-4225 GCA_964389915.1 uncultured Planctomycetaceae bacterium
GAAGAGGCTGCCGGGCCCCAGGAGGATGAGGTCGGCCGTCTGCAAGGCTTCGAGCACGTCGGGCGAGCTATCCCCCGGCTGCGGCTTAAGGCTCAATTCGGTGATGGGTTTGCCGCAGCGGGCGATGTGCCGCTGGCCCGTGGTCTTGGTGCCGTCGGGATGAGTGGCCACCAGGCCGACCTTATCGAGCGTGGCCGGCAGAACCTGGCCGCGCACCGAAAGGATGCGGTTGGCTTCGCGCACGGCCAGGCCGAAATCCCCGCGGATGCGGGCCAAGACGGTGATGAAGAGGTTGCCGAAGGAGTGGCCGCTCAGTTCGCCTTCGGCGAAGCGGTATTGCATCAGCTCGGCCATCACCGGCCCGGCGTCGGCCAGGCTGATCAGACAGTTGCGGATGTCCCCCGGCGGCAGGATGTCGAAGTCCAGCCGGAGCCGGCCGGAGCTGCCGCCGTCGTCGGCGACGCTGACGATGGCGGTGATGTCGGCGGAATGCTCGCGCAACCCGGCCAGGACAGTGCTCAGGCCCGTGCCGCCGCCCAGACAGGCCAGTTTAGGGCCGTCGGCCAGGCGGTTCTGCTGGTAGGCGATTTCGGCCAGGCCGCGGGATTCGTCCTGGCGCTTGAGCAGTTTTTCGACCCGGCGGATCAGCCGGTAGATGCCGGTGAAGATAAGGGACGCGCCCAGGGCCAGGAGCAGAATGGCCACGCCTTCGAGGCTGAAGGCCTGGTCGCTTAAAAGCGGCGTCTCGACGCCGAAGAGCTCCAGACCCAGGGCCATGGCCCCCAGGATCAGGAGCACCAGGCCGGCGCAGATGGTCAACACCCAGCGCTTGAGGTGCAGCCCTGGCTGCAACCAGCGCCAGCTAACCATGCGCCGAGCGTTCGCTCAAGGAGTTCTGATCGGCCTCTTCCATCAGTTCCTCGATCTCCTTGCGGTCGCGGGCGCGCAACAGGAAACGGCGGAAGATGTCGGAGCGCAGGTTTTTGCTGACATAGGCTAGCGCCTCCAGGTGCTGGCCGGCGCATTCTTGATTGCTCAGGAGCAGGAAGAAGATATGGACCGGCTCGCCGTCGAGGGCGTCGAAGACGACGCCCTCGCGGCTGCGGGCGAAGAGGCCGACCAGCTTCTTGACCGCCGGGTGCTTGGCGTGCGGAATGGCGATGCCGCCGCCGATGCCGGTGCTGCCCAGTGTCTCCCGGTCCAGCAGGGCGGTGAGCACCCCCTGGCGGAGTTCCGGGGTGATGATCTCGGCGGTGATCATCGCGTCGACCATCTCGGCGATGGCCTCGGGCTTGGTCAGGGACACCAAATCCCCCAGGATGGCCTGGGGGGAGATGAAATCACGGAATTGCATGCGGTCGGCTCTCCCAGATGAAGTTGGCGAGGCGCGGTTCAATCCTCGTCGTAGTTGTCGGCTTCGGCCCCGGCCAGCGACTCTTCCGGTTCGCGGCGACCCCGGTGGCTGGTGGTCTTCTCCTTGAGCCGGCGCATCTGCCGTTCGATCTTCGAGACGGCCACGTCGATGGCTTCGGGCAGTTCGTCGCGGGCCACGTCGACCACCACCGAACCCTTGTTACGGACCACGACGATCACTTCGCAATGCTTCTTGCGGTCCTCTTCCTTCAGGATCACCTCCAAGCTGAGGATGCCGTGGTTGATGCGGTCCACGCGGCTGAACTTCTCTTCCGCGTAAGCCTTGACGTCGGCGGGAAGGTCGAGATGGCGACTGCTGATGCTGATTTCCATGGGTTAATCCTCCTACGCTGTCATTCCGGGCTCCGGGCCCGGCGAGGTCCAAAAAGCAAGCGGGGCGCCCTAGCGCATCCCCGCTCTGCTGATGGCGGTCTAAGGATCGGCGGCCGGCGGAGCGGGGTTCCGCTCTTTACGGCACGATTTCAAAATCCACGACTTTACGGAAGCCCGCGACATCGAAGAGCCAGGCCAGGCTTTTGGGAATCCGGATCGTCACTTGCTTTCCGGTCCGGGCAGCGCTGGCCAGGAACGTGCCGATGGTTCCCATATAGGCGCTAAATATAAAGTTAACGTGAGAAAGGTCAAGTACAATGCGGGTGGCCGGAGTATTCAGCAGGGAGTCGCAATACTGGCGGAATTTGTCGTGATTTTCCCAGTAGAGCTCGATATTGACGATCAGGACGTTTTCGTGAATTTCAAAATCGGACAGTGCGAGGTCTTCAACCTGGGCATTTGCTTTCATACGATTCGCCTTTCCGAAATTTATTCCTAGTCCCGCGGCTGTTTTTACTCCCTTACAGGCTGAATAACTGCTGCAAGAGATGGAGACTTCTTGCCTTCCTCCAGCAGTAATTATATATCGCCAAAAGAGGTTGTCAAATTGCTCGGCTAGGGATTAGGCCGGCTTGGGCGGCGTTTGAACCTTGCCCGGCCTTTGCGCCGGCAGGATTTTCTCCCGCTGAATAGTCCGGCGCTGACGATCAATTCAGCTCCCGCCGGATTTGCGGAAATCGTCGAACGAGTCGAATTTTATCTTACGGGCCGGGCCGGCGGCCGGTCCCGAGGCGGCCGCAGCCGGCTGGCCGGTTTCGGCCGGGCTGTTCTTGGTGGCCTCGACCACGGCGGGCAGATTGGCCTCGATGGTTTTTACAACATTGGCCAAAGCCTGGCGTTGGGCGGAAAGAGCGTCCATTTCGGCTTTGGTGGGCAAGTCGGCGGGCGGGTTGGCGGCATAAAACGGGTCCAGGGATTCCAAGTAGCGTTGGGTTTCAAGCTTGTACAGCTGGGCCCGGATCAGGGCCTCATGACGCTGCAATTCCTCGGTTTTGGCTTCAAATTCCGCCCGGAGGATCTGCAATTTTTCAAAAGGGGAGAGTCTGACCTGAATTGGCTCGAGCGCGGACATGGCGGCTCCTTCCCAGAGCTAAAGAACCGGTTCAGGCGAACCGATTTAAAAAAGCTAATGTGTAATATTTTGATGATCCAGGCACCGATATACATTATAGAAAAGCGGCGGGGGCAGCGTCAAGCTATCATTTCTCGGAAAACATTCGTCAAAAATTTATGAGCGGAATCGGTTTTCGCCGCGTTTATAGTAGAGGTGGCGGCAGATAACGCATAACCCTTGGTTCGGGGATAGCGAGTCGGTCATGGCGATTTACGGGGGCGAGAACGAAGCTCGAATCGGCGAGTTTTTGGACCGCGCCGCCGGCCAGGAGCGGTGGCATCGGCGCTGGCGGGCGGCCGAACTGGCCGGAATTGGCGGGTGCTGGGCTTTGGCCCTGGGAGCCGGACTGTGGGCGGCGGGGGAGATTAATTTTATCCAACTTTGCTGGCTGGGGGCGGGAGTTGGCGGGGTCATCCTGGCGTGGGTGGGAGGGCGCAAGCGAGTCGACGATCCATTGCGCGTGGCCAGGCGGGTGGATCAGAAGTTCGGCTTGAGCGAGCGCTGTCTGACTTGGCTGACGATGGCCAACGGCGAGGTTTATCGGGCGGCTTTGACCAAGGAATTGGCCGGCCGACTGCGACATTTATCGGTGGCGGAACTGGGGGGGATGGCCTATCCCCGCTTCGATTGGCGTTTCGGGGTGCCGCTGGCGATTCTGGGGCTGACCGGCCTGATCGGTTCGGATCTGGCCGGTCTGTCCGTCCGGGGCGAGGGCCGGCCGGCCGATTTGGTCGCGCCAGTCGCCAACCGGCAGCCGCCCGCCGCGCCGACCGCGGCCGATCAGGCAAGTGTTTCCCCCGCCGCCGAATCCACCCGGCCCAATCCGCCGGCCGCGGACTTGGCTGCGGGCGAGTTGGAGACCGCCGAAGCGAGCCGGCGGCACCGCGATCCTGGTGGCGTGGACGGCCGCACGGGGGTGGCCGCCGGAACCGGAGCCGCCGGGAGGGGCGGGCGGCCGACGTGGGGGGCGGATTCCGCCGGGCGAGACCGGGGCGGCTGGCCCGGCGAAGTGGTGTATCTGGCCCAGGTCGGCCCCCGGGCCGGGGGCGGGGTCGGAGTTGTTCCGTGGGAGGCGCCGGGCCGGGCCCGGACGGTGCAGCTCGATAAGTTGAGCGAATCGCGCCGGGAGGCGGTGGCCAGATATCTGGACGCCTTGGCCCGGGCGGAAGGATATCGGTAAGCGGCCGGCGTCGGGACCGGCATCATTCATGCACTGATAACAACGAAAGGCAGGCGAAAAATGCGCGGCGGAATCAAATTCTTTAGTCTGGTGGGCGTGCTCTGGGTGCTTGGGCGCTGGGCGCC
>CAYMGG010000470.1:0-4185 GCA_964389915.1 uncultured Planctomycetaceae bacterium
TGTACGAGATCAGGGCTTCGGGCCGCGCGGCCCGGATGCGGCGGTAGGTTTCTTCTACGGGAATCCACGCGGGCGCACGGTAATAAGCGGCGATAATGTCGAGCCAGATGCCGGCCAGGGGGTATTCGAGCCGGCAGAGTTCATCCAGGCAGGCGAAGGCGTATTCCCAGTAGCGGGCGACCTCTTCCGGCCGCGTCAGTTGGTAGCGCGGCTCCGGGGCCGGGTATTCCGGCCGGGCCATGGGATTGATCTCTCGCAGCATGGACCAGGGATGCCGCCAGTTGAGCACGTAAGTATAGTAGGTGAAGAAGCCCAGGCCCTTGCGGTCGCACTGGGCGGCCAGTTCGCGCACCAGATCGCGGCCGCAGGCGCGGTAGCTGTTGAAAGTTTCGACTTCCGAGTTCCAGAGGCAGAAGCCTTCGTGATGGCAACTGGTGAGGTTGACGTATTTCATGCCCGCTTCGCAGGCCAGATCGGTGATCTGGTCGGCGTCGAAATTCTTCGGGTTGAACGAGGCGAAGAGTTTTTCATATTCCGCCACCGGAATTTTTTCGCGGTGCTGCACCCATTCGTGCCGGCCGAGTTGCGAATAAAGTCCGTAGTGCATAAAGAGGCCGAAATCGGCCTGGGCGAACCAGGCGCGGTTGGCGGCGCGGGGATCGGCCTGCCACTCGGCGGCAAAGGCTTCCAGGTAACGGGGGGCGGGTTTCATGTGTAAATCTCCTTGGCGGATTGTTCGGTCAGAGAGAGGCGAAGGGGGCCGCCAGTCGGCCCCGGGCTCTTTTTCCCCTTACTCCCCATAATAAAGGGGACGATTGTGGAACTGGTCTCCCTCCCCCGCCGGGGGGGGGTCGGGGTGGGGGAGGTGGCCTGGGATGCTTTCGGTTTTCTCCCTCCCCCCAGCCCCCTCCCGGCGGGAGGGGGAGACGTCGGCGCGACCACTGAGGTTTGCCCCTTATCTGCGGGGAACAGGACTAAGGATTATAACCGGCGACGGTACGGCCGGCGGATGGTCGCTCCCGCTGCTTGCTTTATGAATATTCTAGGCGGTAAAGCCGGCTAAACTATGGATGCCAAGAAAATGTTTATGTATAATCCTGATCCATGCGCAGCACGATCCTGTTGGGCCCCACGCCGGAAGCCGGTCTGCGCCTGCAGCTCTGCCGCCTGGTGGAACTGGAGGCGTGGGACTTGCCGAACCTATCCGCGCCCTTCTGGCGCGGCTACTGTCCTTTTGCGGCCGGCGGCTTTGTCACGCTCGGCGAACGGGAGTTGCCCCTCCGTCCCGGTCGTTTGATTCTGATTCCGCCCGACACGCCCTTTCGTTCCCATCTAAGCCGTCCTTTCCGCAAGGCCTACGCGCATTTTTCCTGGCAGGCCCGGGCATTGCGCCCACGGCCCGGGCTGTATGAGCTGCCGCTGAGCGAAGATGAACGCCGGCGATTGCGGAGGATTGAACGCGAGTTCGACGCGCCCGATGCGGACAAGCAATTGACGCTGGCGATGCTGGGGATCGTGGCCGGCGGGGTGGCGCGGCTACCGGCGGCAGCCTGGCGGCCGACGCAAGACCTCAGTCGCTGGACCGAGGCGGCGCTGGATCTGATGAGCGAACATCTGGCCCGGCCGCTGCTGAACGCGGAGTTGGCCGTGCGGATCGGGTTGAGCGAAAACCTATTTCTGCGCCGTTTCACCCGCGAATTCGGGGCCGCTCCGCAAAAGCATTATCTGCGCCTGCGATTGGAGCGCGCCTGCGACCTGTTGGTAGGCAGCAATCAAAGCCTGGAGCAGATCGCCGCCGCCTGCGGCTTCTGCGACCGGCACCACCTGACGCGAACCTTCACCCGCCAGTGGGGCCTGCCGCCGGCGCGTTTTCGGCGGATCAACAATCCGTTGTAGCCGGGGGGCTGAAGAACCGATTCTGGAGGAACTTTTTTGCAAAAAAGTCCCTCCAGACCTCTTCAAAAAACTCTCATCCGCTATTTTTTTGTGGGCGTTTTTTGGAAGGGGTGGGGGGGAACTTTTTTTGTAAAAAAAGTTCCCCCCCCCAAGCGATTTAAACAAGCCTCAGCGGCCGCGGGCCATCCGGACCAGACGGGGATCGAAGCGGGCCAGGGGCTCGACCAGGTCGGCCTGCGCGGCCATAACCTCATCGATGTCCTTGTAGGCCATGGGGGCCTCGTCGATATCCGCGCTCATCAGGACCACGCCGCGCTTTTTGAGGAATTCCTGGATATCGTTCCATTTGAAGCGGCGCTTGGCTTCGTTGCGGCTCATCTTGCGGCCCGCGCCGTGCGAGCAGGAGTTGAGCGATTCGGCCAGCCCCTTGCCGCGCACCACGTAGCCGGGCGTGCCCATCGAGCCGGGGATGATGCCCAGCACGCCCGGGTGGGCGGGGGTGGCGCCCTTGCGGTGGATCACCACCTCCCGGCCGCGGTACGGCTCGCGCCAGGCGAAGTTGTGGTGGTTCTCGATCGTCAGGCGGACCGCCACGCCCAGGTGGGCGGCCACGTGGCGGTGGATGAGCTCATGGTTGGCGGCTGCGTACCGCCCCATCAGCTCCATCGCCGCCCAGTACTCGCGGCCGGCGGAGCTGTTCAGGTCCAGCCAGGCCAAGTGTTGGAGTTCGGGGGCCAATTCCGGATGCAGGTCGCGGGCCACCTGGCTGTAATGCTGGGCCACGTCGCCGCCCACGCCCCGGCTGCCGGAATGCGAGAGCAGGGCCAGATAGCGGCCCTTGGCCAGGCCCAGTTCGTCGCGGTCGAAGGTCAGGACGCCGAACTCGACGAAATGGTTGCCGCTGCCCGAGGTGCCCAATTGGCTCCAGGCCTTGTCCTTTTCGCGTTTAGTGATCGGGCTGACGCCCCAGTCGGCATCCATGACCGCATGCTGGCGGCGGCTTTTGAAGCTCGCGCCCACCCCGAACTGGGTTTCGCGAGCCAGCGCGTCCTTGAGCCGGTCGAGGTCCTCATTCAGCACAGCCAGCGGCAGTTCAAGCACGCTCAGCCGCATCCGGCAGGCGACGTCCATGCCGACCGCGTAGGGGATGACCGCCTCGCGGGTGGCCAGCACGCCGCCGATGGGCAGACCGTAGCCCTGGTGGGCGTCGGGCATTAGTGCCCCGGCCGCGGCGATCGGCAGGCGCACCGCGTTCTCCATCTGCTCCAGCGCGCCTTTTTCAAAGCCCGAGCCCCAGGCCTGATAGGGGACGGGCGGATTCTGCATGGACTCGCTCATTTTATTCTCCTGGGGCGGTTGAAACCGCCGCATATGAATTGATTCTGATCGATTCTGGGGGACCTTTTTTGAAAAAAAGGTCCCCCAGACCCCGCCAAAAAACTTTCACCAGGCTTCGCCTTTTCGTGCGTTTAGAGGCTATATGTCTAGGTGTCCGGAATTTGCGCGATACTGATTCGACGCGAATCAAATCGAACTGATTATCAGTCAGTCGCCGACGCGAATTTCGACCGTCGTGTCGGGCAAGGTCTCCGTGGCGATGCGCACGGGCAGAAATTGGCGCACGATCTCCAGATTGGTCCGGGTATGCTCGGTCAGCGGCAGGGTGCGGAAAACGCCGCCTCCGGCCAGGGCCAGCGGCACGAGCAACTGATCGGCCAGGTACGGTCCGATCGGCGCGCCGGCGGCCAGGTAGGCCCGCACCTCGGCGGCCGTCCGGCGCGCCACCTGTTCCGATCTGACGCCTTTCTCGCCAAAACCGGTGAAGACCTCGGTGACGTGCTCGCTCTGAATCGTGACTAGCAAAACGTTCCCCGGTCCCTGGGAATCCTCGACCATTTCCACGTTCAGTGGTTCGCGGTCCCAACCGAGTTCCCCGGCCAGGCAGCGCAATTCCCGTTCGGCGACCACGGGCGGGAGTTGGGCCACCCGGGCCACGGCCGAGCGGCCGAGGATTTCGCCGCGTTCGCGCAGGTCCAACGGTCGCAGGTGCGCCACCGGCTCCACCCGCACGGTGAACCGGCCGCCGCCGGCGGGATAGAAGCCGGGGCATAACAGCTGGGCCTCGATCCGCGCCCCCATCCGGGCCAGCAGGGGCAGAAACGCCTGCTGCAAAAAGTCGAAGGGCGGAGCCAACGGGTTGTGCGTGCCGCCCTCGAAGGTCAACTCCGTCGGCGCGTCCGCCTGTAGCAGGGCCGGCAGCACGGTCTGCAAGACCAGGGTGCAACTGCC
>CAYMGG010000471.1:0-4160 GCA_964389915.1 uncultured Planctomycetaceae bacterium
GAGCGCTTGCAGGGTGAGGTCGGCCCCCTGGGGGGTGAAGGCGCTGACCACGATTACCGGCATCGCCCGGCTGGCCATCAACTTCTTGAGGAAGGTCAGCCCGTCCATGCGGGGCATTTCCAGGTCGAGGGTCAGGACGTCCGGCTCGAGCTTGACGATCTTGTCGCGGGCGACGTAAGGGTCGGGCGCGCCGCCGACCACCTCGATTTCCGGCGAATGGCTCAACTGGTCGGTCAGGAGTTGGCGGACCATGGCCGAATCGTCGACGATCAACACCCGGATCTTTTTTTCCATGCCTCCACCTGCGGCTCAAGCCGCCTTCAGGATCTATGCTGCGCCGGAAACCGCGTTCCCTGGTTTGCGGTTGGGTCCCCAATCTGGCCGGGGCCGCCAAGCGCCACCCTCCACCCCTTGCCGGGCTGGGTCTGAAAAAATCTCTACTGGGTTCGGTTGAGAGAGAAACCGCTCCGCGTCGGCCAGGCGGGTCGGTTTTTCAGCCCCGCCGCCCTATCGCCTCGCTTTCTGCCAAGACCTGGCCCCAATAGATGGTTGCAATCTTGATATTGCCGGGGCGAACTCTCGCTTTAGGCTAATCTTCCTCCGCCGCATCCCGCGGGGGCGGGGGCGGGTCGCCCGGCGGAGGCCGCTGCCCGGCAAAGTTTTTCGAACTCCCGGCCAGCACTACCCGCCAGCGCCCCAGTTTTTCGGCGGCTAGGTCGATCAGCTTGACCAGCGAGTCCAAATCGTCGAACGGCTTTAGTATATAGTCGGTCGCCCCTTTCTCAAGGGCCTTCAGGGTCGAATCGAAGGTCGAGAAGCCGGTCATCATGATGACCTGGATGGAGAAGTCCATCTCCCGCAGCTTCTCCAGCACCGTCAAGCCGTCCATGCCCGGCATCTTGATGTCCAGGAGCACGATGTGCAGCTTCTCGTGCCGGGCCATCTCCAGCGCTTCCGGCCCGCTGCCGGCCGTGACCACCTCGTAGCCGTTCAAGGTCAGGTAATTCTTGAGCGTGCGGCGGATCTGCAGCTCGTCGTCGACAATCAGGATCTTCCAATCCATCCTCACCCCCCCGCCTGGGCCAGTTCGACCAGCCCCGGCACGTCGAGAATCAGCCCCACCCGCCCATCACCCAGGATGCAGCCGCCGGAGATGCCGGCGATGCCCTGCAGATGGGTGCCGAGGTTTTTGATCACCACCTGTTGCTGGCCTTCCAACTCGTCGACCACCAGGCCGCAACGCCGCCCGCCCGCTCCCAGTACGATCACCAAGGACTCCCAGGCCTCGCGCCGGTCCCCGGCGGCGTTGAAGAGCCGGTGCAGGCGCGAGAGCGGCACCAGCGAACCGCGCACCTTGAGCATCTCGCCTCGCTGGGTCACGGTGCAGACGTCTTCCTGCCGCGGCCGGATCGACTCCTCGATGCCCAGGGTGGGCAGCACGTAGCGCACCCCCCCCACCCGCACAATCATGCCATCGACGATGGCCATGGTCAACGGCAGACGCACGGTAAAAAGCGAGCCCTGGCCCGTTTCGGACTCGACCTCGACCCGTCCGCCGATGCCTTCGATGTTGCGCTTGACCACGTCCATGCCCACGCCGCGGCCGGAGATGTCGCTGGCCTGGTCGTTGGTGGAGAAGCCCGGCAGGAAGACGAATTCCAGGATCTCGTCCGGGGAGTACTCCTGGTCCGGCCGGGCCAGGCCGCGCTCCCGCGCCTTCTGGAGAATCCGCTCGCGGTCCAGTCCCTTGCCGTCGTCGCGCACGGTGATGACCACGTTGCCGCCCTCGTGGCAGGCCTCCAGCGCCACCCGGCCCTCGGCGGGCTTGCCCTGGGCTTGCCGCGTCTCGGGCGTCTCCAGGCCGTGGTCCACGGCGTTGCGCAGCATGTGCACCAGCGGGTCGGCCAGAGCGTCGATCAGCGTCTTGTCGATCTCGGTCTCCTCGCCGCGCAGTTCCAGCCGGGCCTCCTTGCCGGTCTTGCGCGCCGTGTCGCGCACCAGTCGCACCATTTTCTGGAAGGTCTGCCGCAGGGGGATCATGCGGATGGCCATGGCCAGTTCCTGGAGGTTGCGGGTGATCTTGGTGAGGTTGGAGACGTTGCGCGCCAGCTGGGCGTTCTGCGGATCGCGCACCGTCTGGTCCTGAGCCACCAGGCTCTGGGCGATGACCAGCTCCCCCACCATCTCCATCAGGGCGTCCAGCCGGGCGGTGTCGACCTTGATGGCCGCCTCGGCGACCTTGCCGCTGGCCGCTTGACGGCCCAGGGCCTCCTTGACCTTGTCGGCCGGGGCCGCGCCCATCTCCACCAGGATCTCGCCGACCGGCAGCTTCTGCCGGCGCAGCGCCTGCTCCAGCTGGTCCTCGGTGACCACCCCTTCGGCCACCAGGTAGCCGCCGATCTTGTCCAGGTCCGGGCCGGTGTCGGCCGCGCCGGCCGCGGCCGTCGGCGCCCGCTCCAGCAGCCGGCGAACGGCCGCCAGCAGGGGCCGGATGTCGACGGCCGCCTCGGCGGTCGCCGCCGGTTCGCCGGCCCGGCGGCTGGCCAGCTGGCGCGAGATGTCCTCCAGCAGGCGTTTGCAGGCGTCGATGGCCGCCAGCAGCACGTCCACCACCGAACGGTCGACCTTCAGCGTCAGTTTGCGCGCCCGGTCGAGCAGGGTCTCGACCTCGTGGCCGAGGGTGTTGATCGCCAGCAGGCCCAGGAACCCGGCCGCCCCCTTCATGCTGTGGAAGCAGCGGAACATGTCGTTGACCAGGTCGGTGTTAGCCGTCTGGTTCTCTAGGGCCAGCACCCGGGCTTCGATCGTTTCCAGGTGCTCGGAGGATTCGGAGACGAACTCCGCATAGATGATGTAGTCCTCTTCCCCGGCGATGGCGATCCGGTCGGCCGGCGCGGCCGCTTCGGCCGCCGTGCCCGCCGGCGGCAGGGGCAGGAATTTGCCCGCCTGGGGCAGCAACTCCCCGCCGGCCGGCAGCGTCGCCGGAGACTCGCCCAGGGCGGTGACCAGCGCCCGGGCGGCCTGCAACACGAAATCCGCGGCCTCGGCCGGCTGGTCCAACTCGGCCAGGATGATCTTTTCGCAGATCTGGGTCAGAACCCGCGCCAGGCGGCCGAACTCCGCGTTCTGCTCGGGAGGGTCGAGCAGGGCGTAGGTCTGCTCGTAGATTTCGTGCAGGCGGCCCAGGGCCGTGAGGTCGCCGGCGGCGATCCCGCCGGGAGCGCTGGCCAGTAGGCCGCGGATGGCTTCCAGCCGGTCCGTGAGGGAAAGGCTCCGCTCATTGACGTCGCTCAAGGCTTGAATCTCCGTTTTGCGTTCGCCCGCGGAAAGGTGTAGATACGCAAGATAGTCTAAACCATGCGGGATTTTTTTGCAAAAAAACAAGCGGCGATTTTACGCCTCTTTTCGAAAAAAGTTGAAAAGCGTTAACGCTTGCCTGTCGCCGGCGGTTTGCGTATTCTGAAACCCTGATTGAACTGCGATCCGCCAAACCGCCGCGACGAGGCCGGGAAATCCATGGTTCGTTCGACCGCTCGCCGCTCGGCTTCACCGCGCCGGCTGGACCGGGCCGACATTCCGACGCTAAACGCCCGGCTCTACACTTCGCTGGAATACGCCCGGCCGCTGGAGCTCGACGGCGCGGGCCTGCTCTGCTCGCTCTTTCACCTGGGTCCGGGCCGTTATCACCCGACCGGCCCCGGCCCGACCCACCAGCACGCCGAGCTCCAGTTCGAATACGTGATTTCTGGCACGTTCGATTTTCAGATCGAAGACCGCCCGCACACGCTGGCGCCCGGCGACTGCCTGCTGGTCGCCCCGGGCGTCCGCCACGGCTGGACCTGCCGCCGCGCCGGATTCATGCTGGGCGTGCACGCCGGTCTGACCGGGGCGGCGGCGGACGAATTTCGCGCCTTCCTCCAATCGGCCCTGGCCGGCGGAGTCCGTCGGCGCGACCCCCGCCTGGCCCACGCCAGCGGCGAGATTCTCGACCTGGCCGAGCGGGAGGCGCCGTTTCTCTGGCGGCGCGAACTGTTGGGCGGACTCATCCATTTCTGGCTGGCCACGGCCCTGGGCGAGGCGGTCGACCTGCGGGAATGGCGCCGGCCGCTCAATTACGTCCAGGACCGGCCGAGCGACCGCGCCCGGGTCCTGGCCGAGGA
>CAYMGG010000472.1:0-4159 GCA_964389915.1 uncultured Planctomycetaceae bacterium
CCGGCGACGCCCTCACCGCCACGCTCGATCAGATGATCGACGATGCGCTGGCGGCCTCGAATTGGCTGCGCGACCAGGGCTGCCGGGAGATCGGCTTGACCGGCATCTGCTCGGGCGGGAACGTGGCCCTGGGCGCGGCCACGCTGGGGCGCTTTCCCCGGCTGGCGCTCTTGAGCACGCTGCCCTTCTCGCCCGTGGCCCGTAAAACGGCGGCCAAGAAGGTCGTCTCCCTGCTGGGCCGCTATGCCCGGCAATTGGCCCACGCCGACACCTGGCGCCGGCTCTTCCGGGGCGAATTGGCTCTGGCCCGGATCGGGCGAAACCTCGCCGCCGGCGAGAGCCGGGCCGAACGCTCGCTCAAGGACTCCCGGCGCGACATCCTGGCCGCCTTTGCGCTCACCCCGGCGGAGTGTCTTTTCGTCTACGGTCAGGCCGATCCCGAAGCCGCCGGCGCGGCCGCCTACTACCGGACCTTCTGCCGGGTTCACCACGTGCCGACCACGGAACTGGTCATCAACGGCGCCAACCACAATTTCCATTCCGTAGCTTGGCGCGAGCAGCTCGTCGCGGCCTGCCTCAAATTGTTCGTCCGGGCTTGACCGCTTCCCGGGGGGACTTTTTTATAAAAAAGTCCCCCCGTCCCCCCTCAAAAAATTTTCGTCCCGCTTCGCCGTTTCGAACGTTCAGATGGATAGCTTCGACGCCTGCCCATTCGTCTGACTAGCCCCTCTGAACCGGGCGGGCACGCGAAGCGTTTATGGGTGTGAGGTACGCGCTTTGAGTCCGTACTGGGCCAGTTCCGGGGGCGGGGTGATGGTGAAGCCGGCCTTGGCCCGGTCCCACCAGTTGCGCCACATGGTCTTGCTGGCCGGAAACCATTGGCCGGTGATGACCGCCAGGGCGTCGCGGGCCGGATAGAACGGTTCGGCGGCCACGGCGTTGAGCGGGGCGTTGTCGCCGTCGGCGTCCAGCAGGGCCGGCTGGCTGATGTCGTTCTTGTCTTTGCTGGGCGGCGGAGTTTTGTCGTCGGATTGAGGTTTGGCCGGGGTGTACTCCACCAGCGGAAGCAGGGATTCGACCGCCCGGGGATCGCCCAGGGCCTTGAGGGCCAGGGCCGCGCGCTTGCGCACCCGGGCCGCGCCGTGATTGACGGTGAGGTCCAAGCAGCCGACCAGCACGGCCTCGCGGTCCGAGCGTCCGGCCAGCCGGGCCAGGGCGAGATTGATCGAATCTTCATTGCGGCCGAAGCGCACGGTTTTGAAGAGCAGTTGCAGGCTCTCGCGGTCGCTCATCCGGCCCAGGGCCTCCAAGGCCAGACGGTTGGCCCGGGGCGAGTTGTCGGCGGCGGCCCGGGCCAGCCCCCGCAGCGTGTCGGGGCCTAGGGCCAGGATCTGCTCCACGGCCGGGGCCGGATCGGCCGATTCGTGGCGGACGAAATCCCGCACGATCTGCCAGGTCTGGTTGTAGGCGTCGCGGGAACGCTGCTCGCGATCGTCCTGCAACTGCCGGCGCAGGGCTTCCTCCTCAGGCAGCCAGCGCCCGTTATAGCTTACCAGGCCGCGCCGGCGCATCACCTCCTCGCGGGTCAGCCACTGGCCGCCGGATTTGACGAAGCCGGCCTCGCGCCGGGCTTCGGCATTCTCCGGATCGACCGCCAGCGCCAGGGTGAAGTGCCATTTGGCCGCATCGGCCAGGTGTTGCTGCACGCACCAGCGGGCCAACTCCAGCTGTCCGGTCACGTCTTCGGGGGTCAGTTGGCTTGCGCGTTTTCGATATTCCTCTTCGGGCAGGGGTTGCTTCTTCCAGAAGGCGATGTTTTCCCGCTTGATCACGGATTCGACCGAGTCGCAACGCAGGCGCAGGCCTTCGGCGCTCTCTATCACCTCGCCCTCCAGCTTGGAGCCGTTGGTCAGGATGATGACGTCGGCCTGGGCGGGAGTGAAGGGCAGAAAGGCTAAAGCGGACGCCGCCAGCCGGGAGATCAACCGCGGCCAACGACTGGTCCGGAAGAAAGACGGAAATAATGAAGATTCCGCGATACGTGTCCCGGGCATATTCGAGCTTCCGTGGGCACCAGGTCAAAAACACAGCATTATCGAATTATCGGCCATTCGGGCATCCGGCTTCAGGCCGATACCAGGACGATTGAAAGGTAAGCTAGGGATATAATTTATTGCGTTAGCGATTGGCGTAAGGGCGCTTTGCCGCGTACATTAAATATAAGGTAAGGGGCTCGCTGGGCAGGATAAAACAATAACGAAAATACCGGTTTCTAGGTGTGTAATTGGGATTGCATGGTGATTTGCTGTCCCAAGGCGCGCGTTGCGTATTTTGCAAAACGAACCGGTAGTCAACGGGGCTGGCCTGTCTGTGAAAAGGGCAAGGACAAAATTGTAGGCAGTCTGGGGGGCATGCGATGAAAATCACCTTGGGGAAAAAGATCGGTGCCGGATTCGGGCTTTTGGTCATGATTTTGGGTTGCTTGGCGGCATTCACCTGGCATGAATTGCGAATGATCGAGGTCAGCGAGCAAGAAAATGCCAAGTTGGGTCGGGATGCGGTGACGGTCAAGGAAGCCGAAGCGACCGGTGAAGAAGCCTATTCAATCATTGCCGATGCGGTGATCAATCGCAATTTGGCCGATACTGAAAAGGAATGGGCCGAATACAAACCGCAGATTGATAAGAAGCTCGCCGATTTCGCCAACATAGTTGACTCGGATCAGGAAGTGGCCGGCCTGAAAGCCGCCACCCAGGCCTGGGGCGCGATGGTGAATCTGTTCGAGGCGAAGTTGCTGCCGGAGTTGCGCGGCTCGGCCGACGGCAAAAAGGTCTCCGCTATCGATTCCGAGATCGACCAGCAAAAAGAAGCGATCCGGACCAACTTGGGCCAGGTCAGCGCTTCGCTCGAACGGGAATCCCAGGCCGGCTCCGTCCGGCTGAACGCTAACATCAGTTCGGCCAGAATTTGGACAGTGTCGCTCTCGCTGTTGGGGGTTGTGGCCGCCTGCGTCACGGCCGCGCTTCTGACGGTCAATATCTCCCGCCGGGTGCGGGGATTGCAGGCCGTGGCCGAGTTGGTCGGACTGGGCCGGCTGAGCGGCGCTCAGATTCAGGCCAATTCAGAGGACGAGTTGGGCGCTTTGGCCAGGACCATGGGCGGGTTGGTCGCCTTTCTGCAGGAGATGAACGGATTTGTCGACCGGGTGGGCGACGGCGACCTGTCCCGGGAGATGGCCAGCCGGGATGCGGCGGACGAGGTGACCGCCGCGCTCAACAAGATGGTGTTCAATTTGCGCGCGCTGGTCGGGCAGGTGGAAAGCTCCGCCGGCCAGGTGGCCGCCGGCTCCGGTCAGATGGCCAGCGCCAGTCAGTCGCTCTCCCAGGGGGCGACCCAGCAGGCCGCTTCGCTGGAGCAGATCACCTCTTCGGTCACCCAGATCAGCGCCCAGACCCGCACCAACGCCGAGAACGCCGCTCAAGCCAATCAGCTGGCCAAGCAGACCTGCACCGCGGCCGAGAGCGGCAACCGCGAAATGCAGCTGATGAACGCGGCCATGCGCGAAACGCAGGCGGCCGGCGACCAGATCGTCAAGGTGGTGAAGATGATCGACGATATCGCCGACCAGACCAATCTGCTGGCCCTGAACGCGGCGGTCGAAGCCGCCCGGGCCGGGCGGCAGGGCAAGGGCTTCGCCGTGGTCGCCGAAGAGGTGCGCAACCTGGCCGCGCGCTCGGCCAAGGCCGCCCGCGAGACGGCCGAATTGGTGGAGGGCACGGTGTCGCGGGTCAGGAGCGCCAGCGAACTGGCCGCCCGCACCGAAAAAGCCCTACTGGAGATCGGGACCGGGGCGGTCAAGGTGGCCGACCTGGCCGGAGAGGTAGCGGCCGCCTCCAACGAACAGGCCACCGGCCTGGCCCAGATCAATCAAGGCCTGAGCCAGATCGACAACGTGACCCAGCAGATTACGGCCAACTCCGAGCAGACCGCTTCGGCCGCCACCGAATTGACCGGTCAAGCCGGCGCATTGCAGGATTTGGTCGGGCAATTCCGGCTGCCGGGCGGAGCGGGCGAGGCTAGGGCTCCCGCCCCGGTCCGACCGAAACCGGAACGGCGTGGGATTCCGGAACGGACTGAAGCCCGGGAGCGGCGCGAGGCC
>CAYMGG010000473.1:0-4128 GCA_964389915.1 uncultured Planctomycetaceae bacterium
AAGCCTCATCAACATGTTGCGCTTGGCCCTTGCGGGAAATATTCGTGTACTGTGATCCGGCGGGAGTTTTCTTGGGCTCCGGGGCGGCCCATTCCCAGAAACCGCTTTGCGCACCTGTCCGGTTCAGCTGGGGGGGGCGGAAGAATGGAGCAGGTGCCAAAGCCGTCGCACGGAACGCTCGCAATGGCTGAGCCTGACGAGATTTTTGGGGGAAAGTGGCCGGGAAACCCTTTTAGCAAAAAAGGCTTTCCCGGCCCCGGGCTTTTATGGTTACGGCAACACCAAATGCTCCGAGCTGATCGTCAGCTGGCGCGAATCGATCAGGTTGAAGAAGCAGACCTTGGTTCCGGCCGGCAGCTGAGCCGTGACCTGGCCTTCTTGGTCGAGTTGGGCGGGGGCAATTTCCCAGGCGCGTTTCTCCCAGTTACCCTCGTCCTTGGTGAAGAGCAGTTCCGCCTTGGTCAACGGGGAGGCGGATTCGTACTTGGCGGCGAGGGTCTGGCCGGCGAGGGTCGGGCGGGCGACGCTGGCCAGGGCCGGCTGGCCGGCGAACGCGGCCTGGGCGAAGGCGTGGATTGCGGGCGGGGTGGCGCCCTCGTTCTGGCCGTGCTTCATGCGCAAGCCGACCGAGAGAGTATGGACGGTCGGCGCGGCCAGATATGACTTCTGCCACGAATCCAACGGGTAGAAATGATCGTTGGTGCCGTTGACCCAGAGCAGGGGCATCCGGGCGGCGGGCAGGAAGTGGCGCGGATCCCATTGGTCCTGCCATTTCCGGCCGGTCTCGCCCAGCTTTTCCAGCCGGTCCCGCCAGGCCGAATTCTCGCCCAGGAAGCCGCAGCCATAGACCGGCGCGGCGAACTTGAACCGATCGTCCACCCCGGAAACCAGACAGGTCAGGTAGCCGCCCCAGGAGATGCCGGTCAGGCCGATCCGCTCGGGGTCGACTCCGGGCTGGGCGCGCAGGAAGGAGTGCGAGCGGACCACCGCGGCGATGGCGTGGTACTGCCATTGATCGGCCAGCGGACCGTCGATCTGGGCGAAGCTGGCGTCCCAGCCGGCCGGGCCGCCTTCAGGATTGCGGGGGCGCTGGCCGTGCTTGCCGCCGGGGAAGCAGCCGCAGGTGTCCACGGCGATGGCCGCATAGCCCCGGCCGTTCCAGAGCTTGACCCAGTCGGCGAAGGCCGTGCCGCCGCCGCCGTGGATCAGGACCATGCCCGGAACCTTGCCGCCGTCCGCGGCGGCCGGTACGCCGTAGTACGCGAAAACCTTGGTCGGCTTGCCCTGGAAGGGCAGGCCGTCCAGTAGGGCGGACTGGACCCCCTCGACCGCATATTCGGCGGGCGCGGGTGAGGCGGCGGGTACGGCGAACAATTCGTCATGGTTCCACTCGACCGGCGGATTTTCCCCGGCGACGACGAAAAGCGTCCCCAGGCCATACAAGCCGAAGAACAGGCCGAGCAGTCGGCTGGGGAGAAAAGGACAAACGGAATAACGCGGGCGGGGGAACGAGGCCATGGTTTCTCCTTGCGAGTGCGGGCGGATCTTCAGCGAAAGAATAAGCGAATTTATGGCGCTGCTAAACAAAGTCCTCCGAAAATGCGGATTACAAGCCGGGGTATTTCTGCAGCACTTTATTGATCTGCTTTGGGTTCCAGTGAATTTTATCGGTGATTCCGCGATAATCAAGTGCTCCGACATGTCCATCCAGGAATGAGCAGTTGGCGCGCAATTGGTGGCGCAGAAAGGTCGGATACCACCAGGTGTGAGGGATTTGCGCATCCACCGGATAGGCACCGTTGCACTCGATGTATTTGGCCTGGGAGTTGCACTTGCCGTCGAGGTAATAGAAAGGGGTGCTGTCCGCGTAATAGATCAGATTGGAGTCATTGTTCCAGGAGTTGATCTCCCGGATGCGCTTGGGGATGGCCAGGGGATTGGCGGGATAGGCGCCGAAGGTGTAGTCGTTGACCCCATAGCCGAGATAGCTTCCGTCCGGGGTGTATTTGTTGTTCTTCTCGCTGGGGCAGAGGTATAGCCGGTCATTGTTCAGGATTTGCACGCGCTTCAAGCGTTCCGAGTAGGCCGCTCCGCCGTCGTCGGAGCCGTACACGGACCAGTCGTCGAAGTTGTCCGCATAGATCCCGCAGGCCACGGAGATTTGCTTGAGATTATTGGCGCAGGAGATGCCCCGGGCGGCCTCCACGGCTTTTTCCAGGGCGGGAAGCAGCATTCCGGCCAGCAGGCTGATGATAGCGATGACGACCAGCAGCTCCACCAGGGTGAAGCCGGCTTCATTGCGCCGGTAGGCGCGGGGGCGGATGGTGTTAAGGCGGATCATATCGTAAATCCTTTCGCTCATTGACTGCGGTTCGGCGGGGACGAGAAGCGCTTCTGGTTCGGGCGAAAGCTCAACGGTTGAGGCGGAGGCGGAGATGCGCTGCGCCGCGAACTCCGAAGCCATCGGCGCGCGGAGGAACGGGCTTGAGGTTTGCGAATCAAAACCGTGCCGTTGCGCTTCGAAAGCCCCGACGTCAGCCAGCGTCTGTTCCAGGTTGGTGACAAGAAATGCGCTTCGGGATTCAATACCCGAAAGTCGAAGCGAAGAATAATGCAGGCTCAGGCCGGGAGGGATTTTTTTGCGAAACGAGTCGGGAACCGTAAGGTGAATCAATTGCGGATCGAACGGGGCCAGACCGTGAGCGGCCAGCGCGCTTTGGTGGCTGATTATGGCCTGGGGTTGCTCATCCTGATTACGGCTCCAGAGCGCATAAAACGTAAAGCTTGAATCCATCGAGTCTTCGTATCCCGGCAGGCGGTAGATGGAATAAGCGGTTTTGAGCCAGTCGCCGTTGCGCAGGTGGTAGGGATGGTGCCCGCCGGCATACCCGGCCGAGACGGCCTGTTTCGCCGTGAAATATCCCCACTGGCGCGAGGCGATTTCCGCGAGCCGGGTTTTTTGCAGGCGAGCCAGACTCATCCGCACGGTCCTAGCTTAATCTGCTGAAGATTTATGAAATAAGCCTCCCCAAAATGCTTAGGAGGCAATGCTTTATTCTTACTATAGCTCTAGTTTGGGGCGAGACCAAATTGCGGTTTGGGAATATTTGCAAGATATTATCAAAGGCTTTAAGCCGTTGATGTTATGCGAAGCTTAAAGCTGGTGTCGGCATAGCTTGACCAAGTCTGATGTGGGGAGATTCCGTCGCGCCCGCTTATATCAACTCAAATTATTGATGGCCGACTAGCGTTCGGGGCTGGTGAACAGGATGAGAGTTTTTTGGTGGGGATTGGGGAACCTTTTTTGCAAAAAAGGTTCCCCAAAATCGGCCGCTATAAATTTGAATTGATATTAGGCCCGGCGGCATCGGGCGAGATAAATCGAGGGGGACGAATCGGAGTTCGTCCCCCTCAATAGGAATGGCTTCGTTTTCGCTCAATTGCATAGCGTTTCTTGGGCGCAAGGCAAAAATGCCGCGAGATCATTCGCAGCGCCGGACGCCCACGGTCAGCAGCAGGTTGGCGAAGCGGCGAGTGTCGCCGGTGGCGATGATGAGCGCGGTGTCGGGCGTCTTCACCTCGCCGTAAAAGGCCCAGCGTTCCTTCTCTTCCCACTGCACTTCAGCGGGCAGGAGGGCGCGGTACTCGGCGTGGACGGACCGGAACTGCTCCTCCGGCGGGGCGACCACGGCCGCGCCCTGGATGACGACCGCCGAGACCACCGCCTCCAGCGCCTGGGTCACGGTCGGCACGCCGGGCATCAGGTTCAGGAAGACCTTGCGCGTCTCGGGCAGGCTCATCGTGGCCACGGGATAGTTGCCGTCCGCGAGCAGGATTTTGGAAAAGTGGCCACAGGCGGCGAGCACGCCGCTGATCTCGGGGTGGATCAATTTGCTTTTAAGCATGTGTTTTCCTTGAGGTCGGCGAAAAAGGCGGATCGATCAGCCACGTTTGAGTTCCCGATCCAGCCGGCCCAACTGCGCCAGGGCGGAGGGCGAAATCTCGCCCTCGCGGCTGATCATCACGTTGAAGCTCATCGGGCCCTGTTGTTCGCGGCAACGGCGGACAAAGGCGAAGAGTTCGGCGTCCGGGTAGAGCGGCTCGGCGAAAGGTCGGCCGGCCTGGGTG
>CAYMGG010000474.1:0-4119 GCA_964389915.1 uncultured Planctomycetaceae bacterium
GATCAGGCCAGCCAGGACAAGGTCAAGGCGATCTTCGCCAAGGTGACCACCGAGAAGCACTGGTCGCCCTTCAGCCTGGTGGCCTACGAGCCGGGCGACCTGTTCGACCAGTACACCGGCAAGCCGCTGGAGCCGTACGGAATCGACCTCTATCAGTACGAAACCACCGGCCAGGTCGTGCCGGCCAAGGGCGACTACAACACCCTCACCGGCAAGAAGGCCGCGCTCGACTTCACCCAGCTGGCCGAGATGATGGGCGGCGCGGACAAGATCGTCCGGCTCAAGGCCCACATGCCGGTCAAGAAATAGGCGGCACTCTTCGGTTGCTGAGGCGATATTGAGAAGCCCGCTTGGGCGGTATTGCCAAAGGGCATTACCGCCCAATTTTTTAACGGCTGCTGCGAGGCGGATATGGACCTGCATGTTGTCATGACTATCGGCGAGTACGCCTTCCGCCGGGTTGTCACCGGGTGGTTTCTGCGGCTGCTGCTCGGTTCGGTGGTGGTGGCGCTGCTCATTCTCTTCATGGGCGGCCCCGATCCGCGCGAGGCCCTGGTGGCGCACCGCGATCTGGTTCTGGAGATCATCACCGTTGCGGTCATGACCCTGGTGGTGACCATGGGGGCCACCGAGATCCCCCAGGACATCAGCACTCGTACTCTGCTTATTGTCCTTAGCAAGCCGGTCGACAAGTGCGAATTCGTGGTGGGCAAGTTCGTCGGCCTGGTTTTGGTGGCCGGCTTCGCCACCGTCATCCTGCACCTGACGGTCTTGCTGGGCAGCACCTACCTGTATTACACCTTGCCCCCGCCCGGCGAGGCCATGGAAGAAGCCCTGGCCCAAGAAACCAAGCCCAAGCCGGCGGACAAGCCGGCCGCCGCCAAGGACGTCAAGGACGCCAAAGATGCCAAGGCGACGGCGGGCAAGGACGAGAAGAAGCCGGCGGGCAAGGATAAGGACGCCAAGGATCAAACCGGCGCGGCGGGATTACAGAACGATCAGCTGCTGGATGCGGTGCGCAAAGTCGAGGTGCTGGCCAATCCGTTCAACGCCAACACGATTCAGCGGGCGTTCTTCTGCTTCGGTCAGGCCGTGGTGACGGCGGGGGTGGTGATCTTCCTCAGCACGCAGCTGGCCGAGATCCCGATCATTTTCATGACCGTGTTCTACCTGTTCGTGGCCTATCATATCTTTTATCTGAATGCGCTGCTCATCGTGCCGAATCTGAACGTGATCGTGCGCGGTCTGTTCTCCAGCCTCTATTATCTGGCGCCCAATCTGCGGTATTTGCAGATTCCGCCCGAGATCAGCATCATCGGGTCGACCAATTGGCTGCATTTTTTCCTGGCCCTGCTCTACTTCCCGCTCTATACGGCCGTCTTCCTGGCCATGGGCGTGCATGCCTTCAACCGGCGGGCCGTAGCCGGCTGAGTGGCCTAAGAGTTGACCTGCGAAGCTCCGGGGGGCGGCCATGCGGTCGCCCCCCCCGGTTTTGTAAACAAGCGAAAAATCGGATCAAGCTTCAGGCCGCGGTCGGTGGTTCTGCGGCGCAGCCGTATTTGAAGTGGATCGAACAGGTTTGCAGGCGGGCGTATAGCCTGAGGGCGGTCCAATGCTCATACAGCTGAAAACTGAGGATCCGGATCATTTCCCAGATGAAGACCCAGCCGCCGATGCCCAGGCCGTCGGAGATCAAGGTGGGCCGGCCCTCGAAGCGGGCCAGGGTTTTGGCGCTGGCGATCATGAACAGGGCGCCGATCAGGGCGAAGGCCGCGGCGCGCCCCAGATTGGCGGCCAGTTCGCGACGCTCATGGGTGACGCACTGGCGGAAATGGTGGCGAATGCTTGCGCGGCAGTCGGCTTCTTTCTCCGCCTGCGCGCTGTCCGCCGGCAAGCGCAAGACGAGCGCGAAATCGGACGGCAGGCCGGCGGCACGGGCGCAGAGATGCGCGTGCAGGGCCGGGGCAAGCTCGCGCGCGGCGGGCGAAGCGTCTTCCCAGGCATTGAATCCTGCTTCATAACCGGCCAACTGGACGCCGAGGCTGGCGCCGGTCTCGGCGCCGCGAGCCGTGGCCGTGTCGGGGCATTGGTTTTCAGGCGGCATGTGCGCCCTCCGATAACAACATGAACGCCATTCAGCAGCCCGGAGCCGTCCAGGAATGCAAGGGGGCCAGATCAGGGAAAGGATTCTGGTTGAACTGGCGGGTCGGCTTCACGCCTTTGAATTGCCAGTCGGCAAAATCCAGGAACGTGGTCCAGTCTTCCTGGCCATGGGCGTGTTCGCCCTCGCGATACCAGATGGCCATTCTATCTTCCGCCTTAAGAAAACGGTAGGCCTCCCGCGCCGCCTGATGGGTCAGCCAGGTGCCGCGGGGATTGGCCCACAGATCGCCCAGCGCTTCGGTGCTGAGATAGGCGCGGGGCGCGACCAGGGCCTTTAAAAAATGCTGGTCAAAGGGCAGGGTTTCGTCCCGGCCGATGTAGGCCTTTAACTTGGGGCTGAACCAATAGGCCACCGGACCGAGGATGTTTTCGAGCTTCTCGCTGCCCGGGCCGGTGAACCGAAAGCAGCCCGCGCCGCCGCAGCCGGAGTCGTTGGGCGCAGTCAGGGCGATGCGCTCGTCGGTGGCTCCGGCCAGGAGCACGGTCTTGCCGCCCCGCGAATGGCCGCAGATGGCGATCTGAGCCGGATTAAGATCGGGTTGGGTGAGCAGAAAATCCACGCAGCGGTGGTAACCCCAGGCCCAGGCGGCCAAGGCTCCGTAGTCTCCTTCCGGATGTACCAGGTACAAGCCAGTGTCACGCTCGGACCGGTAATTGTCGGGCACGATTTCGACTCGGCTGAATTTGGCCAGCGCATAGCCACGGCTGACGGTATCGGCCGTGATTTCATCGTTCACATAGCGCCAACAGCCGTCGCCGTTGAGCACGACGGGAAACGGGCCGCCGCCGGACGGCACAATCAGGTCCAGCAGGAATCTATATGTCCGGCCCGGCTGCGGGCCGTCGACCAAAAGGTGGTATTGCGAGTGGCGGGCGTCCTGCAAGCGCTTGAGTTTGTGCGAATGCAGCTCCACGCTGCGGATCTGGTTCGGCGTGGGGGGTAGCTGACCGTATTCCAGATCCAGCACCGCCTGGCGCAGCTCGGTGCGGCGCCGGGACCAATCGGCCGGAGTTTCGACTCGCTGACCGGAGTTGAATCGAAACAGATCGGGGAGTTCATTGGACATGGACAATCCTTTGGCAAAGACGCTGCGGGTGCAACGAACCGCAGGGTCAGCGGTTTACCGGATATTTCACCATACCTGCTCGAATCGCGCTTGTCAAACCGGCGGGCAAGAGATTTAATCGGCATTCTAGTTTAGGCTTCCTTTTCGTTCCACTCTACGTTTGCCGCGCGGCCGGAGATTTATGAAAATTTCGCTGATTTTGGGGCATCCTCGCCCCAACAGTTTCTGCGCGGCTCTGGCCGGCAAAGTGCAGGAGAGTGCGCTGGCTGCTGGGCACGAGGTGCGGTATCACGATCTGCAAACGGAAGGCTTCGATCCGCTTATTCTCGGCGGGGAAACCATGCGCGACACCATCCTGCCCGAATTGGTGGCCTGGCACTGCCGGGAGTTGGCCGAGGCCGACGGGATCGTCATCGTTCATCCCAACTGGTGGGGCATGCCGCCGGCCATTCTAAAGGGCTGGATCGATCGGGTGATCCGTCCCGGAGTAGCCTATGAATTCTTGCCGGGCGACAAGGGCGAGGGCGTGCCCCGCGGCCTGCTCAAAGTGCGCACCGCCCTGGTGCTGAACACTTCGGACACCGAGGCCGAACGGGAGGAGCGGATCTTCGGCGATCCGCTGGAGACGATCTGGCGCAACTGCATCTTCGGCTTGTGCGGCGTGACGGACGTGCACCGGCGGATTTTCCGCGTCGTGGTGACCAGCACGCCCGAGCAACGGCGGCGGTGGCTGGCGGAGTCGGGGGAGCTGACCGCCCGATTATTCCCGGCGGACGCCTAGTTCGGAATCGGGCTCAGTTTTTCTGCGTTTCGGTGGCGATGCGCTGCAAATAGGCTGCTTCCGAAGCGGATAGCGCGGGATCCCGGTACCGATTGCCCAGAGGGCTGC
>CAYMGG010000475.1:0-4104 GCA_964389915.1 uncultured Planctomycetaceae bacterium
GCGCCGCGCTCGCGCAGGGCCGCGATCAGGGCGCCGGCCAGCGTCTCGGGGCCTTCGCCCAGATAATGGTCGGCGAAGAGGGTCTTTAGTTCGTCGGCGCAGCGGCGGTTGAGTTCGGCCACGGCCGCCTCGCTCTCGGCCATGCCCTGGATATTGACCGAGATAACGCCCTCGCGCACGTTGGTGCCCAGGAGCGGATTGGCCCCCGGCACCATCCGCTCGCGGATGAGCGCTCCCAGCGTGCCCTCGCCCAGGCCCAGGAAGTGCAGCCGGTCGAGCCGGCGGTAGAGTTTTCCCGGCCGGGTCAGGGCGGGGCGGACCGCGTCGCAGAACATGGCCGTCATCTCCCGGGGCACGCCGGGCAGGGCGAAGATTTCGCATTGGCCGATCCGCAGGCGGATGCCGGGGGCGGTGCCCTGGGGATTGGGCAAGGGACTGGCGCCGGCCGGCAGCTGGGCCTGGATCAGGTTGACCGGGTGGAGCGGGCGGTTCATCTCGCGGAAACGCCGCTCCAGGTCGGCCACGCACTGGCGGTTCTCCACCAACTTGACGCCGGCGAGGGCGGCCAGGGCGTGGCGGGTGCGGTCGTCCTCCGTCGGCCCCAGGCCGCCGGTCATGATCAGCAGTCCGTATTCGGCGGTCAGGCGGCGCAGCGCGCCGACGAGTTGCGCGTCATCGTCGCCCACGGCGGTCAGTTCGGCCACGTTCCAGCCGGTGTCGAGCAACTCCCGGCAGAGGAAGGCGGCGTTGGTGTCGCAGATCAGACCCAGGACCAGCTCGTTGCCGCAGGAGAGAATGGCGCAACGGTCGTTCGGGGTGGCGCTCAAGCGGTTCTCCAGATCAGGGATTGTCGAGTTCCGGGCCGGCGGCCTCGTTCAGCTCGGGCGGCTCCAGCAGATCGTCGACGTCGCCCGAGCGCAGGGCCGGGATGGCCGGCGCGCCGTCGTCGGGCGGCGGGGCGGCGGGCGGAGTGGCCGTGGCCCCTGTCAGCCCCCAATGCGGGTTAAGGCTGGGCAGGGGGGGGACGGGAATGGTTTGCAGGAACCGGCGCGGCTTGCGCCCGTCGACCGGAGCGGTGGTCTTTTTTATCCCTTCGTCCACTTGGACGGTGGGGTCCAATGGTGCGGCGATGGGTTTCAGGGTGGGCAGATTCGGCCCCGCCGGCAATGGAATTTCCGCCTTTGGCTGAGGCGGCGGCGGCGGTTCCTGGGTTTTAGCGGGAATGCGGTAGATGTGGAACATGAAGCCGCAGAGCAGACCCCAGACGAAACAGACGCCCAGCACCACCGGCCGCAGGCTTTTACGTTCCTCCCCGGAGCGGGATTCCACCGCGGGCTGAGGGGCCGGGGCGGCCGGCTTGGGGGCCGCGGCTGCTGGCCGGGGCGCTAGGCGGGCGAACCGGGAGTGGATGAATTCCCATAGCGGATGCATCGCGGGTTCTCACTCGGTTCCGGCCGGCCGACGAATGCTGGCGGCTGGGTCTGGAAAAAAAAGACGGCCAAGGTGACGGACTGGTCGCAACTTCCCGCCCGGACCGTTGCGGAAATCCGGCGAAGGCTCGGCGCTAATAACTCTCCGCTGCTTCATGATTTTCAGCGCCCCGCTCACCGGGACCAGAGCGCGGTTGGTTGGCCGGGAGGCAATGGGCTTTTTCTGCCCTCATCCGGCGATTGTAGTGGCCGGTAGAGGCGAGTCAAGTCATTGTGTCGGCGGCCGTTAATATGTTATGATGGCGTCTGGGCAAAAGCGGCGCATCCGATTTAGGGCGGGATGAATCCATGACCGCGAACCTGATTTCCGAAAGCGATTGGCGCGGCGACCTGAACACGGGCGGCGGCGGATTGCCCGTAGGCGGCACGGTCCGGGCGCGGGTGACCGCGGATTTGGGCGACGGACGCTATGAATTGCGGGTCGGCGCCAACAGCCTGAACGTTTCCAGCCGCACCGCCCTGCCGGTCGGCCGGGAACTGGAGCTGCGGGTTTCGGTCGAGGACGGCCGGCTCATGTTGCGCGAAGCCGCGGCCGTGACCGCCGACGGCGACCGGCTGGCCCTGGCCGCCCGGCTGGCCATTCAGACCGACCTCGGCACTCTGGCTGCCCGGCTCTCCGGAGCGGGGGGGGGGAACACGGCGATCGGTCTGGCCGCCGGCGACGGGCAGTTGGCCCTGCATTTCTCCACCGGCGAGGTCTTGGCCGGGGAGTTGGCCGCCGGCCCAACTGCCGCGGCCGGGGACGGCGAAGCCGCCGCCCAGGGACTCGACCAGAGCGTGTTACTGCCCCGACGGGTGAGCGTACCGGTCGAACTGACCTTGGCCAGCGGCGCAACCCGGACGGTCGAGTTGGATGTGGCGGCCGCCGATCTGCCGAAACTGGTCGAATGGTTCGCCCGTCAGGCCGGCCAGCCGGCCGAGGCGGTGCGTGACGCCCTGCTTCAGCTTTTGGTCGGAACGGGGGAAGATTTTAACGCCCGGCTGCTGGCCGGTTCCGGCGGCGCGATTCGACTGGCGGACCTGGTCGGGTTGCAGGCCCTGGGCTCGGCCCGTCTGAGCGGGGAGCTCATCCTGACTCCGGCCGAGAATCTGGCCGAAGGCGCGCTCGACCAGGCCCTGCGCGCGGCGGGACTGAGCCCTAGCCCTCAATCCCGCGAGGCGGCCACCGCTCTCTTGGCCCAGGGCGCGCCCGTGACCCGCGAGTCGGTCTCGGCCCTGCTGGCCCTGGCCGCAGATCGCACCGGCGCGGCCCGTGACCTGCTGCTGGCCGGCGGCGCCCGGGTGCTGGCGCGGGATCTGCCGCTGGCTGCGCCTCTGGCCCAGGGCTTGGGCGAGCTGCTGACGGCCGCCGTCCCGGCCGACGAATTGCTGGCCGGCGCCGAAGCCGCGCTGCGCGGTTTGGCCGCCGATCCGGCTCTGGCCGGGCGGACCGACCTATCGGCCCTGGCCGGCGCGGCCGACGATCTGGCCGGTTTGATGATCAGCCTGGATCTGGCCGACACGCCCCAGCAATTGGCTGGATTTTTGAAGAATTTCGGCCAGCCGGCGCTGGCCGGCGCGACCCAGTCGCTGGAAAACGCCGCCGGGGCGCTATTGGCCGGAGATCCGAAACTGGCCCGGCTGGACGCGGCCCTGGGGGCTTTGACCGACGGACCGACCGATCCGGAAGCCGCCCGGCCGAACGCCCAGGCCGGAACCGGGTCTCCCCCGCCCGTTCCAGGGCGGGGTTTGCCCGGACCGGTGGCCCCGGGGCTGCTGGCGGGAAGCGATGCGGCCGGACTTAAAAGTGGTTCCGAAACCGCTTCTGCGGGGCCGGCGGCTTCCGGCCAGTCTACGCCCGGGACGGCCGGAGCTCCAGCAACCGGTGATGGCCGGGGGTTGTCGCCCGAGCGCCTGGCTCAGTTGGCCGAAAGGATCCTTAACGCGCCGGACCGGGAGACGGCCGCGCGGATCGGCCATGAACTGAGCCGCGAATTGAACGATTCGGCCCGGCGGCAATTGACCGAACACCTGGGCCAGGTGGAGCGCGAAGCGATCCGCCAGGAGCCGGGTCTGCAACGATTGGCCTCGACCTCGGCCAGTCTGCAAGAAGTGGAGCGGCGCTTCCTGGCCTACAAGGCCGAAAATCTGGCCGGACAGCGGCAGGAGCCGGGCGTTTTTGTCGGCGAAGTTCCTTTCCAACTGGGGTCCGAGCGGGGCGAGGGGCGGCTCCAGATGTTCTATCGCCGGGCGGCCGGCGGACCGGGGGGGAAGCGCTGGTCGGCGCGGGTCATCCTGGACTTGCAGACCACGCAACTGGGGCCGGTGGTGGGCGACATGCGCTTCTTCGGCCACGACCTGGCCCTGACCCTCTACGCCAGCGATGAGGAGACGCGCGCCTGGCTGGCCGACAACGCCGAAGATCTGAGCGCGGCCCTACGGGAAAAAGGCTTTAACCTGACTCCGCGCTTCAGCCTGATCGCCCGCAATCGCAGCGCGCCGGAACCGGCTCCCGCCAAGCCTTCACCGTCGTCCGGCGAGGCGGCGGGGCCGACGCGCCTGGATTTGCGGGTTTAGGCCCTAGTATCCCGTCAGCCCTAAAAGGGTGAATAAAAATAAGTATCTGGTCGATATC
>CAYMGG010000476.1:0-4087 GCA_964389915.1 uncultured Planctomycetaceae bacterium
TGCGCCGCCGGGGCGGAACAACAACAGCCGGTTCCGGCCGGAGGCGTCGGGGGGGTATTCTCGCAACCGCAGGTCATACGGTTCCTTTTTTCCGAACGGGTGTCTTCCGGCGAAGAGGGCGGCACGGTTTGTCCGGCCTCGCCTGATGCCGGGGCGTCGGGTCCGCCGGGCCGCAGGCGCCCTGAGGTTGGGGCTTCGCCCGAACCTGGTTTAATCGCGCCCGGATTCGGGCTTGGTCCTGGCCGGCCTGATGGCTCCGTCCGGCATGAGCGTGAACCCAGGCCAGCGCGGCCCTGACCTCGGGTCGGGCAGTTCGGCCGGGCAGGCGGTAGTGCATCCACCGGCCGTCCTTGCGCCCCAGGATCAGCCCTGCCTGCACCAGCAGGTTGAGGTGCCGGGAGACCGTGGCCTGCGCCAGGCCCAGCAGGGCGATCAGGTCGCAGGCGCAGAGCTCCCGGTCGCGCAGCGCGCAGAGCACGCGCAGGCGGTTGGGGTCGGACATGGCCTTGGCGATGGCGAGAATCGAGTTCACCCGGACTCCATGACGGCGGACACTAATATTGATATATCGCAATTTGACGATATATCAAGCAAATAAATCAGCGGGGCGCGGCTGCAAGCGGGCACCCGCCGCCGGCGTCGGGTTCCGGGGCCTCGCGCCCTTCCCGAAGCAGGGGGCCGAGGGTGGCGGGCAGCCCGCCGGCGATCAGGTCGCGGATATTCTCCTCCACGGCATACCCGGCCTGGCCGAACCGCACCGAAAGCCCCGCCGGCTCGGCCTCGACGATCGCGTAGGCGGCCGCCGCCTGGGCCAGCGGTTTGCCGACCGAGCCGGGGTTGAGAAACAGCGTCCGGTTTCGCCGGACCATGAACGGCAGATGCGTGTGGCCGAGAATGACGAGTTGAGCGCCGGTCTGTTCGGCCAGGCGGTCCAGGGCGGCGGTGTCCTGCGACCGGATCACTTCGTTGAGTCGATCCCAGCCGCCATGCATGACGGCGAAGCGAACCCCCGCCAGGTCGCCGAGCAGGACGGCCGGCCAGGCGAGCATATCCGCCCGGCTCTCTTCGGTCAGATGCGTCTGGGTCCATTGCAGCGACGCCTGCCGCAGCTGCGCCAACGCCCCCGTGGCCGCTCCGCATCCGCAATCGGCCTGGTTGGTCGCCGCCGCGACATCGTAGTTGCCCTGCACGTTCCAGACGCCCTCCGCCCGTAAGCGGCGGAGGCATTCGTTGGGCCGGGCGGAATAGCCGACATTGTCGCCGGCGTTGACGATGCCGGCGACCTGGGCCGCGCGCAGCCGGAGCAAGACCGCCTCCAGCGCGTGGAGATTGGCGTGTACGTCCGAAATGACGCCGAGCCGGCCGTTGGGAAAGCTGTTGGGCGCAAGCTCCAGGATTTGCACGATCGTTCCCTCCGGGTTTGAGTTGGTTGGGGCACCTTCCTTTCCGGAGAGGTTAGTGATTCCCGGGCGGCAGGTCGAATTAGCTTATGGTTAGGCGCGGGTAATAACTAAAGGTTGCGAGTTTCAGTCAAGGAGCGGCGCCGCGAAAGGCGTTTCGGCCGGCGGTTGGGGAAGAAACGCCGAAAGCGCAGCCGCGACGAAGGATCAAACCGCAATCTTTGCTTATTACCCGCGCCTTAGCGGGCCTTTTTCAACCGCCGGTCAGGTCTTGCCGAGCAGGTACAAGCCGCCCCCGATCACCAGCAGCCCGCAAATCCGCTTGAGGAGCAGAGCGCCGCGGGAGCGCTCATTCCAGTTCAAGTAATGCTGTACGGCCTCGGTGAAGGTGCCGGCCAAAACGATGACGCTGCAATGTCCCAGCCCGTACAAAAGCAGGAGCGTGACGCCGAAAGGCAGGTTTTCGGCCCCGAGCTTGAAGGTGACCGCCAGCAGGGGAGCCATGTAGGCGAAGGTGCACGGCCCCAGGGCCAGCCCGAAAATCAGACCCAGCAAAAACGCGGCCAGCAGCCCCCGGCGCGGCCAAGCCACCTGCCCCGGCCCTGACCAGGGCGCGGGGATTGCTTCCAACAGGTGCAGGCCGACCAGCAGAAAGACGCCGGCCACGGCCAGGTTGCCCGCCGGCCCCACCTCGCCCAGCATCTGGCCGGCCGCGGCGGAGGCCGCCCCCAAGCCGGCAATGGTCAATAGAATGCCGGTGGCGAATAGGGTTGCGATCAAGCCGGCGCGGCCGGTCGAGATGCGCCCCTGGCCGTTGATGAAGCCGACGATCAGCGGGATGCTGGCCAGGTGGCAGGGGCTGAGCAGGATGCTGAGCATGCCCCAGACCAAGGCCGCGCCGCAGGCGATCGCCCCCGAGCCTTCGACCGCCTGGCTCAAGGAGCCGAACGCCGTTCCCAGCCAGCCGGTTGAGCTTGAGGCGGCAACCTCTGGCGCCGCCGACTTGGGCCAGACGTAACCCAGCTCGCCCCATTTCGCCACTATCTCGGAGGCGGCGAAATACCCTTCGTGACGGAACAATTCCCGGCCGTCCGGCCCGAAAAAGATCTGCGTGGGAATCATTCGCAGTTTATGCTGCCGGCCGGCGGCGGGCTGTTGGTCGACGTCGATGAAGTCCACCTGTAGGCTCGGGCCATAATCCCGGCGCAAAGCGTCCAGCACCTCGGCCATCATCCGGCAGGGAATGCAGGTCACGCTGCCCAATTCCAGCAATCGCGGCCGTCCCGCCCGGCCGGCGCTTTCCGAAGCAACGGCCGGCGCCGGTCGGGCCATGGTGGCCCGGTCGTTTTCGCCGGCCGGGCGGTGTTTGAACGTCAGAACCGCGCCCGCGGCCGCCAATACCGCCGCCACCAGGCCCAACTTGCGCTTGAGCGGCATGTCATTTTTCCGTCAGGGGCTGGACAAACGCCTTGACCCGGGCCTGGACATAGGCGACGAGTTTTTCGCTTTGCGGCAGCAATTTCCAGGTTTGATCCAAGGTTTCCGTTCGTTTGACCGATTCGCCCTCAAACTCGACCAGGACGGGCAGCTTGGGTTTGGTCTGGTAGGCCGCCAACAGCTTTTCGTTGTCGCCTTCGTCCAAATTGACGGATTGAAAACTCAAACGTCCGTCGGCAACCAAGGGGGCGAAAATCTTCTCGGGCGCGACCTTGTCGCCCGACAGCATATTTTCGCCCGGCTCGCCCAACACGGCCGCTTTGGTCAGGTTTTCCAGCGTATTGCACGACGGACAGCGCCAGGTGTTGTGGAAATAGAACACCACCACCCGGCGGGTCGGCGTTTCCGCGCCTTGGGTTGCCGGCAGATTGGTCCCTAGCCCCAGGGCCGCGACGATAAATACCATGAAGGTTCTGGTCACTAGTGTCTCCTGAGAGTCCGATTTAGCTTAACAGTTTCGCCCCGGCCGCAGCGACTTGCTCGATGTTCGCTTCCGTGACCGGCGACTGCCCTTTGGCCAAGCCCAAGTCCGCCAGACGCAGATGCGCGTAATGTTTGATCCCGGCCTGTTCCAAGGTGTTTTTGGCGCATTCCAGCGGGCAGCCGTCGATGGCCAGGATACGTTCGGTCGCTTCCGTGGTCTTCATGATGCCGGAGACCCGGCCGCCCACTCCCGCCAGGCAGAACATTTTGCCCTGGCCTTCGCGATTCAATTTTCTTGCCGCCTGATCGGCCAAAGCGCCCACATCGGCCGAGCCGGAGCAGGCGAAGACCAGTTTCGCCCCGCCTTGGCAACTACAGCCCCGATTTTGCGTTTCGCCCATGACCGCCTCCTTTTCGAAAAATTTAGGGGAATGCGCCTTTTGCGCCCCGCCCAGTGAGCGGTTATCGCAGCATCGCCTTCAGTTCCTCGACGTTCGGTACTTTGCCGACCAATTTCACCTCTCCATCCACGGCCAGCCCCGGCGTCAACATGACGCCGAATTTCATGATCTCTTGGATATCCGTGACCTTGACCATTTCGTAGCTCAGGCCGAGCGCTTGGGCCGCAGCCTCGGTGTTTTCCGCCAGTTTTTTGCACTTGGCGCAACCGGTGCCCAGAATCTGCAATTTTTTCATCACTTTGTTCCTCGCAACTAGTATCCCGTCAGCCCTAAAAGGGTGAATAAAGATAAGTATCTGGTCGATAT
>CAYMGG010000477.1:0-460 GCA_964389915.1 uncultured Planctomycetaceae bacterium
TGATCATGATCCACTGGCTGTTTTACGCCCCCCCCCGCCAGACCGAGTATTATCCCGGCGAGATGAACGTCTTCGACGACGGGAAATCGGCCCTGACCCTATTCGACAAGGCCTGGTCCCAGCCCAGCCTGGCCTCGCCCCGCTGGCGGGAGGAATTCGGCCGCCGGCTGCGGGAGATGATCGGCCGGATCAAACGCGGGCCGGCCGCCGACCGGGTCTTTCTCATGCACATCGGATTCGGCAACGCCGGCGAATGGAACGGCCTCGGCTATAGAAACGGCAAATTCGAAGACTTTTCCGAGCCTTTCCGGCAGGAGTTCAGCCGCTGGCTGCAAGCCAAGTACGGCCAGGTCGAGAACTGCCCGGCGGCCAAAGCCGCCGGCGTCGCCGACTGGGCCGAGGTGCGCGCGCCCAGCAAGGCCGACCGGCTGCGGACCGAACTGGGGGTGTTTCGCGACTA
>CAYMGG010000477.1:470-1708 GCA_964389915.1 uncultured Planctomycetaceae bacterium
GGGGTTGGGCGCGGAATATTACGAGTTCGCCAGCGACTACACGGTCCAGACCATCGACTACTTCTGCCGGATCGTCAAGGAGGCCTCGGCCGGCAAACTGCTGACCGCCGCCTTCTACGGCTACATCGGCCATCATCTGCGCAGCGCGCCCTATCATTCGCTGGACAGCGGGCATTTCGCCAGTCGCGCCCTGGTGGCCCTGCCGTCCCTCGACGTCATCGTCCAACCTCAAAGCACCACCCACGATCTCTGGCAGGACAACCTCTTCTTCGGCGGCGCCCTGAGCTCGTTCATGGCGCACGGCAAACTCTTCCTGGCCGAGGTCGAGCCCGGCACGCATCTGGTCCGCGACGAGGCCAACCTCGCCCACCGCTCGGCGTTCCTGCAAAATGCCCAGGAAACCATCACCTACTACTGGCGGGATTACGCGCGCCTGCTGACCCTGGGCGGGGCGGGCTACTACCTGGAGTTCAACCACGGCTACTTCGATTTTCCGGAATTCGCCGGTTTCCTGCAACGAGTCGGGGCGGGCAACCGGCTGGCCGCCCGGGCGCCGGCGGGCAGCGTGGCCGAAGTGGCGGTGCTGTTCGACGAACCGAGCGCCTTCCGGCTGGCGATGGGCAATTCGGCCCGGCTGGGCAAATGCCTGTGGGAATTCTGGGGTCGGAGCCTGGACCAGGCCGGCGCCCCGACGGACGTCTATCTGACAAGCGACCTGCCGGCCGTGCTGGCGCGAGGGTACAAGCTGCTCGTCTTCGCCAACCAGTACGTGGCCGACGCCGGCGTTCAGTCCGCCCTGCGCAACTATTCGGGCAGCGTGCTGTGGCTCTACGGCGCGGGCGTCGCCGGCCCGGCGGGCCTGACCCCGGCCGGCGACTGGACCGGGATCAAGATCGACTGCCGGCCGGCCGAAAGCGCGGCCGCCCTCACCATGAGCTCCGGGGCGGCGTGCGCCGCGCCGGCACCGGTCGAACCCCGGTTCGTGATCACCGATCCGGCGGCCGAGGTGGCCGGAAGTTTCGCCGACGGCGCACCGGCCGTGGCCTTCAAACCCCGCCCCGGCGGTTTCGTCGGCTACTTCGCCCTGCCCTTCCTCACCCCGGCCGTCCTGCGCGAGATCTACGCCCGGGCCGGAGTCGCCATTCGCTGCGCCGAGGAAATGCCGGTCTATCTCAACCAGTCCTTCCTTGGCCTGTTCCTGCCGGCCGGCGAACGGGAAGTGACCGTCAACCTCCCCC
>CAYMGG010000477.1:1720-4082 GCA_964389915.1 uncultured Planctomycetaceae bacterium
GCGGAGTGCGTCGTGGATCTCTGGAGCGGCGAAGTGGCCGCCACGGATACGGACACGCTCAAAGTCCGGATGACCCCGCAGGGCCGTTCGTCCCGACTGTTTTATTATGGCCCGCGCGACCTCGCCGCCGACCTGACGAGCGCCGGACCGAACCGTTAAAGGGCATATCTATAGTGGCCGCGTCGACGCCTCCCCCTCCCTTCGCGAGGAGATGGGGGGGAGGGGGAAAAACCTTCGCTCCGAACTGCGGGCAACCGGCGCTGAGTTTTACGCTCGTATGCCAGCCGCCGACCGGCTTTGCCATTGCGCTGCCCAATGGGAGGGGGTCGCAATGCAGCGCCTGCAAAACGCAGAATAATCGCTAGCCGATTTGGCCTAATAACGCCGCCCTCCGGTTTGACCGACCAGAGGGCGGCGCTATTGAGCGGGACACCCGGACACAGAAGACCGCCTCTGATGAAGGCTCTCTCCCCAAACGCTAATTTGGCGGCCTGGCGCCACTAATTCGTGGCTTTCCCCGCCGGCCAACGAGGAACACCTGACAAACTGCATCAAACATAGAGGCAAGCAATTACAAGTGCTCCGCGCCAAAAATCCGTCTACGGCCTCGGAAATATTTCATTATTCAATCGCCCCAGACAGCCCAAACACACTAATTTGTACCTATCTTGATTAATTATTTTATGCCGAATAATTATATTCCATACTCAATGTTATGCCCTCAAATGCATTGCAAGTTATGTGCAAAAATGAGGTTTTCCTACCGTGACATATTCGCGCAATCGTGCCGAAAAAGCCGCACTTTTGAAAGCGGAGCCGTGAAGTCCCACCTTAGGTAACGTATTGCCCAATTGCCCCAAGTGAAACCCCTCGAATACTAACAAAAACGTCCGTTTCCAGCTCAGCTAGCGATTTCGCGGGGAGACATATACGTTTTTCGCTTGGCATGGAATACGCATTGCTTTACCGGCGCCTCTAGTCAAAAAAATAGACCCGGATGGACCGCGTGAGGGAAAAACCATGTCGACCGCCAAGTTTAGCATCTTCGACCCAGTCGTCGCCCAGGAGCACCGCGAGTTCTACGAACAGATCGTCAACGAACTCAATGTCATCATGCCGGTCTGCAATCAAGGTAAATGCCTGGCCATGGAGGTGAGCCGCAACCTGGCCGAGCAGGAGACCATCCGCGAGCTGATGAAGCGCGTCGAACAGTTCCGCGGCGAGCTGCTGGAAGGCACCAAGAAGCTGTTCGACCAGTACTATCAGTCCAAGGAAAATTTCAACCGCATGATCCAGTCCACCGTGGCCTACGTGAAGATCAATCTGATCGACCGCAACCTGCTGGAGCGCACCTGCGACGTGCGCTGGTGGGCGCTGGAGACCGCGTTCTGCGACTGCATCGAAGAGTTCAACCTGGTCCGGGAGAACCTCGAAAACTTCGCCCGCCAGCTCGACGACTACCGGCAGGGGCAGGAGAAGGAACGCCAGAAGCTCCTGGCCGGCGCTGGCCGCTCGTTCTGGAGCTCGCTGGTCTCCGCCGGCCGCGGCGACCGCATGGAAGCGCTGAACCAGAAGATCGCCACCGTCGATCAAGTCCTGCCTCTGATCGCCGAGGTCAGGATGCTCATCGTCGGCGAACTCAACCAGCGGCTGGCCGCCGCCCTGCAGGAGCTCAGCCGCTTCCTCACCGCATCCGGCGGCACGGAGCGGGAGAAGAGCCTGGCCGACTTCTCGCTGCGCCTCAGGGACGGGGTCGAAAAGCTGCGCCCGATGATCAGCCACGCCTGCGACCGGCTCCAGACCATCAACAGCTCCTACACCCTCTACCGGGATCTGGTAATCTGCGACCAGCGGGGCAACATCATCGCCAACTCCAACGCCCAGATGCGGCCGCAGGTGCTGGGGCTCAACGTCGCCGACGAAGCCTGGTACCAGGCCGCGGTCAAGACCGCCGACGGCACCGAATACTTCGCCCAGGACCTGGCCCCGTCCAAGGTCGAGACTCAGCTGTCGCTGGTCTACTCGACCGCCATCCGTCACCAGGGCCGGGGCAACAACCCGGTGGTGGGCGCGATGGGCATCTACTTCGACTTCCAGGGCGAGGCCGGCATCATCCTCGACGACTACATGCCCGCCGACGCCAGCGGCGGGCTCAAGGAGGGCTGGTGCAGCTTCATCACCAACCAGAACGGCCAGGTCATCGCCAGCAGCGACTCGGCCGCCTTCCCGCCCGGCTCCCAGCCGGTCCTGCCGCGCAGCCACCGCCAGCTGCCCGCCGGCCAGACCCAGACCAGCTACGGGATCTTCAACAACCAGGACGCGGCCCTCTTCACCGCCCGCACTGACGGCTACCTCGACTACG
>CAYMGG010000478.1:0-4079 GCA_964389915.1 uncultured Planctomycetaceae bacterium
CTCCTCCCAGGGGAAGCGCCAGTCCTCCAACGCGGCTTGGACCGTGTTGTGGGGGCCGCGAAAGTCGAGGGTATAGCCGCTGTCGAACCACCAGGCCGGCAGGCGCTCGCCGTAACGCTCGCCCAGTTCGGCCACGACCGACCGCAGGTTGGCGGCGAAAGCCTCGTGGTCGGGCGAGTGGTAGCCGACCGCCCGTTGCCACTCGGCATCGTCCAATCCGTTGCAGCCGTGGTTGTAGTAGAGGATCAGATGCTTGCCGGCCCGGCGCAGCGCGTCGGCCATTTCCCCCAGCAGGTCGCGGGCGCAGGTGCGTCCCGGCAGCAGGGCGTCCAGCGCCGCGCAGGGCGCAGGCAGCATTTGCCGCGCATGGACCGAGGTGAAGATGACGTAATCCGCGCCGCATTCGGCCACCTGACTTACGAGCCGGTCGAGGGGGAACTTCTCCACCGCCTGGGCGAAAGGCTGGGATTCGCCCCTGAGCGGCGCGCTCTGGGCGGTCCAGTGGAAGGTCACGCCGAAGCGGCAGGCGGCGAACCAGTCGGTATTGGCCCGGCGATAAACGGCCGGCTGGGCGGCGGGCGCACGCGCTTTCCTGGGCGGCATTCAATTCTCCAGCAGACAGAGGACGCTGAACTTTTCCGGTGCGTAGTAGCTTACCCCGCCATTGCCGAAGGCGTCCAGAAATTTACGCGGACCGGGCGCGCCGCCCTGGCGGTCGACGTCGTTGACCAAGAGCCCGATGCCCACCCGCCGGTCGGCCGGAATCCCGGTCTGACCGGGAGCGGTTTCGCTCCAGGGAATGGCCAGTTCATAAAAAGTCTCGTCGCCCGTGCGGGTGATGGCGCAGCGGACACTGTCGGGCGCGAATTGCGCGGGCATCAGTCCCGGCACGTCGCGGCGGGCGCGAGCTTCATTTCCGGCCAAGGAGAAGCACAGTTTTTGCGCCGATTGCCAACCCTTTTCGCCGGCGCCCACGGCCAGACCGACCTGCAAAGAGTCCTCCTGCCAGGCTTGATTCACCGGTTTGTCCTGCTGGTGGTCGTCGTCGCGCACCCAGACGGCCACATATAGGGCGGCCGCGTCGAAGCGGAACGAGCAGCGCACGGTCAGGTCCTGCGGCCCGCGCCAGAGATGCGAATCGAGCCGGTCGAAGGTGTAGAATCCCTCCTTGGGCCATTCGTCCAACTTGCCGTCGATGACCGGCGGCGTGGCGAAGGCCGAGACCGGGACCAACGTCTCGCGGCTCGGGGCGGAACGGACCAGGCTGCCGGCCTGACTGCGGAAAAAGGCCGGCCGGGCATGGCGCTCGCCGGGGATCAGCAGGTCCGCCGGCGGGACGGACAGGCTCTGGACTTCATGGGCGGCCAGGGTCAGGGCCTGAGTGGCCGACCGGCCTTCCAAGCCGAAATCACCGCTCACCGGCGCGGCGGTCAGATTCTCCAGGCGGAAATGACCGGCCGGCCCGGTTTCGGGCTGTAGGGCCACCAGCGGCTGGACGGTCAGGGGCGCGGCTTCGACCAGTCCGCCGTCGGCCCCGGCGGCCAGAAGCAGCCAGTCGCCCGCGGCCGCGCCCGCCGGGATGGTCAGCCGGCCGTCGGTGACCTCGGCCGTTTGACTCTGTCCGGCGCGGAACAGGCGATAGGTCAATCCGGTCGCCGCCGGGAGTTTCACTTCGGTTCCGGGTCGGCCGGCCAGTTCGGCCAGCTTTTCATGCGGTTGGCCGGCAATGGCTCCGGCCAGGTTGAGCGGCAGGCCGCCAACGTAAACCGGCACGTCGTCGACCTTGATTTTGGCCAAACCGGCCTCGGCGGCCAACGGCCGGGCATTGCCCATGGGATCGTAAAGCTTGGCTTCGGCCGTGCCCAGCGGGAGCATGATTTCGCGGGCCTGGTTGTCGGCGCTCCACAGGGCCAGGACCAACTCCTCCCCCCGCCGGAAGCCGTAAGCCAGCACATTTTCGTCCAATCCTTTTAGCGCTCCCAGACTCTTGGTCCCTTCCAGCAGCCGGGTAACGGCGGCGACGGCCATGGCCGAAGGCTTGGGCGAGATGTGGGTGGCGCCGTGCGAGGGGTTGGGGTAGCGGAGGTTGTAGCAGATGCCCCAGCCGTTGTGGATGTCGTAGTCCGCAGTATAGAAGAACCAGGTGCAATCCACGCCTTCGCCCAGGGCGATCAGATGCCCGCGCATAAAGGTGCCCAGCTTGACGCGCAGGGCGTCGTGGAACTTGTGGACCGAGCGGCCGCGGTAGGTCGAGCCCCATTCCGTGTTGATGATCGGCGCGCCGGGCTTCAGATATTTGCGGGTCAGTTCGACCAGCTCGCGCACCTGGGGCACGAGATTGCCCTCTTCCGGATATTGCCATTCGGGAATGTAATAGGTGTGGGTGGCGATGCCGTCGAGATATTGGCCCAAGCCCTGGGCGAAGAGTCGGCGCATGAGTTCGTTGCCTTTGGCCAGCACGCCGTAGTTGGCTCCCAATAGACAGCCGCCCGGATCGCCGGCCTGAATGGCTTCGTGGGCGACCTCGTACATTTTGATGAACTCGGCGTCTGAGCCCTTCCAATGCCAGTCCGGTTCCCAATGGATCTGGTAATACGACCGGGCTTGGGCGGGGCAGAGGGTTTCGCGGCGGACCTTCTCTTCGGCCGCGACCCGGCGGATGAAATCGCCGTACTCCGCCCAGTCGCGGGGCGGATAGGCCTGGCCGCCCGGCGTGCCGGGAGGTGGTACGGCCACGCCGGCCGGCACGGCCTGGAGCCAGCCGGGCACGCCGTGCAGGTCGACGATTGGAATTACGCCGCTGTTGGTGAAGTCGTCGGCATACTTGCGCCAGATCGCGGAGTCGGCCTTGGGCTGGAATTGGCCGGCCTGCTTGCCTTCCAATTCGAACATCCGCCGGCCGCGATAGGTCCATTTCAGGCCCAGCAGGCCGTAAAGCGGATTGAACGAACTGCCCTTCATCCATTCGCCGGTTTCGAGAAAATTGGTGCCCTGCGCGCCGAAGCGGGATTCGTCCGGATGATTCAGCTCCAGCGGGGTGATCGGCGGCAGCACGCCGTAGCTGACGAACCCAGCCGGCCGGCTGCCGGCCCGAGGCAGGCTGAGTTCGTTGTTTTTCAGATTCAGATGAACCTCGAAATAGCCCGCCCCATAGTCGCCCAGGGTCAGGTCGTAAACCCATTCGTCCGGCGCGGCCGAGGCCTTGGCCCGGCCGTGCTCGATGGCCTGGTAGTCCTTGACCGTGGGCGGCACCTCGACCTCGCCGGCGGCCCGGACCTGATCGAGATAGTCGCGCACCTCCCATTGCAGCGCATCGGCGCGCTGTCTCCAGCCGGTGACCTTGACCGCCAGCACCGGGCTCTCCCCCGGGGCGAAAATGGCGTAGCGGGAATGCTCGGTGAACGCCGCGCTCATTTCGATGCGGGGCGTTTCCTCCGGAAACGTCGGGGTTTCGCCGGTTCGGGCGGAGTTCGGCCACGGGAGAACCGCGGTGGCCAGCAACACGGACAGACGGATGATTCGGGTTAGCGGGCGAGGGTTGAGCATGGCGAGATCCTTTCTCAAAGTGCGGCACCCCGATAGGGGGGGCAAGACATTTCAAACGCGCCTGCCTCCCCCTCCCTCCGGGAGGGGGTTGGGGGGAGGGAGAGTGGCTGACATTCGGTTTTCCCTGGCGCCCGGGTCCGGTTCGCCACGCTTCAGGTCAGCTCTCCCATCCCGGCCCTCCCCGGTGGGGGAGGGGGCTGACGGCCCCTTTTTCATAGCGCGTTGCAACAAGGGGCGGGTATTCGGGTTTCCGTCGGACGTGGATCAATTCCCCCGCCAGAACGGATCGGTCGAGGCGGGCGTGCCCCAGCCGCCCTGGGGGATTTGGGCCTCACCGGCCGTGCTGGTGTGATTGTCGACGAAACACAGCATCTGGCGGCCGGCGTGGGGGAAGAGCATGGGCTGGCCGGGCGGAACCATGAAGAACCAGCCGTTGAGATGATAGTTGGTGCCTTCGCCCAGCAGCAGGCACTGGGAGGGGAGGCCGACCTGGCTGCGCCGGCGGGCGGCCAGCGTCTGGACCTCGCCGTTCC
>CAYMGG010000479.1:0-4068 GCA_964389915.1 uncultured Planctomycetaceae bacterium
CGAATCCTCGGTGTCCTTGGAGATCTCGGTGTCCGGCGCGGTCAGAACCAGGTCGAAGCTATAAGCCTTGGAATACTGTTCGATGGCGGCGCGAAAATGGGCGTAAACCGTGCGATAGAAGTCGGCCATCTGTTTGCGCGTGGCCGCCTTGAATTCGTTGACCTTCTCTTCCTGCTCGATGGTCAGACGCTGGATCTCGAGCATCTCGAGTTTCCACTGCTTGGTGCCCTTGCCGATCAGCGGATCGTGCTGGAGGCGCTCTTTCTTCTCATCGATCTGCTTGCGCAGTTTGTCGATGGCTTCCTCGTCGTCCTTAAACAGGGCCTTGAGCTTGGTCTCCTGATCCTTGGCATAGTCGTACTGCTTGAAAACCTCCTGGATGCGCACCACGCCCAGCCGGGGCACATGGACGTTCTCTCCCGCCCAAGCCGCGCCGCCCGCCAGCAGAACCATCCCCAGGGCCGTCCAGCCGATCGCCTGCAATTTCATATCGCTGCTTCTCCTCTTGCGGTTGTGAATCGCTCTTGGCGGGCGGCCTGTCGCCTCCGCCCGATGTCTGCGTCCGAGCTGTGCTCGCGCGGACGCGCCTTAAAAACTTTTCGCCTAGAACAGGGCGCCGAAGGTGAACTGAATCGTCTTCTCGTCGTCACCGTCAACCTTGTTGAGCGCTTGGCTGTAGTAGATGCGCACCGGCATCGGCCCCAGCGGGGTCTTGAGGTGCACGCCCACGCCTGCGCTTGAACGGAAGGCGTCGTCGTCGGCTCCGTCCAGATCGGCCCAGACCGCGCCGGCGTCGTAGAAGACGCTCATGCGCACCACTTCCTCCCACACCGGCATGAAGAATTCAACCGTGCCAGTGGAGCGGAGCTTGCCGCCGATCTCGTCGCCGTTTTCATCGCGCGGCGAGAGTTGGTTGTAACCGAAGCCACGGATCGAACCGATGCCGCCGGCATACATGCGCTCGTAGACCGGCACACGCTCGTCGCCGCCGTAGGATTCGCAAGCCCCGATCTCGCCGCGCAGCGCCAGCACCCAGGGGCGGTTCTGCTTGTCCTTGAAGATCGGATGAAAGTATTGCCCTTCCAGGAAGCTGCGCCAGAAATTACGCTCGCCGCCCAGCCAGTCGGAGGCGATCTCCTGAGTGGCGGAGAGCAGCATGCCCTTGGTCGGGTCAAAGCGCGAATCGCGGGAGTCATAGGTGACGTTGAGGATGGCCCGGGTGATCCAGGTTTCCCCGCCGTCGGCCTTGATCTCGTTGCTGACGTTGTCGTCAAAGTTGTCCATGTTCACTCGCTCGCCCTTGTAGGTGATCGTGCCCTTCAGATCATCCAACCAGAGCTTGCGGCCCAGCGACAGGTAACCGCCCAGGCGCTCTTCGTCGAACTCGTCCCATTCGTTGGTGCTATAGGAAGCACCCAGGCCAAAGCTGATCGGCTTGTCGAAGATCCAGGGGTTGAGGAAATCAAACCCGTACTCGGAGGTCTTGCTGCCCTTGGAAAGGTTGATCCGGAAATCCTGACCAGCGCCGGTGAAGGCCTTGCCGGTAAAGAACTCCTTCCAACTCTCGGGCTTGTCGGCGAGGTCGAAGTTGTGCTGCTTGAGCTGGATCGAGCCGATGAAGGACTCGCGCGTCGAGACGCCCGCCCCCAGCTGGAGGCGGCCGGTGCTGACCTCTTCGAGGTCGACCACCACCTTGGAACGGTCAGACGCCGAACCTTCCTTGACGTCCACCGCCAGAGTCTCGTCCTTGAAGTACCCCAAATTCTTGAGCCGCCGCTTGGTCTCGTTTATCTTGTCGGAATCAATCTTTTCACCCGGCAGGATTGCCACTTCGCGCCGGACCACCCGGTCCTGGGTCTTGGTCAGGCCCAGGATCTGGACGTCCTCGACCGAAACCTCCTCGCCTTCCTGGATGTTGAAGACCACGTCGACGACCGCCTCGTCCTCGGTCAGCACGCGCTCTGGCCGGACCCGAGTGAAGTAGCGGCTGGAGGGGAAGCGACCGTAGACGTCGCGAATGGTGTCGGCGTCCTTCTGGGCGGTGACCGGACTAAAGTATTCGCCCGGCATGGTGCCGACCACGCTGCGCAGGGTTTCGGTGTCGACCAGCTCGTTGCCGGCAAACTCGACGCGACCGACCTTGTAGCGAGGGCCTTCGTCGATATCAATATGGATATAGGCCTCGCGCCGCTGCCAGCGGCTCTTGGGCACGTTGGCGGTAATCTCGAAGGGCTGCTCGGTCACCTGGACATCAAGGAAACCTTTGGATTGGAAAAGCATGCGCAAGCGCTCAAGATCCTTCTCAAAGGTCCGCCGATCATAGCGACCGCGGCTAAGGAAAGAGCCCTGCTTGGTCTCCATGAACTTGAGCATTTCCTTGTTGGTCACGTTCTGGTTGCCGCGGAAGACGATCTTGCGGACCGCCATCCGGCCGCCCTCTTCGATGTCGAAGATCAGGCGCACGCCGTCCTCGAACGGCTCGGCCTTGGGCTCGACCTTGGCGAAATAATAAAATTCCTGGTGATACCAGTCCTCGATGGCGCGGGCGTCAAGGTTGACCTGACCGGGACCGAAGCGGTCGCCGACCTTGGTCTTGATCAACTCGGCCAGGCGTTTTTCGCGGATCTGGGTGTTGCCCCGGTAGGAGATACGGCGGATGAGATCCTTTTCGCGCAGCAGGACGATCAGGCGCACCCCGTCGGGCAGAGCCTCTTCCTTGATCTGCACGTCATCGAAGATGCCCATCTTGAAGAGACGCTGAAAGTCTTCGTCCAGGATCTGGCGGTCAAGGGGCTGCCCCTCACGGGTGCCCATCTTGTATTTGACCTGCTCGGGTGTAAGCGTGACGCAGCCGCGCACGTCGATGCGGCTGACGACCGGAGCGGCGGCATTCTCGCCGGCCAACCCCCAACTTGTCGCCAGGCACCACACCGCCAGAAACACCCCGAAAACGGCCGTCATACGGGAACGAGCGAATCCGGCCGCCATTCCGGCTCCGCCTGTAGGAAGATGAAACATTTAGGCTCCCCTGTACGCAATGCCAACCAACCGCCGGGCCGGCTCCCCCCCAGGAGCATGCCCCCCAGAAAACACTTAAAAATATCATTTTGCCGGCGGCCGTTCCTCCCCGTCCGCCAGCGCTTGGAATCAAGCGTTGGGATGGGATTATATGAATTATGCGGCGGGATTCAAAACAAAAGCCGGCAAACTTATTTTTCCTCGTTGACGTCGGCTAATTCCCCCTATAGACTGCCTTTAAATTAGGATATGTCCGGGCTGAAAACACCCCGGAGCGCGGGCAACGAACCCGTTGGGGCCGCGTAATCCTGGAATTTTCTTTCCGGACCGGCCGGGAGGAATCGGGTTAAAAACCGGGGGCGATCCGGTATCGACTGGATAGAGGAGGTTGGGACTGCGTGCCGAGGTTGATCGGTTGGCCTCGTTAAAAGCCGATCAAAACAATAACTGCTGAGCACGATTACGCTCTCGCCGCCTAATTAATTAGGCAGCCTCGTTGCGGCCGACGCCGATGAGCCGACAACGAGCCGATTTCGGCTGGGTGGGATCCAGGCCTGTTCGGGCCGTGGTCTTGCCGAGATTAAATCCGAACTGGCGGGCGAAGGTAGGTCGCCGAACCGACTCCCGCGAGACTTAAACGGTGACTGCGCACGGAGATGTCTCTTCGGAATTTATCGCAGGACGCGGGTTCAATTCCCGCCGCCTCCACCATTACCCCTAAAACCGCCCCTGGACAGGCAGAGTCCAGGGGTGGACTTTTTTCAGCATATCCCGGACAAGGCAAACGAGTTATGCCTTCGCCAGGCGTTGAAATGACTGCCAACTCCGGACAGTGCCAAACCAGTCCCGGACGCCCAAAACCCACAACTAAAACACAACGGGACCACAACCGGCCCACAACAGAAAATCAGAAAACCGGCCTATCTGCCAATACCTTGGCGCAAAAATGCCCCTCTGACAGCCACGCCCACAGAGCCGGCAAATCACAATCCGCCGCTGGCGGCGGGCGAGTAAAACAGGGCCAGGTCGGGCGAGCAAAACTAGGCCACC
>CAYMGG010000480.1:0-4060 GCA_964389915.1 uncultured Planctomycetaceae bacterium
AGCGGGCAGCGAGCGCCACTGGTCGGGCGTGCCGTCGCCGTTGCGGTCGGTGCCCGCCTCGACCGGCCGGCCGTGGCGGTAACGGGTCCAGGTGTCGTAGCGGCCGTCGTAATTGTCGTCGAGGGCCAGTTCCTCCCAGACCTCGGGGGCCACCGCGTCGCGCCAGTCGGTGATCTCCATCAGCTCGTCGCCCAGGCCGGTAATGGCCTCGGGTTTGGCCTGGAAGGTGAAGATGAAGTCGACCCGGCCGTCGCGGTTGCGGTCCCATTCGACCACCCAGCGCTCGTCGTCAGCGTGGCGCAGCCAGAGGTCGTCGGCGCCGTCGTAGTTCGTGTCGCGGGTCATCCGGTCCAGACCGCCGTTCTTGTGGTCGTAATGGGCGGAGAAGTCGACCCGGCCGTCGCCGTCGCGGTCGCGCTCCTCGACCAGCACCCGGCCGTCCTTGTAGAACCGCCAGAGGTCGATCCGGCCGTCCTGGCCGACCGCGTCGTATTCTTCGGAGAGCACCTGATAGTTCTCATAGGCCCGCCGGCCGCGCCAGCCTTCGGGGCTGATCGCCTCCTGCCAGGAGAAGATATGCTGCGGCCCCTCCGGCCCGCAGCCGATCAATCCGCCCGCCAGAGCTACCAGCGCCAGCCGCCGCCACCTACGCATGTCTGTCCCATCCTTTGAAAAATGCGCCGCCCAAACCGCCACTCCGGCCGGACGGCCGGGAGGCGAATCGCGCCGCAGTCACTGGGCCGGGCCGCCGCCGTCCGTCTCGCCGCCGCCGGCCGGCGGCTGGCCCTGCTGCTGGCGGCGATGCTCGGCCTCCTCCAGCCGGATGATGCGCGTGGTCCGGCCGATCCGGGGCCCGGGCACCTCGGGGCCCTTGTGCGCGATCTGCTCGCGCAGCTGGCGGAAGGCGTCGCCGTACTCGGCGAACTTGTCGCCCAGGTACAGGCGCTGGGCCTCCTTGTCGTTGACCAGATCCTCGGGCGTGCCGTGCTTGAGCACGCGGCCGTCGTGGATGATGTAGACCCGGTCGGCGATGGTGAAGGTCTCGAAGACGTTGTGGTCGGTCAGCAGGATCGACATGCCCCGCTGGCGCAGGCTGGCGATGATCTTCTGGATGTCGGCGCAGGCCTTGGGGTCCACGCCGCTGAACGGCTCGTCCAGCAGCAGGATCTCGGGGTTGGTGACCAGCGCCCGGCTGATCTCCAGCCGCCGCCGCTCGCCGCCGGAGAGGGTGTAGGCCAGACTCTGGGAGAGGCGCGAGAGGCCCAGGTCGGCCAGCAGCTCGCCCAGCCGCTCGCGCCGTTCGCGCCGGGAGCCCTCCTGGGTTTCGAGGATGGCCATGACGTTGTCCTCGACCGAGAGGTTGCGGAAGATGCTCGGTTCCTGGGAGAGATAGCCCATGCCCCGGCGGGCGCGCTGATACATGGGCAGGGCCGAGATGTCCGCGTCGCCCAGCTTGACCATGCCGGCCTCGGCCCGGATCATGCCCATGACCATGCGGAAGGTGGTGGTCTTGCCGGCGCCGTTGGGCCCCAGCAGGCCCACGATCTCGGCCCGGCTGACGTGGAAGTCCACGCCGTCGACCACCCGCCGGCCGCCGTAGGTCTTCTGCAGTCCCTTGACTTCCAATAAAGGCATTCGCTCTCCCCTCTGTGCCCGGGATCTATTTTTCGGCTTCGTCAGGCCATTGGGCCAGCCAGCGGGCCCGGTGCGGCGGCCACCAGGTGAAGATCGCCGGGCCCCGCAGATTGGCCGCCGGCACCGCCCCCCAGTAGCGCGAGTCGTTGGACGAGGGGGAGTTGTCCCCCAGGGCCAGATAGCCGTCGTCCGGTACCTGAAACCGTTCCCGCCGGCGCAGGAACTGGCCGGAGCCCCCCCCCGGCGAGGCGTCGTCGGGCGGGAAGTAATAAATATCCCGATCCAGGCTCAGTTCGTCCACCAAAACCGTGCCGCCGGAGACGAACAGGCCGGCGCCGGTGCGCCGGGGCGTCTCGACCAGGGTCGGATCGTTGCCTTCCGGAATGGGCAGGGCGAAGTCCGCCACCAGCGGCTGGCCGTCCAGAAACAGCCGCACCCGGCCGTCGAGCCGGTAGAACTCGACCTCGTGCCAGCGGCCCGGGGCGAAGTCCGCCGCGCCGGAGGCCTGGGGCTGGGGGCGGCCGTTGACGGCCAGTTCGAACCGCCCCGGATTTCCTCCGCCCAGGCTGGCCTGCACCAGCCAGGCCTCGTCGTTCAGCTCCAGGGTCAGCCGGGCCTGGCTCTGGACCGGCTGGACCTTGGCCGTCCAGCGCAGGTCGGGCGTGGCGTGGTAGGGCTCCTGCCGCAGCTTGTCCTCCTCGCCCTGGGTGAAGGCCGAGATTTTGAAGCCGGAGCTCGGCAGCACCAGGTCGCTGCGCCGGCCATAGGTCACGGCCGAATTCTCCAGGAGGAGGCGGTGGCATTTCGGGCAGCGCGCCTCAATGTTCTGGGTCTGTACGGTCTTCCGGTAGCTGGCCCCGCAATCGGGGCAGCGGAAGGTGACCGGCTGGCGCAGGACGTAGCGGTCGGGCACGAACTCCAGCTCCACCAGGTTCTCGGGGTGCCAGATGTCGCGGCAGCGGGGGCGGTAGGCCAGGGTGACCCGCTCGGAGCCGGTCAGGCGCAGACTGCCGTCGGCCACGGTCGCCTCGCCCTGGCCGCCCTGCCGCCAGAAGTGGGCCAGTTCCTCGGTCCGCAGGTCGGCGAAGGACTCGGCGTAGACCGGGATCCAGATCCGGCGCTGGATCGCGTCGGACTTGACCTGGCGGACGTAGGGGGCGCCGCGCTTGCTGGTGAAGACGTCGCCGGCCTGCAAGGCGATGGTCTCGCCGGGCAGGCCCACGCAGCGCTTGATGAAGTTCTGGTTCTGGTAGGCCTCGTGCGAGAGTTGCGGGGCGCGGGCGCGGGCCTGCTCGAAGGGATAGAGAAAGACGAAGATCTCCCAGCGCTGCGGCGAACGCCAGCGGTAGTTGAACTTGGTGCAGAGCACCCGGTCCCCGCCGTCGGGCCGGCCGTTGAGGGTCGGCTCCATGCTGCCGGAGGGGATGACGAAGTTTTCGATCAGCACGAATTTGATCAGCAGGGCCAGCATCACGGCCACGCCCAGGCAGACCACCAGTTCGCGGAACTCCTGGGCCGGGCTTTTGCCGGCGGGTTGCGCCTTGTCCTTGGCCATCTCGCGGTCGACTCCTCGGTTCTGAAAAAAGACAGCCAGGACTGCGGGTGCGGTACTGCTCTGCCTGAGGAAAATCTATTCTTCGGGTTCGCGCCCCATCAGCATCCGCAGCCCCGCCCGGGCGGCCAGCTGCTGGGCCTGTTTCTTGTTGGCCCCCACGCCCCGGCCGATCTCCTCGCCGTCCAGGCGCACCGCCACCTCGAAACGCTTGGCGTGGTCCGGCCCCGCTTCGGAGAGGACCAGGTACTCCGGATTGCCCTGGCCCCGGCCCTGGGCGGCCTCCTGGAGGCGCGACTTGTAATTGTGCCGGGCCGAGCAGCCTTCGGCCAGGCGCAAGACCTCGGCCAGGTGGCGCAGGATGAACTCCCGGGCCGCATCCAGGCCGCCGTCGAGATAGACCGCGGCGATCAGGGCTTCGAAGACGTTGGCGTAGACCGACTCGGGCAGATTGCGGTGCCCGCCGATGCCCCGGCCCAGGATCAGGTGCGGCCGCAGGCCCAGCCGCTTGGCCACCTTGCCCAGCGCCCGGCGGCTGACGGCGGCGGACTTGATCTCGGTCAGCGCGCCTTCGGCCAGCTGGGGGCGGTTCTGAAACAGATGTTCGCAGACGACAAAATCCAGGATCGCGTCGCCGAAGAACTCGAACCGCTCGTTGTCGCCCAGCTTGTCGGCCGTGCTGCTGGAGTGGGTGAGCGCCCGGCGCAGCAGTTCCTCGTCCTTGAACCGGTAGCCCAGCATTTCGCGCAGCACCAGCTCGGATTCCGCCGCGTCCACGGGCGGGAGTTCGGCCTCTTTAGACAGGTTCATGGGGCTATTCCCGGTAATAATCGTCGGTGGTGAAGGCGCGCCGGCCGGGCGCGCGCGGCTCGG
>CAYMGG010000481.1:0-4035 GCA_964389915.1 uncultured Planctomycetaceae bacterium
CGCCGACCCCGGCCGTCAAGGGCTATTAAAACCTTTATCGACCGGACCGGCCGAGGGGTTGAACTAAATTTGGGCTGAGTCAGATAAAGACCGGCTTAGGGCTTGGGCGAGAAGTCCACTGCGGCGTTTGAGCCGGCGTCGTCACCACCCGAACGCTTCAAAAAATGCGGAATTTCCCGGATTATTCAGCGCTGTAACGGGCGTAACCCCGGGGTTGAAAACGCCGTCGGGTTCCGCCTATCGCTTTATTTGGTTGCAGCACCGGGGAGCAACCCGCTCTTTTTGAGTTGATCGAGGAGCGAGGCCAGTTTGCCTTTTTCGGCCTTTTTCTCCGAGCTGCCAGTTTTGGCGGTCGAAGACTTGGCTGCGGCGGCCTCATGGCCGAAAATCCCGAAGGCCGGCAGCTCAGGATTGGCGGCCTCGGCCTTGGGTTTGGCTTCGCCCTTCTCCCGGTTCGGCCGGTCAGCCTTAGCCTTGGGAGCTTTCTTTTCTTTGGCCGGTTTGGCAGCCGCCGGGGCGGCCTCCGCCTCCGGCGCGTCCGGATCCGCGGCCGGTTCGACTTCGGGCTCGGCGACGACCACCCCCTCAGTCAGCGGCGCGGCGACCAGATTGCCTTTGTCGATCACCACCTGCAAGGTCTTGGCCAGGGCCAGCCCTCCCTCCGGCGCAACCTCCTGGCCTTCGACCAGATCCACGCCAACGATCCGGGAGCGTTCGATAAAAATCTCTTTCTCTTCGGCCGTCACCAGGCTCAGACCCCGCAGGCCGGACATCAGCACCGTGCCCGCGACCGAACTGCCATCGCTCAGGCGCACGGTCACCTGCCCGGGCAGAACCCGGACCACCTGCTCGGAGGTTTCGCCTCCCGCCCCCTCTCCGCCAGAGGGCTTGACTTCGTTGGCTTTGGCTTCGGCCGGCTTGGCCGCTTCAGGCGGGGCTTCCGCCGGCTTGGCGTCCGACTTTTTGCCCGCTTTGGGCGCACCGGCCGGAACTTCGGCTTTTTTGGCCGGTTCGCCGGCCAAGGCCAGTTCCGCCGGCCAGCTCAAAGACAGGATCAGCAGGCCGATCGCCAGCCCGCCCTGTCCGCAGATGTTGGCCTGCCGCCTGAACATGGTTACGCTCCACCGTTCATCGACCGCGGGCCGCGGCCAGGCCTTCGCGGGCCGCGACCGCCAGTCGGTCGGCCCGTTCGTTGAGCGGATGCCCGGCATGGCCTCGCAGCCAGTGCCATTCGACCTGGTGGCCGGCCACCAACTCGGCCAGCCGCCGCCAGAGGTCGTCATTTTTCACCGGCGTCTTGGCCGCGGTCCGCCAGCCATTCTTCTGCCACTTCTCCAGCCAGCGCTGGCGGAAGGCATCGGCCACGTAAGTGCTGTCGGTGTTGACCTTGACTTTGCAGGGCCGGTTGAGGATGGCCAGGGCCTCGATGATCGCGGTCAGTTCCATCCGATTATTGGTGGTGTCCGGTTGGGCTCCGGAAAGCTCGCGCTCGGCCGGCGGGCGGTGGCAGATCACCACCGCGCCCCAACCGCCCGGGCCGGGGTTGCCGCTGCAAGCGCCGTCGCTGTAAACCTCGATTTCTTGCATGATTACCTCTATTCCACCTCAGGCGGTGCCCCCCTGAAAGCCCGGAGCATGGCCCGAAATGCATTTGTGATTGACAGCCAAAGGGTTGCGCGTATTATAGCCGTTTTCTGGCCAAACACTAGGCCGTGTCTGAAAAGATCGGGGCGCAATTTTCATCAGCAACCACGGCATTTCATCGCCCGATCGGTGACCGATTTTTTCAGACCAGCCCCCGGAAGCTTTGTTTTCGGTCAAAACCTAGGCTAGTTTTCCCACTGGACCGTGTCAATGGAAATACTCAAAGGCCTGCCCGTCTCCCCTGGTTTCGCCATCGGCGAAGCGTTCATTCTCGGCAGCGAGGAATCGGTGATTCCCCGCCGGTTCGTCTCCCTGCGCGAAGTCGAAAACGAAATCGAACGCTTCCACCAGGCGGTCGAGAAGGCCAAACTCGACATCCGCGACCTCCAGCAGCGCGTGGCCTCCGAGATCGGAGCCGAGGCCGCCCCGATCTTCGACGCCCACGTCATGATCCTCTCCGACAGCTCGCTGCACGACGAGGTGCTGGGCCGGATCCGCAACAACCGCTTCACCGCCGAATACGCCGTCAGCCGCAGCCTGCGCAAGTTCGAGAAGGCCTTCCACCGGATGGACGACTCGTACCTGGCCCAGCGCATCTCGGATCTGCACGACATCGAACGCCGCCTTTTGCAGGCCCTGCTGGGCGAGCGCAAGGAAGAGCTGCGCCAGATCGAGCGCCAGGTGGTGCTGGTCGCCCACGACCTCACCCCCAGCCAGACGGCCTCGATCGACCGCGACAAGGTGATCGGCTTCGCCACCGACGTGGGCGGCATGACCGGACACACCGCCATCGTCGCCCGCGCCCGCGAGATCCCGGCCGTGGTCGGCCTGGGCACCATCTCGACCGACGTCTCCAGCGGCGACCTGCTGATCATCGACGGCAACCGCGGCATCGTGGTGGTCAATCCCGACGAGAAGACGATGGAAACCTACCGCCGGATGGCGTCGGATTTCCATATCTTCGAGGAGCACCTGATCGGCGAAAAGGACCTGCCGGCCGTCACCCTCGACGGCTGCCGGGCCTCGGTCCTGGCCAATATCGAGTTCCCCCGCGAAATCGACACGGTTCTGCGCTTCGGCGGCGAGGGCGTGGGCCTCTACCGAACCGAGTTCCTCTACTTGGAGGCCAACAGCCAGCCGGGAGAGGAGGAGCACTACTCGGCCTACCACAACGCCATCAAAGACATCGGCGGCCGGCCCGTGGCCATCCGCACCCTCGACCTGGGCGCGGACAAGTTCTTCTACGCCGAGACCGGCGGCCAGGGCGACCTGGACGCATCCTATTATCTGCACGAACGCACCCCGGTGTTGGGCTGCCGGGCGATCCGCTACTGTCTGGCGCACCCCGACATCTTCCGGGCCCAGATCCGGGCCGTCTGCCGGGCTTCGGTGCTGGGCGAGGTGAAGATGATGATCCCGATGATCTCTACCCGCGACGAGGTGCTGACCGTCCGTCAGATCGTCTCCGAGGTCCAGGCCAAGCTGGCCGACGAGGGGCTGCCCTTCAATCCGAACATGCCGGTGGGCATCATGGTCGAGGTGCCGTCGGTGGCCCTGACCATCGAGCGCTTCGCTGACATCTGCGACTTCTTCAGCATCGGCACCAACGACCTGACCCAGTACGTCATGGCCGCCGACCGAACCAACGAACACATCGCCGGCCTCTACCGCCCCGGCCACCAGGCCGTGCTGCGCCTGATCCGCGAGGTGATCGAATGCGGCCGAAAGTACAACCGCCCGGTCAGCCTCTGCGGCGAGATGGCGGGCGACCCGGACTTCGTGGTGCTGCTTTTGGGCATGGGCCTGCGCAACTTCTCGGTCAGCCCGCCGCTCATCCCCGAGGTGAAAAAGCTGATCCGCTCGGTCGACCTGACCCAGGCCGAAGAATTGGCCCGGCAGGCCGAAACCTACGACGACACCCGCGAGATGATGGCCTTCCTGCGCCGCTTCACCGCCGAGCTCCAGCCCGACTGGCGCTTTGGCTGAGGAAACCGAGCAATCTAAAATCTAAAATTTAGAATCTAAAATCTAGAATAGCTTAGTTGCGTGGGGGAATGAGGTGAAACTCGTTCCCCTTGTTTTTATCCCGCTCTCGATAAGCAATGTTGCGCTCGCGCCGGCTCCCGCCAATTGGGAGGGGCCGACTTCCACGTCGGCCCCGGCGCTTTGAGGCTGACAAATCGGAAAATTTCAGAGAACGAGACGGAGCTCGTTCTCTCCCATTTCCCGGCCAGCTCATTCAAAAATCATCGTTCATAAATCATAAATCCGTCAGGCCTGAGCGCTGACGGATTTATGATTTACAGTTTTTGATTGATGAACTATGCGTTTTCGGACTCGGCCGGCTCCTCTTCTTCCTCGACTTCCACCCCCTCGCGCGGCTTGAGGGTG
>CAYMGG010000482.1:0-4023 GCA_964389915.1 uncultured Planctomycetaceae bacterium
CCGCGGCGGCCGCGGCGGCCGCGGCCACCGCTCCCTCGCCACGGCCACCAACCACGCCCCGCGCGACGTCACCTACGGCGCAGAGGAGGAGGCCGAGGATCTGCACCTGGAGCTGAAGCTGATCGCCGACGTGGGGCTGGTGGGCTTTCCCAACGCCGGCAAGAGTACGCTCCTCTCCCGGCTCTCGGCCGCCCGGCCCAAGATCGCCGACTATCCCTTCACCACCCTCCAGCCGCACCTGGGCATCGTCGAACTGCCCGGCGGCCGCCAGCTGGTCATGGCCGACATCCCGGGCCTGATCGAAGGGGCGGCCGAGGGCGCCGGGCTGGGCCACGAATTCCTGCGCCACATCGAGCGCTGCCGGCTGCTGCTGCACCTGGTCAACCTCTGCCCCTTCGACGGCACCTATCCGCAGGACAACTACCACGCCATCAACCGGGAGCTGGCCGCCTTTTCGCCGGTGCTGGCCGGCAAACCCCAGATCGTGGTCGGCAACAAGCTCGATCTGACCGGGGCGGGAGACGCCCTGGAGTGGCTGCGCGAAGAGCTGGCCGTGCCGATCCTAGGGATCAGCGCGGTCAGCGGCGCGGGGCTGGACGAGTTGCGCCGCGAACTGCTGCGGTTTCTCCTGGCCGCCGCCCAGCCGGAGGCGGAACGCGCCGAGGGCGCGGGTTCCGCCTATGTGGTCCCCCCAGCCACGCCGTAGGAAGGCAGGATGGACAAGCCGGTTTTCGCCCATGAAGCCCGCCGCGGAAAACTGAAGAACGTTTTCCTGGGCCTGGTCTGCTCGCTCATCTCGCTGGGCGTGCTGTATGCGGTCTGCGACATCATGGAGCGCTTCAAGGAGGCGGCCCTGGCCGAGCGGCGGCAGAAGCAGGAGGCCGAGCGCAAGGAGAAGGAAGAGAAGAAGCGCGAAGAGGAGCACAAGAAGGCCGAAGAAAAGAAGCGCAAGGACGCCGAAAAGAAAAAGAAGGACGAGGAGAAGAAGAAAAAGGACGCGGCGGAAAAGAAACGCAAGGAGGAGGAGGCCAAGAAAAAGGCGGCGCAAAAAAAACCGGCGCCTCCGGCCAAGCCGGCCGCGCCCAATCAGCCCGCGCCACAGACCCAGGCACCCAAAACCTCCCCGCCCAAGTGATAAGGGCGGCTCCCCCAGCCGATACCCGGCAGGGGAAAGCGATAACCAGCGGCTGAGAGTCTTGAAGATTTCCCGCCATAGCCTCTCCGCCCTTGCGCAACCAGAGGCTATCGATCATCGGTTTTTTAATGCGCCAGTCGGTTGTTTTCGACTCCAGCCAAACGAAGGGATGCCAAATGATTGCCCCGCGAATGTCTTTCGGCCTGTTTATCGGAGCCCTGCTTATGGTCAGCCAATCTGGTTCTCGGGAAGCGTCGGCCGCCGATCACCCGCGCGAGGCTACCGAATGGATCGTCCATTACGCCTATAACGCCAACGACAACAAGCTGCCGCGCGTGCTGCTGATCGGCGACTCGATCTGCAACGGCTACCAGCCGCTGGTGCGCGACGAACTGGCCGGCACGGCCTACGTCGCCTTCTTCGCCACCTCCAAATGCGTCACGGACCAAAGCTACCTGCGCTCCCTGGCCTTCTTTCTCGACGAATACGATTACACCGTCATTCATTTCAACAACGGGCTGCACAGCCTGAACACGCCTCCGGCCGAATGGGAGGCCGGCTTGCGCGCCGCGCTCAAGCTGCTCAAGGAAAAAGGCAAAAACGCCAAGCTTTACTGGGCCAGCTCCACGCCGCTCAAGAAGCCGGAACTGACCGCCAAGGCCAAAGCGCTCAACGAAATCGCCGCCCGGGTGATGGCCGAGGAGGGCGTGCCCACCAACGACCTCTTCGCCCTGATGGACCCGCTGGACCGCGAGGCCAACTGGTCCGACGTCTACCACTATAAAAACGAAGCCAAGCAGCTACAGGCCAAGGCGGTCGCCGCCTGCGTGCGCGAAGCCCTGGGCAAGGGACCGGCCACGGCCGCCGAGGCCGCCGCCGCGCTCAAGGCCGCCAATTCCGCCACCGGCCCGGACGGCAAACTCGACACGGGCAAGAAATAAACCGCCGGGACTCCTTTTGAGGACTTGAGAGAACTTTTTTGAAAAAAAGTTCTCTCAAACTCTTTCAAAAAACTTTGGCCCGGACCGGTAATCTTTTTGCCAAAAGGTTACCGGCAATTAACCGGAACGCAACCATGCGTAAGCGCGCGGCGCGACTCCTGATTTCCCTCCTGGCCCGGCTGGGCGGACTCGGCCTGGCCCATCGCCGCCTCACGCCGCGGGCTTATCTGGGCCTACTGCGCGCGCTCAATCCGGCCCGCGACGGCTCAAACATCCGCCTGACGTTCGAGTATGAACTCATGCTCAACTACCGGCCCGAACCGGGAGCGGCCGTGCTGCTCGTCGGCCAGGAGGTCAACCAGCTCTACTATCCTTACTTTTATCTCGATCACCCGGTGACGGTGATCGATTGCAAGGAGAAGCGCCGCCCTTACGCGGGCCGGGCCGAATTCTTCTGCCGGCGGGTGCAGGAGCTGCCCGAGTTGGTCCCGGCCGGACATTTCGGGTTCGCCCATTTCAACGGCGTCTACGGCTGGGGAGTGGAGAGCGCCGAGGATCTGCGCGACGCGGTGGCGGCCCTGGCCCAGGCCCTGCGCCCCGGAGCCACGCTGCTCCTGGGGCACAATCTGTGCGACCACAATCCGCTGGGGCTGGAGAACCGGAGCGAAGAATTCTTCGCCCCCGCGTTCACCGAACTCCACGACAGCCGCGTTCCCCTGAGGCTGGAGAACTACCAGCTCCGGGTTCTGCGGCGGGCTTGACTATATGGGCGGAGCCGGCTGAGAGTTTTTTGAGGGGGCCAGGGGGAACTTTTTTGCAAAAAAGTTCCCCCTGGCAGTCCCTTGATTACTGTTGCCATTGAAAGGACAAGTCATGCGAACGATCGATGATCGAAGGCTTCAGACGGGAACCATAGTTTCGTTGTTCCTGGCCGGCCTGCTGTCCGGCGCGGCCGCCGGAGAGGCGCAGCCCACCCAGGCCAACGTGTCCTATGGCCCGCACCCCCACCAGGTGCTGGATTTCTATCAGGCCGCGGGACAAACTCCGACGCCGCTTCTGTTCTTCGTCCACGGCGGAGGCTGGATGACCGGCGACAAAGCCAAGCCGGACTTTCTGTCCCAATGCCTGGAGGCCGGCATCTCGGTGGTCTCGATCAACTACCGGCTGATTCCGGAGGTCAAGCCCGAGGCCGGCCAGCCGCCGGTCAAAGGCTGTTTGGACGACGCGGCCCGGGCCTTGCAGTTCGTGCGCCGTCAGGCCCAGGAGTGGAAGATCGATCCGCAGCGGATCGGCGGCTGCGGCGGCTCGGCTGGCGGCTTTACCGTGCTGTGGCTGGCCTTTCATCCCGATCTGGCCGACCCCAAGAGCGCCGACCCGATCGCGCGGGAATCCACCCGGCTGCGCTGCGTGCTAGCCTTCGTGCCCCAGGTCACGCTCGATCCGCTCCTTATGCGGCAGTGGATTCCGAACAACGAGTACGGTCCCCACGCCTTCGGCCTGCCCAATTATCAGGCCTTCCTCGATCAGCGGGAAAAACTGATGCCCTGGATCAAGGAATTCTCGCCGCTTGATCTGGCCACGCCGGACGATCCGCCGGTGCTGCTCTTCTACGATTCGGTGCCTGCCATCGGCCAGCCCTACAAAGACCCGCCGCATTCGGCCAACCACGGCGCGGGTCTGGTCGAAAAGCTCAAGGCGGCCGGAATCGAATACGAATTCAACTATCCCGGCGCGCCCGGAGTGAAACATCCGAACCTGTTCGATTTCCTGCGCGAAAAACTGCTCGCGCCCTGAGTGTTCAGAATGACCGACAGGTCCAAATGGACAAATCGGACGGATGGGGTAGACGTTGAATCCGTCCATCTGAACGTTCGAAACGGCGAAGCTTGGCGAGAGTTTTTTAAGGGGGTCCGGGGGAACTTTTTTGCAAAAAAGTTCCCCCGGACG
>CAYMGG010000483.1:0-4017 GCA_964389915.1 uncultured Planctomycetaceae bacterium
CGCCGCCCAGGGCGAAGACCTCCTCGCCGTCGCGCATTTCGGTCCGCGTTGTCGGCGGCGGGGGGGGCACGTCCAGCCGGGCCAGGGCCAGCTCCGCGGCTTCGCGCCGGGACGCCGCGGGCGCGCCGGCGGTGGCGGCGATCAGGCCCAGGGCTTCCCAGAGCCCGCCGTCGGCCGCGTCGTCCAATTGGCCGCGCAGGTGGCGCCAAGCCGTGGCCAGGCCGGCCGGCGAGACCGCGCCGCCCGCCGCCAGTCGGCCTACGGCCAGCCGTAGCGCGGCGGTGAAGGCGGTGCCGGCCACGTCCAGCTTGAGCAGTTCGCGCAGCAGCTCGTCGGCCGACTCGGGCAGCGCGTGCCGTTGACCGATCCGGCCCAGGGCCTCGGCCAGCAGGGCGGCGCGCGGGTTGGTCCGCTGTTCGCGCAGGGTCGCGTGCAGCGGCGCGAGGGCCGGCTCGCCCAGCCGCTCCAGGGCCGATTCGAAATGGGTCGCCAGCGGCCAGGCGGCGTAGTCGTGATAGCCGTTGAGCAGGGCTTCGGCGATCTCGGTCTTCAGGGGGGTCGGCAGGTCGGGCGCGGCGCAGACCGTGGTTTCGATCAGGTCGAACCGGACCTGGGGCGGGCCGTCGCGCAGGAGTTCGAGCCCCGCGCGCGCCCAGGTCTCGGCCGCGGCGGGCGAAATCTCGCCGGCGTGGCGGGCGTTGTCGATCAGGCGCAGGAGGGCGCGCTGGTGCCCGGAATCGGCGGCCAAAAGCCGCGCGGCCAGGGCCATCTGTCCGGCGTCGCCGGTGGTGATCAGAAACCGGGCGAGCAGCCGGGCGTCGTCTCGGTCCGGGGCCAGGGCCAGCCAGGTCTCGGCCGCCGGCTCGATCAGATCCGCCCGCCCTTGCGCCGGCAGGTCCAGGCTACAGAGCAGATCCAGCAGCAGGGCGCGGTACTCGGGCACGCTGGTCTTGGCCAGTTCGGCGGCCAGGAACCCGGCCGCGCCGCCCGCGGCCAGGGCTTCGATCGCCTGCACCGTCTCGCGGCTGGCGGTCAGCAGCTCCGGTTGGCCGGCCTGCTCCAGCAGGAGCCGCAGGATCTCCTCGCGCCCCAGGCGGCGCGCCCCCAGCCCGGCGGCGGTGGCGGCCAGCGTGCGTAAGATCGCCGCGCGACGGGCCACGGGCGCGGCCGGATCGCGCAAGCCCCCCAGCCAGCCCATGAGCAGGGCGTCACGCCCGAGTTCGTCGGCCGAGCCGCCCAGGTCGCGCGAGCGGGCCAGGGCCAGGTCGCGTTCCGCCTCATCGCCCTCGGCCAGAGTCCGCAAGGTTTCGGCCACATCGCCGGCCAGGCCCAACAGGCGCAGCCCCTGGGCCGCCGCCGCGCGCAGGACCGCCTCCTCCTCGGCCAGAGCTTGCAGGAAGACGGTGCGTTTTTCGTCCAACGGCGCGCCGGCATAGGCCAGCTGGCGCAAGGCCGCGACCTTCTCGCCCGCCGTGGCGGCGGCGAAGACGTTGACCCGCAGGCGGGCGATCTCCTCCGGCGAAAAAGCCGCCGCGCCGCCGGGCGCGCCCGGCCCGGCCGAGACGGTCAATTCGCGCGGAACGAAAAGGGCGGGGAGCGTTTCGTTCGCCCGCGGGGCGGCCGGAGCGGTCGGGTGCGGGGCGGGGGCCGGCGGGACGGCCTCCTCCCAGCCGGTTTCGGCCAAGGTCTCTTCGACCGTGGCCAGCACCTGCCATTCGTTGAGGGGCACGACCAGGAGCGGCAATTCGCCGGCCAGCTCGGCGAACTCCTCGCGGGCCAGCAGCTCCGCCAGGGTCGCCGGCAGGTCCGCGCGGTCGAGCAATTCCTTGGCCAGCAGCAGGCGTTCGGCCGCGCCGCCGGCGGCGGCCACCTCCAGCAGGGTGGCGGTGATGGCCACGCGCTTGGCCAAGAGCGCCCCCAGCCGGGTGGCCAGCCGGCGCGAGCAGCCGAACTGGGCCAGCAGGGCTTCGCGGTCGAGGCGGACGATTTCGAGCCTGGCGCGGCTCCTCGGGAACGCTGCGGGACGCGGGTTCAGAGCGTGCGTGAAAAATCCGCTTTGGCGCTTGAGCCTGCGTCACGGCTGCGCGAACGGGCCAAAAGCCTTGAAATTACCAAGCTTTTTGGCGCTGTCTCGCGCGCCGCGCGTTGACTCAAACGCCGATTCGGGCTTTTCTCCCCCGCATTCAAAATTCTTGGAGTCAATTAAAGTCGATTGCGACCGACTCCAGGGAAACTTTTTGGCCGATAAGTTTCCCGGAATCCTTCAAAAAAAGCCAGGCTTCGCCAGTTCGAACCTTCAGCTGGACGAATTCGCGGGGCCGGGAAATTGAACGGCGATCGCTTCAGCGCGGACTCGGCTCCGGGGCGGCGGTCTGGAGGCGATAGAGCTCGGCCTGCAACTCGGCCTGCACCTCCGGCGGAGCGATCACGATCAGGTTGCCGCTGCGCTGGTGGAAGACCATCGCCGCCGAGGGGTCCTGCCAGGTGTAGGGGCAGACCCGTTCGCGCAGCTTCAGGATCAGCACCTCGCCGCTGCCCAGGCGGGTGGCCAGGTCGCGGACCGCGTAGCCCTTGACCACCAGGTTCTCCCAGAGGAAGGCCCGGCTGGCCGCGCGCCGCCAGCCGGCCTTTTCGCGGGGCGGATAGAGCTCGACCCCGCCCAGGCCCAGCCGGGTGGCCAGGGTTTCCAGGCAGTGGCGGACGCTCGTCTCGCCCAGGCTCAGGTCCAACCGCGGCGGCTGGCCGGGGGGAAAGGCGTCGTGGTCGAAGGCGAGGTTGAGGTTGGACTGAAGGGAGAGGTCGACCAGCACGTCCAGCAGATCCTGCTGGCGGTAATTGGCCACGACCTTGGCCTGGAGCCGCTCGAGCAGTTCGGTCTCCCCCGGCTCCAGCCGGCGGGGGGCGGGCGGGCGGATCGGCTCGCCCGGGTTGGACATGGCCACCAGGGCCTGCTGGAGGCGGGTTTTGAGGGTGTCGGGCAGGATGGCCACCAGTTTCAGGTCCGGGCTCTCCAGCCGCACGGAGTAGATCTGGAAGAGGGCGTGGGTCTTGACCAGCTCGGAGAGCTGGGCCTGGAAGGCTTCCAGATTGTCGCGGGGGCCGACCAGGCCGCCCAGGTTTTCGATCATGATCTCGGGCGGCTCCTGCTTGAGCCAGTCGTAGCCGCCGGTCAGCCAGACCGCGTGCGGCCCGTCGATCCGGTAGCGGCAGTCCAGGGCGCGGCTGAGCCACTCGACCGCCTGGCGGGCCGAGATGGCCCCGGCCTTCAGGTAGAGGACGTGGAGGGGGAACTCGCGCGGATGGATGTAGCGGGGCGAGACGCGCACGTCCACGCCCGAGCGTTCGGTGATCTGGGAGATGGCCTCGCCCAGGTGCCGGCCCCAGAGGTCCAGGCGGATGACGCGGTCGAACGGATCGTCCGCCTCGGCGGCCGGGGCCGAAGCGCCGGCCAGCGCTCCGAAAAGCGCGGCCAGCAGCGTGAAGCGCCGAAATGTAGACCGTAGCCTGCGCATGGGGTCCTTAAAAAACTACGATGTCGTCCAGGGCCGAAAGGCTTAAAACCTGTTCCTGGCGGATCAGGATCTGCCGCCGCGTAGGCTGGAAGCCGTTGCGGCGCAGTTCCATGACGTACACCTCCTTGGTGACGGTGCTGCACTGGAGCTCGTGAATGTCGGCGTCCTCCAGGACCAGGAAGCCGGCGGCGAACTGGCGCAAGGTTCCGATATATACAATCGGATAGGCCACGTCAACCACCACGGTGCGGCCCAGCAAGGCGGCCGCCGGATCCGGGTTTTCGGGCATCAGTCTACTCCAACAGGCGGAGGGTTTCGTCCAGCAGCAGGCGCAGGTCGCTCAAACCCGTGTCGAGCCAGAACGGCGGCAGATCGACCGCGGCCAAGCGCGCGCTTAGCGTTTCGGCCAGGCGGCGCTGGTCGGCCGGCGGCTCGCCGCGCGCGCCCACCGCCAGCACGCCGACCGGCCGGGCCGGCGCGGGAACGTCGCTCAATCCGCCCAGGT
>CAYMGG010000484.1:0-4009 GCA_964389915.1 uncultured Planctomycetaceae bacterium
TCCCCAAACCCCACCAAAAAACTCTCATCCTGATCACCAGACCCGGATGCTAGTCGGCTATCAATAACTTGAGTTGATAGTAAAAAACTCTCGCCAGCTGCGCCAAAAAAAGCGAAGCGATATTTACCGGGCCGGCAAAACGCTAAGGCGGGGTAATGATTTTTTGGCGGGGTTCGGGGGCCCTTTTTTTGAAAAAAGGGCCCCCGAAAAGTTTACGCTCAGCGGTATTCAGCTTCGTAGAACAACTCGTTGAGCTTGTCGTCGTTGCCGGAAGCGGCCAAGCGCAGGATGTCTAGGCCGCCGACGTGGGTGTCGGTATAGGCGACATTGGTCCGCCCTTTATGGCGGGGGGCCGGCCGCTGGCAGTTAAGATTGGTCTTCCAGCTGCATTTGTAACAATAGGTCGCGATCCAGCTGGCGTCTTCGCCATAACTGGGGTGGTGGACGTCGCCCAATAGCCAGTAGGCGGAAGGCCGCTTCAGGTTGCCTAGCTTGCACGGCTTGCCCCACGTGGGGTACACCAGCAGGTGCGATTCGTTGACTCCGTAACCGCCGTTCCATTGGAGCTTTTTGGTGCTGCGGCAGAGCCAGATGTCTTTCTTGGGGTCCTTGGAGGTGTAACCGCCGTTGATGAGCACGGCGTAATACCAGGAGTTAGTGACCCCCGGGTGAACCAGGCTGATCGGCGGCAGGATGCCTTCGAAGTCCTGGGCGTAGAGATGGAAACAGGACGAGAGCTGGCGGAGATTGTTGGCGCAGTCCATCTCCTTGGCCGACTCGGTGGCCTGATTCAATACGGGCAAGAGCATGCTGGCCAGCACCGAAATGATGGCTATCACCACCAGCAGTTCGACCAGGGTGAAGACGCGACGGATCCGGCGCAGCCAGCAGAAATGCGTCCGAGCTTTGGGGCGGGAAACCGGCATGAGGGGCCTCCAGGGCATTTTCGGCCGGATCAGCCACCCGCTCCGGCCGGAGATACTAACCTAATTCTCCACCACTAGTTCGATGTCGTCCAGCCAAATTTTGACCGCTTTTTTCGTCCGGTCCTGGATCGCGCCCTTGTCCAGGATCAGGGAGAGGCCTTTGGCCGGACCGTGCCACTGGCCGTCGTTGGCTCCGCCGAAGTGCGCGCCCCCCCGGGCCTTGGGCGAGAGATTCTTGACCGTGACCTCCTGCCAGTCGGCGGTGTTCTGCAATTTGAGGCGCTGCTGGTGCGTCTGCCCGGTCGAGTCGACGAGCCGCAAGACCACGAATTCGACTCCCGGGGCCTTGACCCAGAAGGAAACCTGCTTGACGGCGAGCGGATCGGCGAATTCGCGGATTATGGCCACATAAGCGCCGCCCTGGGCGAACGAAGCGTCCAGCCAAGCGGAGCTTTCGCCGGAGTGGCTTTCGTCCGGGTCGACAACGAAATTTCCCTGCGCGCCGGGGAATTCGGCGCCCAGTTTCAGTTCGAATCCGCATTTGTCGGCGTTTTCGAATTCGGCCAGACGCTGTTTGGTTTCGCCGGCCGGGACCGCGGTCGTCAACCAGCCGAACATCAGTAACCACAGGGCGGGGCGCAGGGGCATGGGACAATCTCCTTTACGGGACTTCCAGGGCCGAGGGGACGGGCGCGGGCGCGACCGATTCACGTTCAACCGCCAGCGGCGGGACGATGACCTGGCGGATGCCGCCGGCTTCGCCGCCGAGTCGGGTCTGGATGATTTTGAGGGCCTCCTCCGCCCAGACCGTGTAATTCTGGGTGACGACCGTCAGCCCGGGGATGAAGTAGCCGACCTCGGGCATGTCGTCGAATCCGATCAGGCTGACCTCGTCGGGCAGCCTGACGCCGGCGTCGTGGAAGGCCTTGTACGCCCCCTGTTCGCAGCCGAAGCTGGTCATAAAGAGGGCGGTGAAGCGATCCGGCTCGCGCCGCAGCTGGGCGCTGAGCAGTTCGTGGGCCTTGACGCACGAGCTCTCGCCCTGGACGATCTCGCCGCGCAATATCAGCGGCGTGGGCAGGCCGGCCAGTTCCACCCGCTTGCGGAAACCGTCGATCCGCTCCTCGACCTGCTGGCCGGGCGGTTCGGTGCCGATCACGGCCAGGTTCCGGTGCCCCTGGCGGATGAAATATTCCGCGGCCATGGCCCCGCCGAGTTCGTTGTCGCCGCCCACCGCGTCCAACGGCAGGCTGCGCGGCACCACGTTCAACATGACCCAGGGAATCCGGATGTTGCCCAGACTGACGATCTCCTCGCCGGTCAGGCGTTCATTGGTGGGCAGAATGAGCAGCGCGTCCAGCGGTCCCTTGGCCAGGTACGAGCCCAGCCGCCGGTCCCAGGGGTAGACGATTTTGCGCAGTTCGTGCCCCCGGGCGGCCAGGGCCGACCCGAAGGCTTTTTCGATAAACCCTGTCACTGGAGTCGGATAATCGTATAGCGCCAGGCCGATCCGCAGGGAGCGGTTGGCCCGGTCCGCGGGCGAAAGCTTGTAAAGCCCAGAGCCGGCGCGGGATTCGATCAGGCCGGCCGCTTTCAGATCTTGCAGTGCTCGGTCCACCGTGGCCTGGCTCACCCCGAATTCACGCATCAGCTGGCGGACGGAAGGCAAGCGGCTGCCGCGGGGCAGTTGCTCGAGTTGGCGGTGCAATTCGTCTTGAAGCTTTTTATACTTGGCGGCCATCTTCTCCCCCCTCGGGCTGTATCGTATTGTAATTATAGTACACTTTAGAGCCTAATCTACTTCGCGTCAAGCCGCCCAAGGACAAAAATAGCTATCGAATCTGGATCATTTTGACTATAAAGGGATTAAGTGAAGGCGAGAAAAGGTTTAACTTTCGCGAAGGGATCAAATATGACCTTTGCCAAAGCCCTGATTGCGGAGTTGAAGGCTGCGGCCAATTCCCAGGACGCGGCTATTCTGGCGAGTTTTTTCAAGACCGGGCCGGGCGAATATGGCGAAGGCGACGTCTTCCTCGGCGTGCGCGTGCCCCAGACGCGGCGGATCTGCGCCCGTTTCAATGACCTGCCGCTGGACGAGATCCAGAAGCTGTTCGCCCGGCGCGAGCACGAATGCCGGCTGGCGGCCGTGATCCTTTTGGCCAAGCGCTATGCCCGCGCCGCCGAGCCGGAACGCCAGGCCATTTTCGATCTGTACCTGCAAAATCTCAACTCCGACCGGATCAACAATTGGGATTTGATCGACGTCAGCTGCGAGCATGTGGTGGGTGCGCATCTGCGTGAACGGTCGCGCAAATTGCTGTTCACGCTGGCGGCCGGAAAGAGCGTCTGGCAGCGGCGGGCGTCATTGTTGGCGACCTTTCATTTCATCAAGCGCGGCGAGGCCGGGCCGACGTTGGAATTGGTCGAAAAACTGCTGCGCGATCCGCACGACCTGATCCGCAAGGCGGCCGGCTGGATGCTGCGCGAGGTGGGCAAGCGGGTGAGCGAAGCCAAGCTGCTGAGCTTTCTGGATGACCACGCCGCCGCCATGCCCCGGGTCATGCTTCGCTACGCCATCGAGCGGCTGCGCCCCGCCCGACGGACCCATTACCTGAAGCTGGAGCGAACATGATCCTGGCGGGAATCGACGAAGCCGGGCTGGGGCCGAAGCTGGGGCCGCTGGTCGTGGGCCTGGTGGCCCTGCGCACCCCGGACGACTGGCGGCCCGAAACGCCCTGGGCGGCGCTGGCGCCGCTGGTGGTGGCCGCGCCACCCGGCCGGGCGCAGGCCGGCACCGTGCTGCCCGTGGCCGACAGCAAAGCGCTCTACACCCGGGGCGGAGTGGCGCTGCTTGAAACCTCGGTCTTGGCCTTCACGCGCCTGGCGGTGAGTTCCGGAGTGGAGCCGGCCGACCGCGAAACCTTGTTTGCCGCCCTGGACGCCACGACGGATCTGGAGACTTTGCGGATCTATCCCTGGCATGCGGCCGAGTGGGGCGTGCCGGTCGAGGCCGAGCCGGCGGCGCTCGCGGCCCTGACGGCCGAATTGCGCGCGGCCCTGGCCCGGGCCGGGGCCACGGTCGC
>CAYMGG010000485.1:0-3985 GCA_964389915.1 uncultured Planctomycetaceae bacterium
CGCTGGGACGAGTTGGCGCGCGAAGGCCGGCCGACGGCGTGCGTGGCCGCGGTGGGGCCGGAGGCCTGGCCGGCCGAATCGGCCGCCTGCGCGGCCTGCGGCTTGGCGGGGAGCTGCCCGTTGCGGGCTGCCCGGGGCGCGCGGCTCTCCTGGGGCGGCAAGGAATTCGGCGTGCTGTTCCTCCTGCCCTCGGATCTGCCCGGCGCGGTCGAAACCGCCGGCGAATTGATCGAGCAGACCGCCGGCGACCTGGCTTTCGCCTGTCACTCGCATGAACTGGGTCGCGAACACCAGCAAGCGCTGGGCGCACAGCGCCTGACCGAGGAGAAATACCGCGAGTTGTTCGAAAGCCTGCTCCAGGGCGCTCTGGACCTGGACGCCGACGGACTGATCCGCTCGGCCAATCCGGCGGCGATGCGCCTGCTGGGCCTGCCCGCCGACGAGTTGATCGGCTGCAACTGGCTGGATGAGCGGTGGGGGTGGCGCAGCGAAGACGAAGAGCCGCTGGCGCGGGAACGCCATCCACTGACCCAGGCCCTGCACACGGGACGGGAGGTCCACGGGGTGGTCCTGGGCATGGCCAATCAGACCGACGGCGAGTGCCGCTGGCTGGAGATCTCCTGTCTGCCGCGGCTGTGTCCCGGCGAGGCTCGTCCGGGCGAGGTGTTGGCCGCCTTCACCGACGTGACCGAGCGGCGGCAGAGCCAGGAGGCGCTGGTGCGGGCCGAACGAATGGCCGCGGTGGGGCAGCTGGCCGGCGGCCTGGCCCACGACTTCAACAACCAGCTGATGGCCATTCTCGGTTACGGCGACATCATCCTCCAGACCCTGCCCGAGGGGCACGAGTGCCGCCAGTTCGCCGAGGTGATCACCTCCACCGCGCTCAAGAGCTCGGATCTGACCCGCAAGCTTCTGGCCTTCTCGCGCAAGAACAAGACCAAGAGCCTGCCGGTGGACGTGCACGCCCTGGTGGCCGAGGTGGTGGGGCTGGTGGCCCACAGCTTCGACCGCAACATCGAGATCCGCCAGGAGCTGCACGCGCCCGCCCCGGTGGTGATCGGGGACCAGAGCCAGTTGCAGAACGCGGTCATGAACCTGCTGGTCAACGCCCGCGACGCCATGCCCCAGGGCGGCGTGCTGACCCTGGCCACCCGCACGGAATCAGTGGCGGAGAACGACGGCCGGGATTATGCGATCGTCGTCGCCCCGGGAACCTATCTCTGCCTCGAGGTCCGCGACACCGGCACGGGCATGCCGCCCGAGGTGCGGCGGCGGATCTTCGAGCCCTTCTTCACCACCAAGGGCAAGGGGCGGGGCACGGGCCTGGGCTTGTCGGGCGTCTACGGGGCGCTTCAGGCCCACGGGGGCACGATCCGCGTGGAGAGCATTCCCGGCCAGGGCTCGGCCTTCTTTCTCTATCTGCCGCTGCCCCGGCAGGGCGGCGAGCAGGAGCCGCTGGCTCCGCCGCCGGCGGCGCGGCCGGGCGAGCCGATCAAGGGCACGGGCACGCTGCTGGTCGTGGACGACGAGGAGACCATGCTGGATCTGCTCTCCGACATGCTGGGGGGGCTGGGCTATAAGGTGCTGACCTGCGCCGACGGCGAAAAAGCGCTGGAGGTTTTCCGCCGCGACCCCCAAGCGATCGACCTGGTCGTGCTGGATCTGATCCTGCCTCGGGTGAGCGGTTCGGAGGTTTTCCGCGCCCTGCGGGAGATCCGGCCCGGGGTGCCGGTCCTGCTCTCTTCGGGCTGCGCGCGCGACCGGGCGGCCACCATTCTGCGCGACGGCGCTTCGGATTTCGTGGAAAAGCCCTACCGCGCCGACATCCTCTCCTGGAAGCTGGCCAAGTTGCTCAAGCTGGGCGAAAAGGGCAGATAACCCAGCTAGAATTTTACAATGACTGATTCCGTGGAACTTTTTTTGCAAAAAAAGGTTCCGCGGATCCCGTTAAAAAAACCTCATCTTGCTTCGCCGCTTTGAACGTTAAGCACAATTAATTCAGGGTTGCGGCTTGAGTCTTCGGCGCAGCCGCGCTTTCGACGTTTGGCCCGAACCAAGGTCAAAACGCCTTTCGCTAGGCCGTTTCTTGGCTGTAATTCGCAAGCTTTGATCGTTATCTGCGCCTAACTGGAAATGACCTAACTTTGCGACTGCGGAGCCGTCATGCGTTACGCGCGTCTCTCCCGAGCCGATCTGGTGGTTCTCCTGCTCGCCGGCGGGTTGGGGGCATGGGTGGTTTATCCGCTCAGTCGGGCTTCCTGGCTGACCGCCGCCCAACTCCAATGCGCCAATAATGTTAAACACTTAATGCTAGGATTGGCCATGTATTCTTCCGAAGGCTATTATGGGCATTTGCCTTTCAGCGGCCGGCGCGAAGTTGCTGATTCAGCCGATCTGCGGGCCTCGGATCTGGGGCTTCTGTATTATTTCGGTCATGAAATGGTCAGGGACGCCCGAAGCTTTCGCTGTCCGCTGGACGCAGACTGGCGGCCGCCGTATCCGGGCACGATCAACCGCGATCCGGAATGTTCGTACGGGTACTGGGAAATGGTCGATGTTACCGCTCCTGCGAAAAAATGGAACCTCAACGCCAGTAGTCGCACCAGCGCTCCGGCCAACGCGGTGCTGGTGGCCGACGAACCCTTACGCGGCGGGCCGAACGGGGAGGTCGGCCGGGGCGGCAAATTCCATGCGCGGGGCCAAAACCTTGGCTTCAAAGACAGCCACGTCAAATTTTACGAAACCGATTGGATTTTGGACGACCAGGATCCGGGCAGTATCTACATCAAAGACTCTCCGTTCGAAATGGATAATTGGATCAGATGAAAATTATGTCCGCGAAACGTATAGCCGGATTGATCGGTTTGGGGTTGCTGCTGGGCGGGCTGGCCGGAGGCTGGCTGGGCTATGGCCGTTTTCGGCTAAGGACCGAACTCCAGGGACGGAGCCAGCCGCGCCAGCCGGGCAAAATCGACGGTTCGACCTCTACCATACCCTTGGTGATCCGGTTGTTGCAGAAGCTGCCCGAAGTCGAGGGCGCATGGAATCTCTGCCGTCAGCAGAAGAGCGTTAATTTTTTAGTCAACGCGGGCAATCTTGACCCCGACGAGATGGCGGCGTTGATTAGAAGCCTTTGGACCAACAGCGGCACGCATGAATCCTATCTGCGGCTGATCAACCGCGAATGCGAAATCATCCTGGTGGCCCGCGAACCGTCGGACGGTGAGCTGGCCACGGCCCGAACCAAGGGCGTCGGGTTGTCGGTCCAGGCGATGGCCCTGGACGCCTTGGTCTTCCTCGTCAACAAAAAGCTCCCGGTCAAGGGGCTGACGGGCAAGGAGATCGTCGACATCTACACCGGCCGGATTCGTGACTGGACCAAGATCGCTGAATTCGCTTCGACGCTGCAGACTTCGGATCCGCAGATAAGGGCGGAGTTGGAGCAAAAGCTGGGTCGAGGCCGGCCGGAATATGACATCACGGTCTACAAACGGGAGCCGACCTCTGGCAGTCAAGTGCTCATGGATCGTTTGGTCATGAAGGCGGAAAGCATAGATCAGAAATTGGCCCAATTGGCATTCGGTATGGGCGGACCATACGAAGTGCTATACATGGAGCCGCGAGGCTTGGCTTTTTCGGTTTATTATTATGCGGTGAACATGGCGAAAAACCGGCATGTCCGCCTGCTGGCAGTCGACGGAATCGAGCCGACTCCCGCGACCATTGCCGCTCGGCGGTATCCCTATACTTCGCCGGTTTATGTGGTGGTGCGGCAGGAGTCGAAGCCAGACGCATTCATCTCCGGCCTGGTCGACTGGTTGCTGAGTCCCGCCGGCCAGGCCGAGGTGGTCGCGGCCACGGGCTATGTGCCGCTGGACGCGGCGAATAAACGTTACGACGCGCCGGACGGCCCGGCAAATTTGTCCAGCAATTAGGCTGTGTCCCGTAAATCTAACGCTTTGAAATATCGCTGGATAAAAGCGAT
>CAYMGG010000486.1:0-3980 GCA_964389915.1 uncultured Planctomycetaceae bacterium
TTTGCAAAAAAGGTTCCCCAAAATCGGCCACTATTAATTTGAATTGATATCATTCACGCCGCCCCGTGGAACAGGCGAAGCCAGGCGAGAGTTTTTTGAAGGGGGCCGGGGGAATTTTTTTGCAAAAAAGTTCCCCCGGGGGTTGATTCCTTCCGGGCGGGTCAGGGTTTCCCCGCCCGGAAGGAATGAATCTAGCGCAACCAGAGCTTGCCGAAGTGGACCGGGTCCTTGTCGGCAATTATGCCGCCGAAGAGTTCCAGGCCGTGGCGGTCGCCGGCGTCGAGGTCGTTCACCGCCAGGGCAAAGCCCAGGCCCGAGCCAGCCGTCGGGGCCGCGCTCAGTCCCAGGGTCGGCCAGGGGAAGCAGAGTTCGTAAAGCGTGAACTCGCCGTCGCGGGTGATCCTGGCCTGGACCCGCGACTCGGCGACGTTGGCCGACAGGACCGGGTCATAGGCGATGTGCCGCCAGATCTGCGGACCTTTGGCGGTCAGGGCTACCGAATATTCGAAGACGCGGTGGCCGTTGAAGCCAAAGCCAACGTTATTAGGCTGCCATTCGCGGTCGAAGTCGGCGTCGAAACCCAGTTGCAGCGAATCGCCCTGCCAGAGTTTATCGTCAAGATTGTCCTGCCGCTGCCGGTCGTCCCGGACCCGCACCCACAAATGCAGGCCGTCGGGGCCATAGGCGGTCTTCAACCCGGCCGAGCAGTCGGCGGCCGGGTCGCCGGCGAATTTGCCGAACCGCCGCCAGTCGCGCGAGTCGAGTTCCGGCTGGCCGGCCCAGAATTGGTCTGCGCCTTCCGCGGGCCAGGGGACGCAACCGATGAAGACCGACTTGACTGGAGCCGCGGCTGTCTGCGGCTCGGCCACGCCGGTCTGGGCCGGAACGGTCAGTTCCAGCTTGCCGTTTAGCTGCCGCCGCGCGCCGAGGGCGAAGGGCACTTCGGTTACCTGGCCCGGTTCGAGGCGACCCTCGGCCGGAAGCTGCATTTTTTGGCTTTCATCGGCCAGGCGGGCCTGGAGGCTGACCGCCTGCGGGAAGTAAGAGCGCACGCGGGCCACGAGTTGCGGTTCGCTCTGAAGCGGCCAAGCTTCGCGCACCTCCTCCAGCATCAGGCGCGACACCACCTTGATCGGCTGGCCGACCCAGCCTTGATCGCCTTTGGCCAGGACCAGGTATTCGCCCGCCGGCGTGCCGGTGGGGATCTCCAGTTGCCCGTTTTCAAATTGCAGCGGCGCGGGCACGATCGGCTTGGCCCAGGCGAGCGGACAACGGTCGCCGGCGCAGAGCTGGCGCGGTTCCAGCAGCGAGAGGTCGCAGAAGTCGGTTTCCGGCGTGAGCAGGTAGACCGGGCTGGGGCTGACCGCCACCTCCTCGCCGGCGGTTTCCAGTGGCTGGCCGAGGAAAGTTTCGGCCCGCGTCAGGGCAAACGGCAGTTGCAATTTGTGCTCGGCCTGCGTATCCCAGAGCACGATCACGGCGCCGTCGGGCCGACGGCCGACGATCAAGTTGACGGTGGGCGTCAGGCGCAGCCGGCGGGTTTCACCCTGCACCTGGGTCAACCAGCGGGTCACGGCCATGTACGACGCCAGGCTGGGCTTGGGTGAGGAATCGGGATCGCGCCGCAGCGAGAAACCGTGCTCGCCGGGGTTGGCGCAATGATAAAGGAAGCAGAAATAAACCAGGCCGTCGAGTTTCACGGTCGAGAGGAGCGCCAGCGACCGGGTCACATACCGGGCTTGGGTCAGTTCGTCCACCGGCTTCTGCCAGGTCCCCTGTAATGTGGTCCAGCCGAATTCGGTCAAGTAAAGGGGCAGCCCGTCCTTGCCGACCTGTTCCAGATAGGCCTTAAGCTCCACCACCCGGGAGATAAACTCGGCTTCCGGCGGCGTGCCGTCGACGTAGGCGTGCATCACCACCCCGTCCAGGTCGTCCAGCACGCCCAGCTGGACCAACTGTTTGAAGTACGGCATGTTGATGTTGTACAGGCAGGGGCCGAAGACCTTGGTGCCCGGCCGCGCGGCGCGCAAGGCCTTGGCCATGACCGAATGGAACTTCACCAATTCCTCCTGCGTACCGCGCCAGTGGGCGTTGGGCTCGTTGTAGACGGTCAGCAGTTCCGGCAGATTGGTCTTGGATTTGGCCCAGAGTTCGACCGAGCGGGCGAACTTGTCCCAGTCGCGGGGCGGATAGAGCCCCTTGCCCTGCGTGAGTTCGGGCTGGAGCCAGTCGGGCAGCGTGCCGCCACCGGCGACGATCGGCGTGCGCTCCGGATCGCGCGGCTTGGCCGGTTCGGCCGGCAGCGGCTGCGCGGGAGCATCACCCACCTCCGGCAGTTTCTCCAGCGGGAAGAAGCTCCAATCCCAGCGGCCGCCCAGGCGGGCGACGAAAGACTTGTCGCCGTTGACCGTCATCAGGCCGTAGCGCGAGCCGGAGCGGATGTCGGCCGCCAGCGGCTCGCCCAACACCGCGGCCGTGGTTTTGGTTATCAGGGTGGTGCCGTCGGCGTATTCGGCCGCGGCTTCGAGGGCGAAATAGCCTCGGCGCGGCAGCGGCAGGCGGGTTTGAGCCGTGCCGGCCGCCACCGGGACCTCCTCGCGCACCTGGCCTTGTTCGTCACGGAATACGACTTTTGCGGTCTTGATTTTATCCGGGTCGGCCCACTCGAGCGACAAATCGCCCTGATCGGCGAAGAAGACCCCCTGTTCGCCACCGCTGAAGAGATGGGCTTTCTCCTCCTTGAGGCTGATCCGCAGGCCGCGCAGCCAGACGGTGCCGGCCTTGCCCGTGACTTGCAGGTATAGCCGCGCGTCGGGCGTCTGCTGCGGCAGGCGGATCAGCACCTCGATCGTCTTCCACTCGGCGGCGGCCGCCAGGGCGAGGGAGAACTGGTTGTTTTTGACCATCTGGCCGGAGGTGAGCCAAAAAGGCTGCTGGGCCTGGTTCCGGGCCAGCACGCAGAGCCCGGCTTCGGAGTCGGCCAGTCCCTCCACCCGGTATTCGCCCGATAGGCGCAGCCAGCGTTGTTGCAGGAACTTTTCCTCCGCGGGAATTTGGAAGGAAGGTCCGTAGATGAAAACGGGCTTCACATTCCCGGGGGGTGGCGTGAAGGTGAATTTAAGTTCCGCGGTCTCCTTCAGCCCTTCGATGGTGGTACGGGCCTTGTTTTCCGAGGTCCATTCGGCCGCGCCCTTGGCCGGGTCGGGCTGCCAGACCGGCCGGCCGGCCGGGGCGGCCGGGTCCGAGGCAAAGCCGCAGGAAAGCAGGGACCAGATGACGAGAAGGAACAGGGCGGGTTTCAACATGACGGGTCTCCGGGCAAGGGGATAAAGGTTTCCACTGAGGGGGAACGGTGCTAGCGCTACGGCAAGATGGCGGCGGTCAAATTGCTGTCGATCTGGGCTTTAAAACCTTTCTCATAAAGTTTGGCGCTGACCAGGGCTTCGGCGTGGCCGTCGAAACAAGCCACTTCGCCGGTTTTGGCATGGCGCAGATGCGGGCCGCTGTTTTCGGGGAAGGTGTTGGGGTACAGGTAATAGAACTGCTTGCCCGTATCGAAGCGGACCGAGTCCATGATTAGCGGGATTTGGGAGGGTGCGGAGATTTTTGCCAGGCTGCAACTGGGCACCCAGGTGCTGTAATTAAAGAGCGGGGTCGAGCCCTGATAGACGATGCCGTAGGTGCTCCAGTAACTGGCTCCCTTGGCGGGGTTGAAATTCGGCTCCTTGCGCAGCGAAGGGCAGTAGAAGAGCTGGAATTCGGTCGTATAGGGGGTGAAGAGCGGGGTGGTGTTGGCGCAACCGTAGCCGGTCAACCAGCCCGTCCAGCTCATCAAATTCGAGGGCGTGATCCAGCGGGCATTGACTCCCAGGTGGTCGTTGTGGTCGCCGGCGTACTGGAATTGCAGATTCATGATCTGTTTGAGATTGTTGGTGCAGGCGGTCTGGCGGGCCGAGTCGAGGGCTTTGCCCAGGGCCGGC
>CAYMGG010000487.1:0-3974 GCA_964389915.1 uncultured Planctomycetaceae bacterium
AAGTCCGCCTCGCGGCGGCCGCTGCTGCCCGCCCCGGGAGGCGAATTCGCCTACCGCCTGCGCACGCCGACCGAAAGCTTCCGCTACCGGGTGGTCGCCGGCGACAGCCTCTCGCCCTGGTATACCTGCGAGGTCCGACCCCGCCCGGCCGTGCTCGAAACTTCAGTTCTGATCGCGCCGCCGGCCTACACGGGCATCAAACCCTATGCCGACCCCGCGCCCGGCGGGGCCATCCGCGCCCCGGCCGGCAGCCAGGCCCGGCTGACGCTGCGCGCCTCCCTGCCGCTCAAGGCCGCCACCCTGCGCCTGGGCAACGGTGCGGCCCTGCCCCTGGCCGGACGGGACGAAATCTGGCGCATCGACCTGACCATTACCGAGAGCGGCTTCTACACCCTGGGCTTGCTCGCGCAGAACGGAGTGGCCAACGCCGCGCCGCCCTCCTGCCCGATCGAATGCCTGCCCGACCGACCGCCCCGCCCGCGGCTGATTTCGCCGGCCACCGGCCTGCAAGCCGCGTTGGGTGAAAGCCTGCCCGTAGCCCTGGCCGCCGAGGACGATTACGGCGTGCGGCGGCTGGCCCTGGTCATGCGCCGCAATCAGCGGGGCGAGCCGCAGCTGGTGCACGAATGGCCGGTGGCGGCCATGAACTTGCACAAACTCGACCAGGACTGCCGGCTGACCCTGGACGCCAGCTCTTTCCAGCCCGGTGACCAGCTCTTCCTGCGAGCCGAAGCCTGGGACGGCAACCCTCTCGGCCCGGGCCATGCGGCCTCGCCCGAGATCGCCATCACCATCGCCGACGCCAAGAAAGTTGCTCGCCAGCTGCGCCAGGATCTGTCCAAAACCCTGGAGTTGGTGAAGAAAGCCTTGGCCGAACAGACGTCCCTGCGCACCGCCACGGCGGCCCTGGTCGGTAAAAAACCGCTGCCGACCGAAGGCCTGCCCGATTTGGCCAACCGTCAGTTGCGCCTGGGCGAAACCCTGGTCGAAGCCGCCGCCGCCCTACCCGCCGGCGATGCGCCCGAGGTCCGCGCCGTGCGCAATGTCTTGAAAGGTCTGGCCGCCAACGAAACTCCGACCGCCGTCCGCGCCTTGAAGGCTTTGCCGACCACCGTGCCGGCCCAACAGCCGCAGGTCCTGGCCCAGGCCCTCTCGGCCCAGGCCCAGGTCAGCTTCCGCCTCCGCCAGATCCTGGGCATTCTGCCGGAGATGGCCGAGCCGGCCAATCCCGAGCGGCCGGACCGGGGCAACACCGATCCGGCCCCCGCTCCGCCGGCCCTGACCAAGCTCAAGGAAGCGCTTGAAAAATTCAAGGACGAGCAACGCAAGGTGATCGACTCCGGCGAGGAGCTGGCCAAAAAAGGCGTCGACGACTTCACCGACCCCGACCGGAAGGCCGCCGACGAAGCCCGGGCCACGGAGGAGAAGTGGCGCAATGTGCTTAAGGATCTGGGCTCGGACCTCTCCAAGGTGCCCTTGCAGGACTTGAGCAATCCCTCCCTGCTGGGCGAGGTGGTCACCGTGCTGGAGGAGGTGGAACTGGCGCAGAACGCCTTCGCCCAGATGGAGGTGGAGATCGCCACCAACGCCGCCACCACCGGCCTGGAGCTGGCCGAGAGCATGGAGCATCACCTGGAAAAATGGTTGATGGATCATGCCGACCATCGCGCCTGGCAGATGGAGGAGCCGCTCAAGGACTACGACACTCCGATGGCCGAGTTGCCGGAAAAGCTGGAGGACATCGTGGGCGAACTCCTGGAGCAGGAGGAGGACATGATGCAGGAGGCCGAGGACACCTCCTCCTCCTGGGCCGACTCGCTCGACCGCGGCGCGGGCTGGGACACCTCGGACGGCCCGATCAGCAACTACTCGGCCCAGGGCGTGACCGGCAACCAGATGCCCAATAACACCGAGATCGGCGGCCGCTCCGGCGAGGGCCGCCAGGGGCGCAGCAGCGGCGAGATGGTCGGGGACACGGCCGTGGGCAAGGGCGGCCGGCAGACCCCCAGCCGGTTGACCCCCGACGCCTTCGAAAAAGGCTCGGTCAAGGACCAATCGAGCGACTCGGCCGGCGGCGCCACCGGCGGCGGCAAGGGCGGTGCCTACGGCGCCGAAGGCCTCGAAGGCCAGGCCCCGCCGCCGGACAAAAATCCCGCTCCCCGCCTGCAAGGCCAGCGGGCCGAACTGCACAACCGGGCCGAGCGCTTGAGCCAAAACCTGAAACTGCTGGGCTACAACACGGCCGTGCTGGAGAACACCCTGGCCGAACTGAAAACCGCCGAGCAGGAGAACAAGTCCGGCCGCTACCAGAGCTCCGCCCGCCAGCGCCAGGTGCTGCTCGAACAGTTGCGCCAGGCCAAGGACGCTCTGGCCGCCGAAGCCCGGGTACGCGGCGATGAAGCCTTCGGCCTGCCCCGTGACCTGCAACGGGAACTGCTCCAGGGAATGGACGAAAAGCTGCCCAGCGGCTACGAGAATCTGATCAAGAATTATTACCAGAAGCTGGCGGCCGGCGGGGAGTGATATTTACCCCATTTAATTCGGGCCGATTCCGGGGAACTTTTTTTGCAAAAAAAGTTCCCCGGCCCCCTCAAAAAAACTCTCGCCAGCTTTGCCTTTCCGGAGCGTAGTGGAAATAATTCAAGATTGCATGCCACCATCTACAGGCAAAATGAAAATGCCCCGGGTTTGACCTTCCGCCGCGTCAACCCGCTCCATTGCGTCCGATCTGCTCCAGCGCGAGCAGCATCAGGCCGTTGTTTAAAAAATGCACGGAAATCGGGGCGATCAACCCGCCGCTCTGCTCCCGCAGATACGAAAGCAGCAGACTGAGCGCGAACAAGGGCGGAAACTGCGGCCAGTAGCCGTGCAGCAGGCTGAAAATCAGCCCGATCAGTACTGCCGTGCCCCACCCGGTCAGATGCCGCCGTAAAAATCCGTGCAGCAGACCCCGGAAAAACATCTCTTCGACCAAAGGCGCACCGCAAACAATGAACAGCTTCAGGAACATCGCCGAACCCAGAGGCAGGCGGTGCGTACAGAGAAACTCGACCAGCGGTGATTGGCGCGACGGCGGTTTCAATCCCGCCCAATTGTTCAAAACTTCGGCCAGATAGGCACAGGCTATGGTCAGGCCCAGCAAGATTGGCAGAAAACGGTAATAAGCCCGCCAGGCTTGGAGAATCTGCGCCAGGACTTTTCCCTGGCCGAGTAGAACACGGCATTCTTCCGACCGACTCAGCACCGCCAGCATGTGCAGCAACGCCAGCCCTTCCCCGCAAAACAGGGGAGTCAGAGCTTCCAATCCCGGCATGGCGAGGTGGCGCGGCCAGCAGACAAATCCCGCACCCGCCACCAAGACGGTCACCAGGCATTCCCGGCCGCCCCACGGGGCGGGCGGTTCGCCGGCATCAGGCCACCGAGGGCGACATTTTTCCAGGAAACTCATATATGAATCCTATGACTCACAACCTGGATCTGCCAATTTTCAATCCGCGCGGCTTCAGTATGGGCCGAAGGCGCATTTTGGCCAGTAAAAAGGCCGTATTTGGGGAAATGGGAGGTAGTCGTGAATGGCGAGTTACTTGGGTTTTGCCGCCGGATCTTCGCTTACTCGGCCCAGGCCAATGACATACGTCTCCATGCTCTCGTCGCGGCAGGCGTCGGGCTTCTGGACTTTGACTTGGTGGTATTGCTTTTCCAAGCGTTGGCGGAAGGCGCGCAGCTCCGGGCTCTCGAAAATCTTGCAGACGAAATTTCCGCCCGGCGCGAGCATCCGGTCGGCCAGCCCGGCGGCCGTCTCGCACAACTCCAGCGACCGGGCCTGGTCGAGCGCTTTGATCCCGCTGGTGTTGGGGGCCATGTCCGAGACAATGGCGTCGAACTGAGGCACGGGGAAATCCTCGGGCCCCACCTCGCGCACGTCCTTGAGCAGGAAGTGCACCTTGCACTTGAATTTTTTGTGGATGACCTTG
>CAYMGG010000488.1:0-3963 GCA_964389915.1 uncultured Planctomycetaceae bacterium
CGCTGGCGGCCCCCCCCCCCGGGGGGGGGGGGGGGGGGGGGGGCCCCGGCAGTCTGGAGCGTAAGGAAGCAGAGGCGGACCAGCCACCAAGAGCAGGCGCCGTAGCCTTCTTCCGCCCCCCAACCCCCTCCCGGAGGGAGGAGGAGCCGGCAAGAGCGACCGCAAAGATTTGCTTTCTCGATTGCGGGTAAGCCGGATCAGATGCGCCAGCGGCTTCGCAGCAACGAACGCTGTCTGCGTTTTCCGCCCCAATCAAAGTTTATTTCAGATTCGAGATTCTAGATTTTAGATTCTGGATTTAGCGGTTCGCTACGCTGCGACGGCGGGTGCCCGAAGTGGCGCTTGAACGCCTTGGAGAAATGATAGGGGTTCTGAAAGCCCAGGTAGGCGCTGACCTCCTTGACCGACATCTCCGTGCGCTCCAGCAGTTGCCGGGCGCGTTCGAGCTTACAGCGCAAAAAAGCCCGCGCCGGCGAGAGGCCCAAGAGCGACTTGCACTTGTGCGCCAGGCCGCTCTCGCTCAGATGCAGGGCCGCGGCCATCTCGGGCAGGGCCAGGTTTCCCTCCAGCCGGCTGTGGAAGAGTCGTTGCAGGTCGGTGAGGAACCCCTGCTCGACCGTGGCGGCCAGGAACCGGGGCGAGACCACCTCGGGCGGCAAAGCCCGCACCAAGCGCCAGAAGAACTCCTGCAACAGCGAATCCTGGATCTGGGGCGTGACCGCGTCGCTCTGCTCGGCTTCGGCCCGCCAGCGGTCCAGGATCGGCCAGAGCTGCCGCCGGACCGAGCGCAGACACTGCTCTTCGGGCTGGACGCCGGGACGGAAGAGCGAGACGTGCTGCCGGGATAAATCCGGCCCGTCCTTCTCCAGATGAAAGCCCAGACCGTAGAATTTCAGCCGCGGCTCGTACTCGTCGGCGTGCCAGTCGCCGGGCTTGACCACGATCAGGTCGCCGGGCTTGGCCGCCAGCCGTCGGCCGTTGAGCAGGCAGCGGTAATTGCCCCGCTCCACCGCGATCAGCTCGAACCCGTCGTGCTGATGCAGGCGGTAGAGGTAGGCCTCCTGAGCCTCGACCAGGCTCAGGGCGTCGAAGGTCAAATCCAGCCAGCGGCGCGAGGAGCCGGGCGAACGGGCGTAGCGTTGAATGCGGGTGGGTTGCATGGGAGGCTCAGACCTGGCTGACCAGATTCCAGAGCGCGTCCTCGTCGGCGCAGGCCAGCAGCGACGCCCGGAACGCCTCTTCCTTGAACAGCAGGGTCGCGGCGGCCAGGTATTCGAGGTATTCGGTGTGGCTGTTCTCGGGCATGCCGACCATCAGGACGATGCTCACCGGCAGATTGTCGATGCTGCCGTAGTCGACCGGCGTGCGCAAGACGCCCAGCGCGGCCACCGGCGAGCGCACCGCCCGGCAGCGCACGTGGGGCACGCCGATGCCCAGGCCGACTCCGGTGGAGAGGACCTCCTCGCGCCGCCAGACCGCCTCGGTGAACGCGTCCAGATCGGACACGCTGGGGCTGTTGCGGAGCAACTCGATCAGCCCCAGCAGGGCCGAACGTTTGTCCGTGGCCGTGATCCAGGCCACGCGCTTGCGGGAGAGGAGACTATTCAGCTGCAATTGAGCGTTTCCTTAACCGTTGCGATGGTCCGCGTAACGGAACGGCGGGACCAAATCCCGCCCGCTCCAATTATATGCTTCCGCCGGCCTTCACGAAGCGACTTTCTTCAGGGAAAATTTCCTGGGAACGTATCCGAAAAGTCCGAATCGGCGTTTCAGTCAAGAAGCGGCGCACGCGGCAGTGCCAAAAAGCTCGGAAGTTTCGAGGTTTTTGGCACTGCCGCGCAGTTGCGACGCAGTATCAAACGCCGAGACGGACTTTTCACACACGCTCTTACGATACCCTCGCCCCGATATTCTGCCCCCCTGCCCCCGAACTTGTGCAGCCAGACGAAAGCTTTATAAAGAGTTTGGAGGGCCTTTTTTCCAAAAAAGTTCCCCCCATTCCCAGCGGTTCTCTTTCAGCTTAATTGAAATTCCTGCCGATATTTGGCCGGCGGCAGGCGAAACCGCCGGCGAAAAAGGCGCGTGAAGTAATAGACATCGCCGAACCCGGCCAGCTCCGCGATGCGCGCGATCTTCTCGTCCGAACCGCGCAGCAGCCGCGCCCCGAATTCCAGCCGGCAATGTTGTAGATACTGCCCGGGGGGCAAGCCGCAATGCTGCTCGAACAACCGCCGAAAGTGAGGATAGGATAGATTGAGCCGCTCGGCCTCGGCCCGAAAATCCCAGGACCGATCCGCATGCTGCCCCAGCGCCAGCGACAATTGCTCGAATTCGCCGGCGAATCTCCCCGGCCGGCGGCGTAACTGCCCCTGCTCGTGCAAAAGCAGCAGCAGCCCCTCCAATTGATGCACAGCCTGGGCCAGACGCCCCGCCCCGGCCTCCAGACTCTGCTGCAGCTCCAGCAGCTGACGATAAAAGGCCGCCGACTGGAGCACGGACGTCAGGGCGCTAAGCTCCCCCGCGGCCAGCAGGCCCGAAGCGATAAACCGTTCCACCCGCGGCCCCTGGAAACAAACGAACATGTGGTGACGCGGCGACTGGCCCGGCCAGACGCCGTACTGAAACCGGATCCCCGGCTGGCTGAGGAACACCTGCGGGCCGGAATATACCCGGCGCTCCTCCTCGCCCCGCGCAAAGGTCAGGCTCCCGGCATGATTGTACTGTAGTCCGTAATAATCGGTGAAGACCCGGTCGTGCCAGGCCGTGCTGCCCTCGGCATCACCCCAGCAGACGAACCGCAAATCGCCGAAATACTTCATTTCAAACCCCGCTTTTCCGGGGGCACTTTTTTACAAAAAAGTGCCCCCGGCCCCCTTCAAAAAATTCTCGCCCGGCTCCGCCGTTTCGAGCGTTCAGAGGGGCAAGTTGCGCACACCTTGCACTCGAACGCAAATCCGAAATGCTCATTTTATATAAAACTCTGGTCAGACTGTCCATTTATTAAGCAAATATCCGACTTATATTACCTTTCATATGCGCATTTTGGACGCGCAATAAGGAGAAGAGATGAAATTCGGCGTCGCGGACTACGGCATGAACGTCTGGTACGGCGGTTTATGGGATATCGAACAGCGGCTCCTGGCCCTGCGTGACCTGGGCTTCAACGGCACCGAGCGGCTGGAGGTGACCAGCCCCGCCGAAGCCGTGCAGAAGGCCGCCATCTATCATCGTCTGGGCATGGATTTCTCGACCTGCCGGGGCCCCAGCGTGGTCAACGGCATCGAGTGGACCGCCGCTTTCGGCAAGAGCTACGTCTGGTTGGCCATTCCCGGCGACCGGAACGTGGACTTCGCCCGTTATTGCCGCCAGGCCAACGAAATGGCCCAGGCCTGCGCCAAGTGGGGGATCAAGGTCGCGATCCATAACCACATGCACCAGCGGGTCGAAAACCAGTCCGAGCTGGAGGAGTTTCTGGCCGCCTGCCCCGAGGTGGGCATCGTCTTCGACACCGGCCATCTCTCCTGCGCGGGCGGCGATCCGGTCGAGATCATCCGCAAATACTCGGCCCGGATCTGCGTCATGCACCTGAAGGACGTGTACTTCGACGATCCCCAGCGCGGCCTCTCTCCCGACCGCAAGGGCTATCGCTTCTGCGAACTGGGCGCGGGCAACAACGGCTTCAGTAACGGCCCCGTGCTCAAAGCGCTCAAGGACGCCCGCTGGGACGGCTGGATCCACATCGAACACGACACGCACCTGCGCGACCCGTTGCTCGACCTGAAGGTCAGCCTGGATTTCGTGAAGCAAAACCTGTAGACACCCCCCCCTCCGGGAGGGGGTTGGGGGGAGGGAGAATGCCACCGGCGGGACGAGACGAAAGTCACGAATTCCGCCGGGGGTTCGGTCTTCTCCCCCACACTGCCCTCCCCCGGTGGGAGAGAAAAACAAGGAAAATTCATATGA
>CAYMGG010000489.1:0-3185 GCA_964389915.1 uncultured Planctomycetaceae bacterium
CTGCGAACTCCAGGCGTAGCTCAAGGCGTCGCCGTCGGCATCGCTGGCGTTTACCTGCAAAGTGAGCGTATCGCCCACCGAGCCCGAACTCGGAGAAGCGTAGGCCGATTCGATGACCGGCGCATGGTTGTTGGCGTTGCCCACCGTCAGACTGACACGCGCCGAGTTGTAGCCGCTGAGGGTCGCCTCAATCGTTGCAGTAGAGCCGACCGTAGTTCCGGCCGTGACCGTGACCGTAGTCGAGCTCTGCCCGGCGGCGATGGTCGCGCTGGAGGCGACGCTGAAGGCCGAACTGGCCGAGGAGGAGAGGCTGACCACGGTCGAACTGGACGCGGCCTGATTCAACCCCACCGTGAGGGTGGCGGTCCCGCCCGCGGCCACGGTGTAATTGTCGGCGCTCAGGTAGAGCTGCTTGACCTCGTCGCTGCCCCCGCCGACGATCTCGACCACGGAGGCCAGGTCGGGGTAATCGGTCATGATGTAGAAGGTCAGGTTCGCGCCGATCAACGAGCTCCAGTTGCCCATCCAAGTCGAAGGCATGACCGCCCAGTGCCAGTCGCCGGTGGCCCAGTCCTCGACGTACAGGCAGCCGCCGTCCTGGCCGCCGGTGGCGTGCCAGTACATGGTGCCGTCGCCGCTGGCGGTCCAGCCCTCGGCCCCGGTGGTGAAATTGCTGCTCAAGGTCGAGCCGACCCGGACCGTATCCAGCCGGGCGTGATCCGGGCCGTCGTGCATCTCGGTCCGGATGCGCACCAGCTTGACGTTGCTCATAACGTTGGCAAAGGTGGTCGAGTCGGTGCCGAAGCTAGTCGCGGTCAGCGGCACGGTGAACTGCTGCCAGGTCGAGGCCGCGCTTGGCGGGCCGAAGCTGGCGCTGAGGGTGGAGGTGGCCGAACTGCTGCCGGCCCCGGTCGAATTGAGGGTATAACCGCCATAGCCGGAATAACGGTAAACCTTGAGATAATAAGTGCCGGCGGCCAGATCGGCCTTGGTCAGGGTTTCGCTGGTGCCGGCCGCCGTGGCCGAGCCGACTTCGCTCGTGCCGTCGGAGGCATAGAGCTTCATATCCAGGTCAAGGGTCGAATCCGAGGTCGAGGCGATGGTCAAGGTTCCGGTGGCCGTGGTGACGACCTTCCACCAGTCGGTCGAATCGTAACTCGTGCCGTTGGAATAATAATAGAGGTGACCGGTATTACTGCCGCCCAGGGTGAGGGTGGCGGCGGTGCCGCTGGTGCTGTTGGGTTCGGCGTCGTTGGCCAGCGCCTGGGCGGTGAAGGTGTTGTTCAGCGTATAGCCGCCGTAGCCGCTGTAACGATAAACCTTGAGATAGTAGCTGCCCGTCCCCAGGTTGGAGAAGGTGAGGGTATCGGTCGTGCCGCTGGCGGTGGCCGAGCCGATCTCGCTCGTGCCGTCGGAAGCGTAGAGTTTCATGTCGGCTTCGAGCGTAGAATCGCTGGTCAGGGCGACGATCAGCTTGCCGTCGGTGGTGGTGTCGATCTTCCAATAGTCAGTGGTGTCGTAACCTCCGGCGCTGTAATAATAATAGTACAAGTGTCCGGTCTCTGTGGCCGAGGGGCTGAGGGCCTGGGCCGCGGAGGCGCTGTCATTGCCGGCGGTGTCGTCGGCCAACGCCTGGGCCGTGTACTCCGTAGTCAGCGTATAGCCGCCGTAGCCGCTGTAGCGGTAGACCTTCAAGTAATAAGTGCCTACGCCGAGATAGCCCAGCGTCAGGGAATCACTGCTGCCGGAGGCCGTGGCCGAACCTAGCTCAGAGGTGCCGTTGGCGGCGTAGAGCTTGAAATCCACGTCCATGGTGCTGTCGGAGGCGATGGTGAATTTCAGCTGCCCGTCGGCCGTGACGTTGAACGCATAATAATCGGTCGTGTCGGCCTGATTGCTGTAGAGGTAATACAGATGGCCGGTGGTCTGGCCGTTGAGCGAGCCGGTCTGGGCGGTGGCGACCGTGTTGTTGCTCTCCGAGTCGTTGGCCAGCGGCTGGGCGGTGAAAGCGCTCGACAGCGAATACGTGCCCGTGCCGCTGTAGCGGTAGACCTTCAGCTTATATGATCCGGCGCCGAGGTAATTATGGGTCAAGGTTTCGCTGGCGCCGGAGGCGGTGGCGGAGGCGATTTCGTAATTGGTGCTCCCGTCACTCCAGTAGAGCTTCAGGTCGCAGTCAAAGCTGGCCGAGAACGCGCCGGTCACCACCAGCTTGCCGTCCGACCCGACCGTAATGTCGTACCAGTCATAAGTGTGAGTCGTAGCGTCCAGCGAGCCGCTGGCCGAACCGTTGGGGTCGAGGCTGGTCGCCCCAGCCCCGGAGCATAGCCCCAGGCATATAATGCCCAACCAAGCGGCCAAATATCCCCGACGCGTCCATTTTAGCATTTCTGCCTCCCCTCGCCTGAAGCCCGCGAACGAACCGCTACTGGTAAAAATGCGTGGAAAAGAAATTTCGCCCGATACTGGTTATTATGTTACCTGCGAATATCGTCATGTCAAAGTTTAAGTTGCAAGCGAAGTTGAAGGCGGGAAAGGTCGATCCGGCCAAGCCTGCGGGGCGAATATTCACAAAACGCGTGGCGAGCGGCGGGCAGTTGCTAGCGGCTGGCGCCTTGCTCTTCGGTTGAGGCTGCCGCCCCATCGCTTTCGTCGCGGTCATCGGCCTTTAGCCGGGCCTCGGGGCCCCCGGCCATCCCGGCCATCAGGGCAACCGAATTCTCGAACGAGGCGGCGGCCGCCCGCTTGTCGCCGGGCGCTAGCCGACGCAACGGCCAGGGCAGCCAATCGACAGTCCAATCGTCCGCGGCCAGACGTCGTACATAGTGCAACAGAATCAGATAGAGGTTGTAGGCCAAAACACCGTAGATGGCCAAGCCGGCTCCCGCGCCAAATTGGACCCAGCTCAAGGAGGTGTCGGCCATCGAATGCCTGACCCCCCCCGAGAAGGCCTGTTCATCCCACCCCAACGCGGCCGCAACGTAGACCGGCAGAATCACCGGCGAGAGCGCATAAAATGCCGCCAGTTCCTCGTGCCACTCGTGCCATTGAGAGTTTACAATCGCCAGCATAAACGAAACAATTATTGGATAGATAAAAACCATCATTACGCCAAACCAGCTGAGTAGTCCGCTCGCTTGGCGGACGCTGCGCGAAATTAGCCCGCAAAGCACCCCTAGAAAGAG
>CAYMGG010000489.1:3195-3950 GCA_964389915.1 uncultured Planctomycetaceae bacterium
TCAGGAAGAAAGCCAACAGTCCCATCGTCGGCAGGATCGGATACAACCCCGCGACCACTCCCACCAGGGCGCAGACAAACAGCGAGACCACGCCACCCGCCTTGATCCCCCAGCCCTCGCCGGCCAACCCCCAAATCAGGGTCGCTTCGTTCAACCCGCTGGTCAGCAGGCTGCTCAAACGCCGGGTTTCGCGCTCCCGGGCCGTGGCCACGGCCGCCAGATAGCCCTCGCTCGCCATCAGCCCCAGCACCAGCATGAAGCCGAACAGCTGCGCCCAGCCCACGAGCAGCTGCATGCTCTCCCGCTGGCCGCGCCGCCCGAAGATCGGCCCCCAGGCCTGATCCGGCGGCAAGGAACGCCACACCGTCACCCTTTGCGCCGGCAAGTATTTTAGGTAGCCGCCCTCCATGATCGGCTGAGGCGGCAACGGCGGCCAGCCGTAACCATGATTCAGCGTGTCGGCCGCGCATACCCCATAGGCGACCGCGAATTGAAAAATGTAGAATACCAGCGGCGCAAAGAGCCCCAAGAGGCAGCCGAGTATTACCACGCGGTACCAGCGCCGCCGCGGTTCGGGGCTGGCCGCCGGAGCCAGGGCCCGCCAAAGCAGCGGATTGAACCTCCAGGGCCGCGGCACGGCCTGTTCCCAATCGTGACGCGGCGGCACCCGCTCGCCGGCCCGTTTTCGCCGCCATAGCCAGCCTTTGAACGCCGCCCAGAGCGAGGTCCGCCCCAGCCGGGCCAGCGGCCGCAAG
>CAYMGG010000490.1:0-2833 GCA_964389915.1 uncultured Planctomycetaceae bacterium
TGGGTGGGCGCGCCGCAATGCCCACCCAGGCCATTTCCCGGCCCTTGGGTGCAAGCCGTGGCCTGGGGTGGGGTGGTTGCTGCATTGCCCGCCGCCAACGCGCCTAGCTGGCCATTCTCCGGTTGCGAACCGGTCGCCGGCTGCGAACCGGTAGCCGGTTGCTGGTCGGGAGAATTTTTTGTGGAAAAACCCTGAACCCGGGAACCCGAAAATTTTCCAGAAGAAAAAGGCCCTGAACCCTCGGTCACCCCCTGGCGCTCCGAACGCTCCCCCACCCCGGCGGCCAGGCCGGGACGCGCCGCCGAGTTATCCCCCACCGTGGGTTCAGGGTTTTCTTTTTCGGGGATAACCTGGGTTTCCGGGTTCAGGGTTTTATCTACCCCTCTAACCTCTAAACTCTGGGGGTTCTCTAACCTCTTAGGGGTAGGGGGGGAAGCGTCTGTCCCCGGTTCGGTAACCGAATTGTCCCCGTCTCGAAAAATCACTCCCGAGTGTATCTCATCTATGCCTTTGAGTTTGACGCGTCCGGAGGCGTCGCGGACGATCAGTTCTCTTCCCAAAAGTTTGCTCAAAGTTCTGGAAAGTTTTCGCAAAGATGTCGACAAACTTTGGGCAAGATTTCTCAATTCTTCATCCGAAGTTTCCCAAAAAATTTTCCTACTTTCCAGGCATCGGTTCCACCACCGCAGATAGATGAGCTGCTCATCGTCCGCCAACGTCAGGAAGCGCGCCCCGGCCTCGCTGCGGCCCAGGACGAAGTCGGGTTCGGTTTTGGCGAAAGGCTTGCGCTCGTGGACCACGCCTAATCCTCCGTCTCGCCGACCGACTCAGCCTCAGGCCGAAAAACCGCCACCATCGCCCCCGGCCTCCGGGCAATCGGTTCGACTGATTCAATGCTGCTGGCCGGGTAGTGATAGAGCACGTACAGCGCCGCAATCAGCCGCTCATCGCAAACGACGGTGACTTCCTGTCGGCCGACGTTATCCGCCTTGACCAGGCGGCTGGCGTCCAGCATTTCCTGTAGGCTGTAAGCCTCCAGTGAAGGCGGTTCCTTATCGGTCAGGCCCATGCCCCACATCACATGCTGAAAGCAGGCTTCGTTGATTTGCTTCGCGCGGACCAGGTCCATGGTCATTGGCCCTCCACGCCGACGGCCGCCGGTTCGCAGTCGGCGGTAGGTTCTAACTCGGGCAGATCCACGCCCAAAAAATCTGCCAGCGCGGCCAAAGCCTGATCCGGGGTGTTTTCATGGACCATGCACAATGGCAGCAAAAATTGCTGTAGGGACTCGCGGATACCGGCCCAGATGCTCTCAGCGGCCTGCGCCTCGGATAAGCCGGAATTTCCGCGCAGAATGGCTTCCAGATCGAACTGCGGATCGCCGGCCGGCGGCATCACCACCCCGCAAACCAAAGCGGCCAGGAGGGGCCGGGATCGCAGTTTTTCGGGCGGCCAGTCCGGATTCAGAATTGCCGCTTCCAGTCGGTCGACCTGTAGTTCTCGCCGTTCGGCCGCCACCTCAAATTCGCGGCGGGCCGTTTCCTGGCGCTCCTCTTCCGCCGCGAATTCGGCATCGTCCATTTCCGCTTCCGGTTCGGCCGGCCGGGCCAAGATCTCGATCACCTGGCCCTGCTGGTCGCCCTCCAGGAAAATACCCCAGCCTGGCTGCCAACCCTCTTCCCGCCGCAGGGCACGCGGCTTGTCATCAACCGGATCTCCGGCGGCCTCCAACCAGTCATTGGCCGTCAATACGCGCATTCTGGTCGGCAATTCGTCACGGAACGCATCGGACAGCCAATACTGGCGGCTCACGATCACCAAGCCCGGATGCTCCCGCTTGGCCAGCCTCAGCCGATGGCTCAGCCAGGCGTCGACCCGCTGTTGCCAGCAGGCCGGATCCAGGCAGACCGCGCCTTTTTCGTCCACCAGGTCCGCGAACAAGACGCCCTCGCGGTCCGAACGTTTGGCGCAACTCTGGCAGAGCGGCTCGGTGTAATCGCCTTCCGCATTCCAAGGCGCGTCGGCCAAGCGACGCAGGTATTGGCCGATGCGCCCGCGCAGGTCGGCCTCGTGGCGGATATTGAGCAACGTCCGGTCTTTCCAGAGCATTTCCTGGGTCGCCTCGGGCAGGCGCGCCAGCTGCTCCTGCCAGGTGACGAACCGGGCCAACCGGTCGTAAGCGGTGTCGGCGTCGGCCAACTCCTGCCGCCAGCGCGGCGACAGGTTGCGCAGGCGCGCGCGCACGCGCACCCAGGCCTCGGTCTGACCCAGGCGCTTGGCGACCTCGCCCGCGTCGCCGGCGTAATCCTCCAGCAGCACGGCCACGCCGTCGGATTGCTCCAGCGGGGCCACATCCTGGCGTTGCAGGTTTTCGACCAGCCGCGCCACCTGGGCGCGCCGTTCGTCGTAGTCGCCGATAAAAGCCGGAATGGTCGACCAGCCCAATTTGCGCGCGGCCCGCCAACGCCGTTCGCCGCAGACGATTTCATAGCCGGGTTCGTTCCCGTCGCCGCCGCTGTGGCGCAGCCAAATCGGATGTATCAGACCTTCAGCGCGCATGGAGTCGGCCAGCTCCAGAACTTTCTGGTCGTTATCATTGATCTTCCGGTTGCGCGCGGACGGGGCGATTTCTTCCAGCGGCACCTCGACCACGTTCCATGCTTGGCCGGTCGTTTGCACTGCCTGCAGTTCCGCGTCCACCGCCGGGTCGGGCGCGCGCTCGATCGCGGCCAGGTCCTGGGCCGCGTCGACGGCCGGCTTGTCCTGGCGCTTCGGCTGCGGTTTAGTTTTGGCTTTCGCCTTGACCGGCGCGGAGGCCTTGGTCTTCGCCTTC
>CAYMGG010000490.1:2843-3948 GCA_964389915.1 uncultured Planctomycetaceae bacterium
TTTTAGCCATGCCATTCCCCTCGGAAAAATATGGCGGGGAGCCGGGACAATCCCGGCCCCCCGCGCGCGGTGGTTAGAGCAACACCTTCAAGTCCGTCGCGTTGTTGATCGCGCCGCGCACATCGCTGAAGGCCTGCTCCAGCACACGCTCCAGCCCCAGCAGCGTGAAGGCGAATTTCAGTTCGCCCTCACGCGACAGCCGCCAGCGGATCATGGCCGTGACCTCATAGGCCTTCAGGTACCGGAAGGGGCGCAGGGACAGGGTCAACGCGCTGGGCAGGGCGGCGGCCCCGACCTTGGTGGTGCCGCGCACGTCCTCGCTGAAGGCCACGGACAGATCGCCGCCTGAATCCGGCATGACCGAGTCGAAGGTCAGGTTCCGGCTGGCCGAGAAGGTACGCGCCGCCGAAATGATGCCGCTGGCGTCCGGCCGGGCGATGCAGGAAATCTGCTCCTGCAGGAATTCCACGAACTCCAGATGATTGGTGAACCTCTTGTTGTTTTCGACCCAGGCCTGCCATTCTTCCGAGGAGCGCAGATCCAGCATAACCACGTGCCGATTCCAGCGCGGCTGGGGTATGATCTGGCCATCGGTGCCTGCGGCCTCGTGATCGTCCATAATAGCCACCACGTTCTGCTGTGGCTCGCTGCCATACAGACGGGTGTTGGGGTCTTTGAACTCATTCACGTAGTCGCAGAAGCTGACCAGGTCGGTGAACCGCCGTTGTTGGGTCAGAGTGCGGGGCCTGGGGCGCAGCTGCTCGTTACGGTCGCGCAGCTTTTCCAGCCATTCGACCTTGAGACCTTCGGGCATGATCAAACCCGGCGTCTCGCAGATCTCGATCTGCTTGAACCCCGCTTTAAGCGTGCCGATTTCCATGCCCGCCGCCAGTGCGGCCTCGACCGCCACGCCGCCGGCCGTACCCTCGATCACCTCTTCCCCGTAGTCTTCGCGTTCTTCGCTCATGCCGCTCTCCCGATAAAAATTGCCTGCCCGTGGCCACGCGCCCCGGGCGAAAAAATCGTCAGCCCGCCGCCGTGGTTCCCTTCCTGACCACGGCCAGATCCGCCAGCTCCCGCGCCGGCGCGGGCTTTTCGTCTTCAT
>CAYMGG010000491.1:0-3923 GCA_964389915.1 uncultured Planctomycetaceae bacterium
AATCGTTCGTCGACTTTCTGCTTTCCGAGGCCAAGAACCGCAAGATCTACAAGACTATGTTCGAGCGGATCTACAAGGCCCAGCCGTGCCTGACGCCCAAGGAGATCGCCAAGCTCGAACCCGACTGGCTGGAGCACATCCAGAAATTGTTCAAGGACATTTGATAACAATCCAAATTAAATGAGGCCGATTCCGGGGAACCTTTTTTACAAAAAAGGTTCCCCGGACCCTTCCAAAAAACTCTCGACCGGCTTCGCCGTTTCGAACGTTCAGATGGACAAATTCGGCGCGGATGGATTTCGCACCTATTCGACGATCATTAACTTGAACTGATATTATTGATTGCCGCCGACCGTTCCGGACCGGGTGAGTCTGGGGAGAGTTTTTTGAGGGGGTCCAGGGGAACTTTTTGCAAAAAAGTTCCCCTGGAGAGCTGCGGCCTGAAGCCGATTATTCCTCGGGCTTTTCGGGTTTGGGCGCGCGGGGGGCGTAGTCATTCCGCCGGGCCTCTTCGGCGGCGTCTTCGATCTCGCCTTTCATTTCGTTCAGCCCCCGCTTGAATTCAACCAGCGAACGGCCCAGGGTCCGGCCGAGTTCCGGCAGGCGCTTGCCGAAGAGCACCACGGCTACGATGCCGATCACCACCCATTCCAGCGCGCCGGGGGTATAGAAGGCCAGAACGGGCGAAAAATGGGAAAAAGCCATGTTCGTTGCTCCTTCACCTTCCGGGAAATTTTTTGCCCATCAGGTTCCCGGAACCCTTTAAAAATTTCCGCCCGCTTCGCCGGGGTGGATCTTCAGGCGGCGGATTATAAGTTGGCGGCCTCGATTCATCCGGCCAAGGCTAACTAAATTAGCATTATAGCTTTCCTCGACGGCAAACGCGCACAAAAAACCGCGGCTTTGGTTCGATGGGAACTAACTCGCGGCATTTCAACTTTTTCCGAATAAAAAATTGTTGAAACGAATCGCCGGCAGGCCGAAATTGAATGGGTGGCGAGGTCCCGGCGGCGGCCGAGGCGGGTCAATGCCGCATCTCGCCCCGGTTTCCGACGGCCAGCTTTAGTCGGAAACCCGAATAATCGCTTGACTTTACAAGAGCCAAATATATAGGTTGAGCTTAAGAACGGCGTTTGGGGACTCATTTGCCCATGAGCGACTCGGGGTTTGATTGCAGGTTGGCCAAAACCCGGCTGCGCCTCTCGCTGCGGCGGGGCGGGCCGTACCTTCTGCTGGCTTTGCTCGGTTGGGTGCTGCTGTTGTTGGCGGCCCGGCCGGCTCAGGCCATGGACGGGCTGTTCGGCTCGGATTTGCAGATCGACGGCGGCATTCTCGACTTCGTCAAAGAGAACGGCGCGGTCGTCATCCGCAACTACGCCACCCTCAATTACGGCGGGATCAAGGTCCACGCCCGCAACATGGTCTATTATTACGAAAAGAAGGAGATTTACGCCGAGGGCGACGTGGTCTTCGACCAGCCCGACGGCAACGTGCTCGGTTGCGACCGGCTCTTCTTCAACCTGCTCGACTGGCGCGGCACGGCCGAAAATATCCGCGGCACCGCCCGCCAGAAGGTGACCAAAGAGAGCGACCCCGAAGCGGCCGTCTCGCTTCTCTCCAGCGGCCGCAAGGTCAGCCCGTACGGCAACAACCGCGACAAGAACGGCAAAATGGGCATGCCCAACCGCATGGTGATCGCCGCTGACCGCCTCCAGGCCATTAGCCGCGACCACCAAGAGGCCATCCACGTGGGCGTCACGCCCTCGCTCTTCGCCCAGCCGCACTGGCAGATCGCCTCGGCCGCGGTCAACATCCGCCGCAAGGAGAAGATCGAGTCCTGGCATAACGTGCTCAAGATCGGCCGCGTGCCGGTCTTCTACTTCCCGTACATCATCAAGGATCTCAAGTACGACTGGCCCTGGCTGCGCGTGGGCGGCGGCCACTCCAAGGACTGGGGCGTCTACGGTCTGACCCGCCTGGGCATCGACCTCGACCCCGATCCGGAAAACATGTTCCGGCCGGACAAGCTCTTCTTCGATCTCGATTATCGCCAGAACCGGGGCTGGGCCAACGGCGTGGAATTCGACTACCTGAACGGCAAGGACCCGCGCTACAGCGGCGACGGCGCGGTCGGCTTCTATTTCACCGAAGAGACTAACATCAGCAAGAGCGACGACCGCGAGCGGGCCTACGAGGACAACGACACGGCCGGCTATCAGAACCAGCCCGGCTGGACGCCCGACCTCTACCGCAACGAGCAGCGCTGGGCGGCCGACTGGTACCACGTCCAGGAGTTCTCCCCCCGCTTCAGCCTGAAGATGGAGAGCCACACCTACTCGGACCGCGACTTCCAGCGCGAGTACGACGAATACGGCTTCAAGGAGGGGCGCGACCCGATCACCTCCTTCGATCTGACCTACAACGCCGACAACTGGAACACCAGCTTGGTGGCCGAGAAGCGCACCAACGACTGGCTGACCATGCCGGAGTACCTGCCCGAATGGCGCTTTAACGTTCCCGGCCTGCGTCTGGGGCAGACCAAGCTCTATCTGAACAGCGTCAACACGCTGGGCTTCGTCAACAAGCGCTTCGACACCGCCTTCGACAAGTACGGCGTCCTGCCGACCGACGCCACCGCCCAGCAGCTGAAGGACTATAGCGAATGGCTGCGGACCGAGGGCGGCGACGACTATGACGGCGGCTTCCTGCGGGCCCACACCCGGCAGATCGTGAGTCTGCCCTTCAACCTGGGGCCGGTGACCCTGGTGCCCTATGCGGGCGGCCGGGCCACCTATTACGGCGAAACCTACCGCCCCGGCGAAGGCGAGGGCGACGGCGACCTCAACGCCGCCTTCGAATACGGCGCCACCCTGGCCACCCGCTTCTTCGGCCGCTTCGCGGGCGACACGCTGCTGCACGCCATCGAACCCACTATCAAGCTGGAGGCGATGGAAGACCCCACCGTCGATCCCAACCGCATCTACAAGGTCGACGACATCGACTATTATCCGGCCGGCGCCAGCCACCTGCTCAAGTTCAACCTCAACCAGAAGCTGCTCCAGAAGGGCGCCGACGGCAAGACCCGCGAGCGGATCAGCGCCAACCTCGGCTTCGACTACTACTATCTCGAATCCGAGGCCGAGCAGTATCGCAACGGCCAGAACATGGGCGACATCACCTTCGACCTGGTGGCCCGCCCCAGCGACGACCTGGTCCTGTTCGGCGACGTCCGCTACAACCGCTACGAGAGCCAGGTTCAGGAATACGGCCTGGGCGGCCAGTACAGCTGGTGGGACAACCGCTTCTTCACCTACGTCTCCCACCGCTTCACCCGCGCCGGCTCGGTCAATTCCACCGAGGACTACGACATCGACCAGACCACCTTCGGCATCGGCGGCCCCCTCTGGAACGACCAGAGCAAGTATTCGCTCATCCTCTCGATGGTCTACCAGTGGGCCGAAAACCCCAACGTGATCAACGGCATCGTCGAGGAGAAGATCACCCTGCGGCGCGACCTGGACACCTTCTGGATCGATTTCAGCTTCGCCCGCGACGAACAGAAGGACGACACCGGCTTCTTCGTCCACCTGGTGCCCAAGGGCTGGGTCGGCCTGGACCGCGAGTCCTCGGCCAACACCGCCAGCGAGCGCGAGATCTCGAGCCGCTACTCCAATCCGTCCCTGGGGCTCAACTACTGGGACGAGCCGTTCAAGACCGCCGCGACCGAATCCGATTCGCGCTACGATGCAGACGGCAAGGAGGTGGTGCCAGCGCCGGCCACGACCCCGACCGAGCCGGGCAAGCCTGCGCCCGAAACCTTCATCCCCGAGTCGCCCGCGCTGTGACCGCCCCTGGCATCGCGGTGGTCGGCGGCGGCGCGGCCGGCCTGCTGGCCGCCCTGGCGGCGGCCGAGGCCGGGCGCT
>CAYMGG010000492.1:0-396 GCA_964389915.1 uncultured Planctomycetaceae bacterium
AAGACCTGGGTCGAGTACGTCAACTCCGCCCGCCTGGCTCGGGCCTGTAGCCTGCTGGCCGACACCGACCTGCCGGTCGGCGAGATCGCCGGCGAATGCGGCTTCGTCAGCCTGCCCTATTTCAACCGCCGCTTCCTGAAGGAAAAGGGGCTCACGCCGCTGGCCTACCGACGAGCGCGGAACCGCGGGTAACCCCCTTTTGGGGGAACTTTTTTTGCAAAAAAAGCTCCCCCAAACCCCTTCAAAAAAACTCTCGCCCGGCTTCGCCCTCTTGTCGCCGACCAGGAAAGACCGTGAATTCGCCCATTTGAACGTTCGAATTGGCGACGCTGGCTAAAGGGGTTTGAGGGGGCCAGGGGGAACTTTTTTTCAAAAAAGTTCCCCCTGGGGTCTTCG
>CAYMGG010000492.1:406-3911 GCA_964389915.1 uncultured Planctomycetaceae bacterium
TTTTTTTTTGGGGGGCCGGGGGTTCTTTTTTTTAAAAAAACGGCCCCCCTGGGGTCTTCGCAGTTTGCGTAGCTTTATTTTCCCGCCACCGCCGCCGGTTCGACCTTGGCCGCCTTATGGGCGTACTCGTCGAGCAGGCGCAGGTAATCGCGGTACTGGGCCAGGCTCACGCCGGGCGGGGTCTGGTGGTCCACGCTGAAGATATATCCGCCCTCGGCGGCCACGGGCAGGAGGCGTTCGAACTCCTGCCGCATGGCGGCCTCGCCCTGGTTCATGACCATCTTGTCGTAGGCGCCGATGAAGCGCATGCGCGGATGCCGGCGGCGCAGTTCGGCGAGGTCCACGCCCGCCTGCCGCTCCAGGGGCAGGATGCCGGCCAACCCCGCGCTTTCGAACCACGGCAGGCAGGTGGTGACGTCCCCGTCGGAATCGACGAAGGGCAGCGTGCCCCGCTCGCGCAGCACCGGAATTACCCGCGCGTAATAGGGCGTCAGGAACTCCTCGAACGATTCGCGCGAAAGCATGGGTCCGTGGTTATAGGAGAGATCCTCGGCGAAGGTCATGAAATCCGGCACGCATATCCGGTTCAGGGCCGCCAGCGCTTTCACCGCATAGTCGGCCAGATCCGAGTTGATCTGGTGGAGCAGTTCCGGCTGATCGTAAAAAGCGTACAGGTGCCGCTCCACGCCCAGCAGTTCGCGCGGGAACCAGAAAAACCCCTCCAGCGTGAACCAGACCACGGCCTCGCCCCGGCGCTGTTCGGCGGCCCATTGCGACCACATGGCTTCGTCAAACTGCGGCTCGGGGTAGAGCAGCGGCCGCAGGCGCAGATAGTCGTCCATATTTTCGATGATTCCCTTGGCCCGGTCCGGATGGCCGGGCCGGGGGCATTCCGGCCGGCGGGTGGGAAGCCAGCATTGCCGGTAAAGGTCCAGATCGAAATGCCGATAGAGTTCGTAGCGATCGCTTAGGCTCAGTCCTTCCCGCTGCCAACGCTCCACGGTCAGATTCCACCACATGGCCCATTCGATCTTGGGCAGCCGGTCGAACGGCTGGAAGTTCATCACTGCCTGGAAGCGTTCGCGCACGGACATGCTTTTCATTGCCAACCTCCTCTTTTCTGGGGGAACTTTTTTGCAAAAAAGTTCCCCCAGCCCCCTTCAAAAAACTCTCATCCGGCTTCGACATGTCACGTCTTCAGACAATCGACAGCGACACACTTTGGAAAAAATCCGTTCGCAATGGGCGGGAACGAACCCCGTTTCGTTCCCCCGGCCCTCCCAATTCCGCCTCAGGCCGTAGCGGCCCATTCCTTAACCCGCTCGTGGCGGGCGCGCAACTCGCGCCAGTCAGCATCGCTCCACTGTTGAGGCGTAGCGTTCGGCCAGAGACCGCCGATGGTAAGGTTGCAACGCGCCCGCCGTTCCCGGGCCAACCGGAATTCCGCCTCGCAATCATTGATATTCGAAAAGGCCGTACAGACTACCTGCTCCGGCACGCCGGCTGCGAGCAGCGCCGGCAGGCGCATCTGCCCGGCGTGTACGCCGCGGACGCAAGCCGGCTCGGTCAGCGCCCCCATCACGGCCGCAAAATCGCCGCAGGAGTGAATCGTGACCCCGCCGAAATGCTCGCCGATCCGGACCGTGGAAGGATTGTAGAATTCGCGGTAAAAGTCGGCCGAGACCATCACCACCCCGTCCGAGGAGATCGTGGCCCCCAGGCCCTCGGGCACCCAGTTCCAACCCCAGAGATGAGTCCCGACAAAGTTTTCGCCCAGCAAATCCTGCTGCGCCTGCCAGAAAAGGATGAACCCTTCGGTCAGCCGGTCCATGACCCGCAGGCAGAGTTCCGGCTCGTCGGCCGCGGTCAGGAAAAAGTCTTCGTAGCCCCAGAGTTTGGCGCAGACCTCGACCGGTCCCTGCATGTCCGTGACATTGACCGGCAGGCGCCCCTCGGTCTCTTCCAGAAAATACCGTTCCATCTCCAGCCATTCATGAGCCACGGTGCCCGGTCCCAGGGACGGCTCCGCCAAGCGGTCGAGTTCGGTCAGACCAAACGGCAGGCGTTCGGAAGAGTAGTCGCCCCCGACCGCCACCTCCGGCGCTCTGTACATGGAAGGAAAGGTACCCTGACGGCAGCCGGGAAACAGCGAGGGAATGAAATCATCGTCGATCCGGCCGCGCGCAATATGCTCGTCCAGCGACCGGCGCAGCCGCTCCTCAGGCGACATGACCACGTCGTAATAATTAAGGGTCATGGGGGAGTAGACGAACGGATAGCGATCAGCGGGCAGTTCACCGGTCCACAACCGGCGAATCCGCTCCCGGCTGCGTTCCAGCCGCTCCCGGGGGTATAGCTCGTCAATCTGCGCCAGCTTTTCCTTGACCCAGGGATTCATCTTTCGCTCCGAGGAAAAAACCTGAAAACTGTCTCCTGAGCGAATAATACCCCTTTATTTTATGTTTTCTTGGCGTATATTATCCTCAAACTTGACCAAGGTTATCCGAAATGATGGCCCAACCGCCCCAACTCCAGCGTTTCAGCCTGCACGAGAAATTCCCCGCCCTGGCCAAATTGGGAGCCATGGGCGAGTATTTTCACGGCTATACCAATCGCAACGAAACGCAGCACGGGCATGATGACATTGTTGAAATGCTTTACGTTTTGTCCGGCCGGGGCGAGCACCGGATAGGCGAGGCGAGCTTTCCGCTTCACCCCGGCTCGATGGGCAGTATTCACTGCGGCCAGGCGCCTGCCATCCTGCCTGAACCGCCAGGGTTGGAACTGGTCAATGTTTACGTCGATCCCTTCAGTTGCGGCGTACCGGATCTGCCCGGCGCGTTCCGCCAGGTTTTACCGCGCATCCTGCCCCTGCACCGGGCGCTCAAACACGAACGCAATCTGGTGCTGCATCTGAACTTTTCGCCCCCCGATCAGGTCAGTTTCCTGCTCCGGAGCTTTGCCCGCGAGACCCACGCCCAGACGCCCGGCGCGCTCCAGGCCGCCCGGCTCTATTTCCAGCTCTTCCTGATCGAGTGCGCCCGCCAGCTCCTGGCCGATGAAGCCCAGCCGCCCGCCCCGCCTGACGCCGCCGGCGGCGGCGTGGTCGAAGAGGCGCGCCGCTACCTGGACCGGAATTTCGCCGAAGAGATCACGTAGGAAAAGCTGGCCAAATACTGCGGCCTGGGGCGGACCTACCTCTGCCGGGCCTTTCGCCGCCACACCGGCCAGACCGTGTTCAATTACCTGCACCAACGCCGGATCGAACAGGCCATGCTCCGACTGGCGACCACCAGCGACGGCATCCACGGCCTGGCCCTGGATTGCGGCTTCAGCGACCTGTCCCATTTCAACCGCGTTTTCCGCAAACTCACGGGGCTCACCCCTGGCGCGTACCGACGCAAACTGCGCAGCGGGCAATGAGCTTAGCCCGTTTCGGGGGGGGGGGGGGGGGGGGGGGGGGGGGGGGGGGAGGGGGCGGGCACAGACAAAGAGACGCACAGCA
>CAYMGG010000493.1:0-3890 GCA_964389915.1 uncultured Planctomycetaceae bacterium
ACCCCAGGATCAGCAGCCACACCGGCACGGCCCTGATTTCGAGCTTGGATTCCATCGCTCTCCCCTTGCGCTTGTTTTTCCTATGGAAGTCGGCCGGATTGCGTCGCCCAGCTTCGTCAAAACGGCAGTGCCGTCGTCGCCCCTGCCCGGTCGCCGCGCGCGCAGTTTTTGCGTTTTCAAGCTAAACCTACGGCCGATTTTAACCGATTCGCAAGCGCGGCGCAAACATTTGTCTTGACATTGACGGAAAGCCGCCATACACTTTGCCCCCTCATGAGCGAGGGCGCATAGCTCAGCAGGTAGAGCACCGCCTTTTTAAGGCGATGGTCGGGGGTTCGAGTCCCTCTGCGCCTACCAAAATAGGAAAGGCGCGAGTCCTACAAACATAAGTCCCCATCGTCCAGCCTGGCCTAGGACACCAGCTTTTCAAGCTGGCGACAAGGGTTCGAATCCCTTTGGGGATGCCAATCTTCCCGGCCCTGCAAGTCTTTGACTTGCGGGGCTTTTTCATTGTGGCACAAGGAGTTTTGCAGTTCTGCCCCGGCGACCACGGGCATAAGTTCGTTTCCAACTTTATCCGAAAATTTCCGCTCATTTAGAGGTAAAAAGGCACAACCACGGGCACAAGAATCGCTATCACAGCTTGTATCAGCGGCATTTATAGGCGCATCATCGGTGCCGGTCATTTTCCGGACGGCGGGCAGGGTCATGCCCGGCAGTTTGGCCACGGCTTCGGCCCCAGACTCCAAAGACATATGCGAATATCTTCCTAAGGTCAAATTGACGTCGGAATGTCGAGCCAAGCACATGGCCACAGCCGGCGCAACGCCAGATTTAGCTAGGGCGGTTATGTACGAATGCCGAAGGCTATGGAAATCAGCAACCCCATCTTCGGTCTCCACGGGCAATCCGGCAGCTTCCAGATCGGCGGCCAGCATGGCAGCCCCGGTGCCGCGCCTAACCAGCATCCCGGGAAAAACCAGAGCGCTCGGCAAGGCCGGATCGCCCGCGAAGTAATCCGCCAGCATTGCGCCCAGGTCATGCCGTAGGGGCAAGGTCGCCTCGGTGCGGTTCTTGGCACAGCCGGCGCGAACGGTGATCGTGGGCGCGGTGGTCAAAACGAAGTCGCCACGGCGAAGAGTTTTGATTTCCCCCCAGCGCAAGCCGGTGCAAAGCGCCAGCGAGTAGACCAGGCGGCGGACATGACCGGTCAGCCCGTGGTGCTTTCGCCCGGATTCGGTGGCACCCAGAAGACGGCCGATTTCGTCGCCAGTAAGGGCACGGCGAATGCGGCGGCGGTCGAGGCGTTCATTCAGCCCTTGAAGAACGCGCAGCTGGTTTTCCACCGCCAGCCCCTCGCGGACCGTCCAGTTAAGGAAGTTTTTTGCCGCCAGCAAAAAGCCATTCAGCCGCCGGGCGGATAGCCCGGCTTCCTTCTGCTTGGACAGCCAGGCCCGGACCGCGCCGGGGGTGAAGTCGGGCAGCGTCCGGAAATGGCATTCCCGAACTATGCGCCGGGTCATGGAAGTTTGGTCGGCAATGTAATCGGCCACGTTTCCCCGATGCGCCAGGGCGGCGGCCCATTGCGCGATCAAAGCTTCCATGCCCACGGCCCCGGCAACCTTCGCGGCGTCGACCAGTCCGAAGGCCTTGAGTTGCGCCAAGCGATCGGCGGGCAAGCTGGATAACCAGCGCTCAATCTCGGGCGTGGGGCGGGCTCCGGCCACGACCAGGGCGGCCAGTTCTTCCAGGCGGCGGCCGAATTCCTCAGACGCCCTTTTCGTAGGCAACCCGGCGAAGCGGTGGCGGATTCCATCCGGGCCGCGAAAATCGATCCAGTGCCGGCCGGTTCGCTCATAAACGCGATAGGACATACTGTTCTCCCGGGGATGCTTTGACATTACGCGCCAGTTACACCGGTCGCAAGGGAAAGTTATTCGCCCCCCCCCATGCCGGCCCGGTACCGCAGCCGGCCTAGAGGGGGTGTGCTTTAATTCAGACTCGGCAACCTGGCCGCATCAATCAGGACTTTTTTATGAGCTTCGTCCTTCATTTCCTGCCAGCGGTGACGCGGCGGACAATCGGCAAGAATCCAACATTCGATTTCCTTTCGACGCCAGCGGACCGCGCCGCCCAAACGTACCGGTTCCGGTAGCCGGCCGCTCGCCCGCAATTCGTAGACGGCGGACGGCGACAGTTGCAGCAGGGCGGACAATTGTTTGACACTCACCAATTCAGGCGCAACCGCACATTCCAAACGCTCGCTTCGTTTCATCTCGGTATCCTCCTATTGAAAGTAAATCGCAAGCAGCGATTCAGTTTTGGACTTCCAGATTTTCTTTTTTCATTCGCGCCAGCATTTGACCCCGTTCAAAGAGGGCGCTTAGAAAATCTTCGGGCAAGGTCCAGCCTATCCGGGCAATAATCCCAAGACGTACCGCTTGCCGTTCTGCCCAGCGGCACGGCCAGCCGGCGCATTCCAGTTTTCCTGCCATTTCCTCAACCGCCTCCGGGTCAAGCGCCAAGGTGGCACAAACCCGCCGCAAGGCGTCCTGGTCAACGTCGAAATTTTCCCGGCGGGGGTACGAAATCGACGAAATCAACGAAGCCGGAGGCTTGGCGATGGCTATCATTTCGTTGACTTCGTTCATTTCGTAATCCTTACCGGTTTCTGAATGGCCGTAATCATGACCGGGCAAACCACCATTCAGTGGTGTGGCCGTCGTTTTTGACCTTTTCGCTACGGACCTTTTTGGCCTCAGTCAGCGTAGCCAAAGCGGCCTTGATTTGTCCGGCCGATCGATTCCGCCCCAATCGATTGGAAATATCAGTGCGGGTCAACCCGTCCTGGGTCTTGGTCAAGGCGGCCATGATGTCATCGGCCACGGGATCGCCGGTGACTTCGCCAAAGACATGGGCGACGGACTTTTCCGCATAATCGACCAAGGCCAGTGCCGCGCCCAGATGCGGGACGTCGATTGCCGGTGCGCCGTCGCTAATGCAGTAGATCAGGGCCAACCGGACGGCGTGCGCCTCCATGCGGCCGCATATAGCACCGGCCAGGCCGCGGCGGCCGCGCGACAGATCGCCATACACAGCCTGCCATATTTCGGCAGCGGGAGGCGTGAAGATGGTTAAGCCGTCATGCCGATTTATGTTTTCCCGCAGTTGGTCGGCATATGGCCGTAAGGCGTCGGGATTCAGGCCCCCGCCGAACGGCAATAGTTTTGACCGGGCGACAGAGAAAACCAAAAATCTATTCAGGAAACCATTGGCCGCGTCCGTCGATGTGGTTCTGGCGCGGAATTCTGCATCGGTAATATGGGAAATAATCGCGATGTGCGGTTCGATGCAGCGGACGGGACTGTTTTTGTTCAACGTGCCTAACGGGCAACTATCCCAGGCGTCGCGCAAGACCGGATTCAGATTATTTCCGGAACGTTCACATTGGCGCAAAACCTGAGCGAATTCAGATTCGACAGCCAGCAAGCGCTTATCCTCGACGCCAAAGTCCACCACCATTTCTTGATAGTCTGGCGGCTCGCCCTTGCGTGCCTGATTCTGCATTTCAACGCGGGCGTCGCGGATATGACTAGCAAGACCTTCTCCGGTTGACAAGCCGGATACAATCCGTCCGGCAAAGTCGGGAGCGATCATCTCTCCCAAGGTCTTGGTCCACCCCCAGCTGGTGCCTTTGCGGGCTTTCGATGATTCACCGGCCAGGATACAAAATTCGTTCGGATAATGTTTACTTGCCTCCACCGGATACCAGCGCCGCCGGCCAACAATCGCGCCGATCATAACCAGTAATTGCACTAAAATCGCAACCGCCGAAGATTGTGTAGCGTTGCGTAATTCGGCGAAGAAAAATTGATTAAACGGGTAGCGGA
>CAYMGG010000494.1:0-3889 GCA_964389915.1 uncultured Planctomycetaceae bacterium
CACCCTGCCCATGGGCGGCGGCAAGGGCGGCTCGGACTTCGATCCCAAGGGCAAGTCCGACAACGAGGTCATGCGCTTCTGCCAGTCCTTCATGACCGAGCTGGCCCGCCACATCGGCCCGGACACCGACGTCCCCGCCGGCGATATCGGCGTGGGCGGCCGCGAGATCGGCTACCTGTTCGGCCAGTATCGCCGAGTGCGCAACGAATTCACCGGCGTCCTGACCGGCAAGCATCCCCGCTGGGGCGGCTCGCTGATCCGCCCGGAGGCGACCGGCTACGGCACAGTCTACTTCGCCGAGGAAATGCTCAAGACCCGCGGTGAAACGTTCAAGGGCAAGGTCTGCACGGTGTCCGGCTCGGGCAACGTGGCGCAGTACACGGTAGAAAAGCTCAACCAGCTCGGAGCCAAGCCCGTAACGCTTTCCGATTCGGACGGCACGATTCACGATCCCGCCGGCATCGCCCCCGAAAAACTGGCCTTCGTGATGCAGCTGAAAAACGTGCGGCGCGGCCGGATCCGCGAATACGCCGAGAAATACGGCGCGGAATATTTCGCCGGGGCCACGCCCTGGAAAATCCGCTGCGACTGCGCCTTCCCATGCGCGACCCAAAACGAAATCAGCACCGAGGACGCCCGTTCGCTCATCAAGAACGGCTGCAAACTCGTGGCCGAAGGCGCGAACATGCCCTCCACGCCCGAGGCGGCTGACATCTTCATCGATCACCAACTGCTGTACGGGCCGGGCAAGGCCGCCAACGCCGGCGGGGTGGCCGTTTCCGGCCTGGAAATGTCGCAAAACAGCATGCGCCTGACTTGGTCGCGCGAGGAGGTCGACCAGCGGCTGCGCCAAATCATGACTGCCATTCACAAGAACTGCTTTGAAACCGCCAAGGAATACGACCATCCGGGCAATCTGCTGATCGGCGCCAACATCGCCGGCTTCCTCAAGGTCGCCGACGCCATGCTGGATCACGGACTGATTTGATCATAACGCGCGCGCGGCAAGCGGCAGCCCCGGCGATTCGATCGGCTGAGAGCGCGGACGATTCATGACCGGCCGGGACGGCCCTGGGAGCGTTGTTTTCCGCCGACTAGGGCCTTGGCGGGGCGCGGAGGTGATCGTCGATTTATTCCTATACCGATGACCGCCACCGCCGACGAAAAGGACACCCCATGAAAATCGCAGTTCCGGTGGAAGGCGAGAGCATTGCTGAAAGCTTCGAAAATTGCCAAGGATTGAAAATTTTCCAGGTGGAATACGAGGACAAGACGTTCTCGCAAAGGCAGGTGGTGGCACTGCCGTCCGCCGACGAATCCTTGACGGACTATCTACGAAGCCTGGGCGTCGCGGCTTTGCTCGTCAAACGTATTTCCATGCAAAACTATCATGAATTAAGAAGCGCCTATATCTTTGTCGCCCCCGGCATCGACAACAGGTTGCCCGAGGAGGCGGTCCGGCATCATTTGCAGGGCTCGCTGCAATGTTGCATGTACAGGTGAGAAGCCGCCGCGGAATTCCGCCGAGGGCCACTTTGTCTGACCGGAAAAGCGACATTTCGGCGCCGCAGCGGCGAAAGGCACCTTTTCAGGTCATCCCCGGGCCGACGTGCAATATCTGCGGCAAGCCATGCGGCAAAGTTGCGGCGCTGAAAAAACACGTCGAAACCTCCCACGGCGTGCCGCTCGCGCATTACCTGATCTGCTTTTACGGTTCGGCCAAAACCCTAATCGCCGATTGGTGGGAGGACTCGCCGCGCGCCCCGACCGACAAGGATCGGCTTGTGACTCATGTCTTCGTGCGGCGGTTTTCGTCCAGCGGCGGCAATAACCCGAACAGAGCATGAATCGCAGAATTTTGTTAAGTCCTCCACCGGAGCCTAAGATAGAGGATTGATGAACCAATTAATCCCGCTCTCCAGCGTCGAAGTCTGTGCGGTGTGCGAAATTCTGTCCAGAAAACTGATTTATTTCTATAGCGGAATTCGCTTTCTTCGTTCGACCCAAAGCTTGGAATTTTCCAGAATCCGTCGTGCAACGTCCCGTTCGATTTTCGCAGCGATCTCCTTCTGTCTGGCCGGATCAAGGGATTGATTGGCCAGGGCTCATACCTGGATTGAAATCTCCACTCGTTTATGTTGCCAGAGAATTTGGAAGGCTTCCTGTCCGGATGGCACTATGTGGCTGTGGTCATCCCAGACCACGTCGGGACTCAAGCCGCCACTGGACTGGGGACGCGCCAGTTCGTTAGCCCTGAGGTGGACTCCTTCGAGGTCGTCGCTGGACTAATCCGTCACCCGCCCTTGGGCGGCCAGGTGATGGACTCGGACCGTGAGCGAGCCGCGTCGCGCCTCGCAGGCACCGTTGTTGCGCGGCCAGTTAGGGCGGGGTGGGTAGTAAGATCACGCCATAGCGGTTCAGAAGATCCCTTACTTCTTCGACAATCAGGGGCGAGCCGTTATCGTATTTGATCACCAGAGGCGCGTCATGTTCGGCAAATATCGCTGGTTTTAGCCACTAATTTTTGCGAATGGCAGAAAGCTCCATAATTTCTTAGCCTCGAAGCGTTCTAGTTGGTTTTGCTATAATTGTTCCGTTTCGGCAAACAGAACTCCTTATTGGAATGCGAGAAGTGAATTTTCTTGCATTGCCGGGCATTACGAGTCAAAATAAATGCATACTGCTTTGTGGAGGATTGTGTATCGATTGATTTGAGTTGCTGATATTGCCGGCTTGCCGGCAATAAAATCCAGGCTTGGGCGCTTTAGCCACGAATCCACCACATTTCCGGCGTTGCCGGATAAGCCATAAGCCGCACAAGCGTTGGGCAAGCACCCCAAATGCATAATTGGGGTGCTGCTTGGCGTTGTGCTCATGGCAAGGGCTGTGGTGGCCCTGTGGCTAGGCGCATGCGGGCAGCACCCCTTTTTCTCTTATCCGAGAAAATGTTCAGCCCCGCTTCCAGGCCGAATTTGGCCAGAAGGAGGCAGGCGATGGACGAAAATGTTTTGAGCGTTCTACTGGTGGAAGACGACGAAACAATCCGGGATTTTTTGAAAACTGTCTTGGAATCACCGAAGTTGAACATCTATGAAGCGGCTACTTGTGCCGAGGCTCGTCAATTCCTCGAAAGCGTTCGGTTTGATGTGGTTCTGCTCGATCATCGTCTGCCCGACGGGTTTGGCATAAACTTGCTTCCTTTTGCTTGCCGGCTTTGTCCACGGGTGATTATGCTTACAGCTGATGCTGATGATATTCGCCAATCCGCGTTGGCTGCTGGAGCAACAGCAGTGTTTGCCAAATCCTTTGAGCCTGCTGAATTGCTCCGCTGTATTTGTCAATAATCCGGTTGAGAAACAAAAAGCATATGGATCATTTACCGATATGTTGGCCGATTTATTTCAGCCGCCGGCTGTTCTGCTGACGCTTGGACGGTCCGCGCATGCCTTTGTTCCACGAAACGTCCGGTTTTCTGAAACATTCACATCGGCGTAATCCCTTACCCTCCGAAATCACCCCCTCGATCTGGCCACAGCTGGCGATTCTGCCGTGCTGCCGAAAAGGGCAGCGAAGCGCATTCATTGCCGATTAACAAGACTACAAGTTTGCTGACGTGGCTCAAATTTCCCGAATTATCCCCACAACTACCCCCGCCAATTCAAACTCATCACTCTCGCGGATTACGATATCCTCGTAGGCCGGGTTCTCGGGATGTAGGACGATTTTTTTGCCCTTTCGCTGCAGTCTCTTTATCGTGGCCTCACCGTTCAGGATAGCTACAACGATCTCGCCGGCGTCTGCCACGGGCGTTTTCTTTACCACCGCCAAGTCCCCATGGCGGCGGGCGAGTAAAACAGGGCCAGGTCGGGCGAGCAAAACTAGGCCACCT
>CAYMGG010000495.1:0-3887 GCA_964389915.1 uncultured Planctomycetaceae bacterium
GAATTACACTGTGGGCGGCACGGCCACCCCGGGCGCGGATTACGCGGCCTTGAGCGGCACGGCTACCATCCCCGCCTTCGTCACCACCCTGGTCCTGACGGTCACGCCGGTCGACGACACCCTCTCCGAGGGCGATGAGACGGTGGTGGTCACGGTGGCCCCGGGCACGGGATATGCCGTCGGCACCCCGGCCAGCACGACCCTGGTCATCGCCGATAACGAGGTCAACTCCGCGCCGGTCGTCGAGTCCCTGACCTACACCGCCATGATGGACCAGACGCTCAACATCACTCTGGTCGCCACCGACGCGGACAACGATCCGCTCTACTGGATCGTCTACCCGCCCGCGCACGGGCAGCTGGCCGGTACGCCGCCGAACATCACCTACACGCCCGCGGCCGGCTATTTGGGGGCCGACTCCTTCAGCTACGCCGTGCATGACTACAAGGTGACCAGCGATTACGCCACGGTCTCGATCACGGTCAGCGCCGCGGCCAACACGCCGCCCGTGGCCCAGAACCAGGTGGTGATCACCAGCGCCAATCAAACCGTGGCCATCGCCTTGCAGGCCAGCGACGCCGACGGCGATTCGCTCTTCTACGCCATCTACCCGCCGGCCCACGGCTATCTGGCCGGCACGGCTCCGAACATCACCTACACGCCCAATCCCGATTTCGTCGGCTCGGACTCCTTCAGCTTCAAGGTCGGCGACGGTAAATCCGAGAGCGAGCTGGCCGTAGTGAGCGTGACGGTCTCGGCCGCCAACCTGCCGCCCGTGGCCGAGCCGGCCAGCCTGACTACGCCGGTGGACCAGGCCCTGGAGCTGACCCTGATGGCGGCCGATCCGGAAGGCGCGGCCTTGGGCTATTTGATCCACACCTTCCCGGCCCACGGTAGCCTGAGCGGCACGGCGCCCAATGTCGTCTACACCCCGGCGGCGGGCTTCGCGGGCGCGGACTTCTTCACCTTCACCGCCACCGACGGCCAGGCCGAATCTAACCTGGCCACGGTGACCATCACGGTCGGCGGCGACGGCAACCATGCGCCGGAGATCGTCGTGGCGGCCATAGCGGTGGTCATGGAGCAGACCGCCAGCCTGGTCGTGGGCGCGACCGATCCGGACGAGGACGCGCTCACCTACACCTGGTCCAAGGTTTCCGGTCCGGGCAGCGTCAGCTTCACGCCCAACGGCACGGCCGAAAGCCTCTCCAGCCAAGCGGCCTTTGCCGCCCCGGGCCAGTACGTGCTCAAGGTGACGATCTCCGACGGCAAGGCCGAGGTCGAGTCGACGGTGTCCGCCTTCATCCAGGATCATTCGCTGGCCCAGGCGACGGCCTTCATCGAGCATTTGTACCAGGAAGCGCTCAGCCGTTCGGCCACCGACAGCGAGGTGAACGCCTGGGCGACCGGCCTGGCCGCCGGCACTCAGACCGGTTCGGCCCTGGCCCGCAGCCTGTTCGCCGGCGCCGAATTCAACTCCCGCACCCTGAGCGATTCGGCCTATGTGACCGTCCTTTACCGGGCCTGCTTCGATCGCGAACCGGAAGCCAGCGAGCTTTCCGACTGGGTGAACGAGTTGGCCGAAGGCGAGAAGCGGACCTGCGCGCTGTACAAGTTCCTGGCTTCGGATGAATTCGACGCCTTCTGCGCCGCGCACGGCGTCCTCTCCGGTCAGGCCGACGTGGAGAAGCGGATGGCGGCCCGCGACTTCTCCTGCAAGATCTACCGGGCGTCGCTGGGCCGCTATCCGACCGACGCCGAGTTGGCCGGCTGGGAGGACGGGTTGGTCGCCGGCACCAAGGGCGGCGCCGGCGTCTGCCGGCAGGTGCTCAAGAGCTCCGAATTCATCCATCTCGACACCCGCCGCAGCGAGTTCATCGAGATCGCCTTCAAATCCCTCTTCGACCGCGAACCCACGACGGCCGAATTCGACAGCTGGCTGGCGAAGCTCGACCAGCGCGTCACCCGGGGGAAGGTGCTCGACCAACTGCTGGCCACCGCCGAGTTCTCCAGCCGCTGCGCGGGGTTGGGTCTGCCGGCCTTCTGAGCCGCATCCGGCCAGGTTGACGGGGCGGGGGGCTTAAGCGTTCCGAATCCGAGGGGAGGGCTTTCCGCGGAAAGTTCTCCCCTCTTTTGCAGGGGGATTGGGGTCGTGGCCTTCTTCGGGAAATACTATTTCACGGCGGGCAAGCCGGGCGAGGGGCGGGACGAGGATTTCCTGCGCCTGCCGGGCCAGGCGGCGGCCGACGGCGAGGTCTGGCTGCCGGCGGCCGACGTCTACGAGACTGACGACGGCTATGTGATCCTGATGGAGCTGGCCGGCGTCGAACGGGCCGAATTGGAGCTGGAGGTGGTCGGCGACAGCCTGCTGATCCGGGGGCGGCGGGCCGAACCGCCGGGGCCGCCGAAGAAGAACTACTGCCTGCTGGAGATTCACCACGGCCGGTTCGAACGCCGCCTGCGCCTGCCCGGACGGGTGGGGGGAGGCGAGGCGCCGGCCAGCCTGGACAACGGTCTGCTGCGCCTGTTTCTGCCGCGGGGCCGGGCGGACGCGCCGGCCCAGGCGGCCGTGATCCGCTGGGAATAGCGGCCGGCTCGCCGGCCTTTGGCTTTCGTTTACGAGACTTGGTCATGACCAAACCCGACGCGATGGACGACGCGACCGCGGCCGTTTCGGCCGGTGCGGGCGAGCTGCCCGACCGGCTGCCGGTGCTGCCGGGACGGGACCTGGTGCTCTTCCCCGACATGCTGCTGCCGCTGCTGGTCAAGGCGCCGCGCGACCTGGCGCTGGTGGACCGGGCAGTGGTGGAGAACCGGCTGCTGGTGCTAGCGCCGCTGTTGGGGGAGGGGCGCGAGCGGCCCGGGCCGGGGGACCTGCTGGACGACGGGTGCGCGGGGGTGGTGCTCAAGCTCTTCAAGACCCCCGAGGGCGAGGCCCGGCTGCTGGTCCAGGGGCTCAAGCGCGTCCGGATCGGGCGCTATCTGCAGGAAGAGCCGTACCTGCTGGCCGAGGTCGAGGGCGTTAGCGAGATCGGCGCCGACTCGGACGAGGCGATCGCCCGGGCCCGGCATCTGCGCGAGCAGTTCGTCAAGCTGGTCAAGCTCCAGCCCCGCTTTCCCGAGGAGATCCGCCTGGCGGCGGAGAACCTGCCGCATCCCGGCCGGCTGGCCGACCTGGTGGCCAGCAATCTGAGCCTCTCCCTGGAGGAGCGCTGCGCGGCGCTGGTCGAGGTCGACGTCGGCCGGCGGCTGGAGCGCCTGAGCTCCCTGGTCGAGCGCGAGCTCCAGCTGGCCGAACTGGGCAGCAAGATCCAGGCCGACGTCAAGCGCCAGCTCGACCGGGGGCAGCGCGAATACTACCTGCGCGAGCAGTTGGAGGCCATCCGGCGCGAGCTGGGCGAGACCGACGACCGGCAGGAGCTCTCCGAGCTGCGCCGGGCTTTGGCCACGGCCGGCCTCTCTGAGGAGGCGGCCAAGGAGGCCCGGCGCGAGTTGCAGCGGCTGGAGCGGATGTCGCCGGCGGCCGCCGAGTACCCGGTGGCCCGGACCTATCTGGACTGGCTGCTGGCCCTGCCCTGGAACCGGAGCACCGCCGACCGGCTGGACGTGCAGCTGGCCCGGCGGATCCTCGACGCCGACCATCACGACCTGGCCGAGGTCAAGGAGCGGATCGGCGAGTTTCTGGCCGTGCGCCAGCTCAACCCGGCCGGGCGCAGTCCGATCCTCTGCTTCGTGGGCCCGCCCGGGGTGGGCAAGACCTCGCTGGGGCAGTCGATCGCCAAGGCCCTGGGCCGGGCCTTCGCCCGCATCTCGCTGGGCGGGGTGCGCGACGAGGCCGAGATCCGCGGCCACCGGCGCACCTACGTCGGCGCCCTGCCCGGCCGGAT
>CAYMGG010000496.1:0-3843 GCA_964389915.1 uncultured Planctomycetaceae bacterium
GTTGAATCAGCACCAGCACCACAACTTGTCCGAAAAAATTATAGCAGTCGGAAAGGCTTACGGTCACCAAGCCTGTTGTGGAGACGGCGGACGTGGCCGTAAAAAGGTTGTCGAGCGCCTTGACTCCGGGTGCGCGCTGGGCAAACGGCAAACATAGAATCAGCCAGCCGACCAAGATATACGACAGATACCCCCAAAGAGCCAGCTTGGCTGGGTGTAATTTGTTGATAAATCTCCCAACGCCCGACAACGTCTCTCGCAATTTCTGATTCACTTCCAGTCCTCCGGCATGGCGGGGCATTTGAGCTTTGTATTCGGCAAACAAATATAGTTTTGCCGCATATTTCGTCTCGCACCGTTGTGCAAATCTACGCAACAAGCCCGCTTTGCCTTTGTCGTCATGGTTGACGCACAAACATATATTTTCGTCTTCTCTGCTTGTGAATCAAGAGGCTTTTATCTCTCGCGACAACAGCATGTTGTGAATAACGGAAGTGTCTTTTGATAGAAAGGAAGAACTAATGTCGGCTTTTAGAAAAGAACCTTTGTCTCTGGCGGTCCGGCCCGGGGATGAAAAGAAGCCTCCGTTCACCGCCGGGGATCTGCTGGAATTAGGTAAGAAATACGCCTACGTCGAAGGCATTGGCAGCTATCTGGCGGAGGATGCGGCGCAGGAATTCGCCATCGCCGGCTGGAAAGCCCTGGCCAAGGCCGACCACCAGGAAAACATCCGCGCCTTCCAGATCCAGGCCGGCAAATGGGCGGTGACCGATCTGCTTAGGAAAGAGTGCCGCCAGAGCAGTGCTGTCGAAAGCTACCGGCAAGAGAAGGTCGACGCCCACGGGGATGAACTGCCCGAGGACATTGCTGACGAATCGGCCCAGAATCCGTTACAGGCCCTGATCGACAAAGAAGAGGGCGAGCGGGCCATGGCTCTCCTGCGTGAATTGCCGGAGTTGGAACGCCGGGTGGTGGAGGCTATCGTGCTGGAAGAACGCACCCAAGCGGATTTGGGCCGTGAACTCGCTCTGAGCCAGCGGCAGGTCAGCCGGATTTTGCGGCGGGCGCTGCTGAAAATTCGGGAAAAATTTGTCTGCGCTGCTGTCCGCGGTCGTTTGGATTATTAGTGCGGGAAAAAACCCGCCCGCCAGCCACACCAACCTGACCCAGAATCAGCCCCCAAAACCTGAGGATTCCGGCCATGCCCGAGGACTTGAGCAATTCGCTGGCTGAAGCCGCGAAGCAGCCCAAAAGCGTCTCGGGCGACGCCGGGTCAGTGGAACAGCACTCCCTCAAGGACCAGATCGAAGCCGACCGTTACCTGGCCTCCAAGGCCGCGGCCAAAGCCAAAGGTCTGGGCCTCAGAATGACCAAAGTGGTCCCGCCTGGTGCATCATAGCCCGCCCAGTTCAAACCAACCTTCCAGCCCGTTTTGGCGGTAACGAGGCGCCGGGAATGACGGAGCGGAATTCGTAGCGCACGGTTCTAGAAGACATAAAGCTTGTCTTCTTTAACGCCGGTGAAAAGCAGGAGTGGTTCCTGGATTCCCAGGGCTCGGGCTTCTTGAACGGCTTCAAGACCCGTATTGCCCCGTCCGACAACCGCATCCGTCTGGGGATCGATTGCGACATATTTCCACTCGGTGGAATTCGGCAGCAATGCTCGGGTAATGGGTTCGCCAGCCATAGTCAGTCTCCTAATCACATTGTCCACTTTAGGGGCAAATTATCAACCCGATAGCGGCCGCAGGAGGCGGCTATCGCTAATAACCCGTTGTCTGGTCTGGAGTCAACCATGATTCCTGTTGTCGCTGAAAAGAAGGCGGTTCGCCTGAGCGCGGTGAAAGCCGTGCCGGTGCGCATCATCCGGGCGCGGTTCGACGCGGCGGAGACCACCGACAATAATCGCCGGCATTGGGCCTGGGCGGACGGGCTATCGGCGGACGCGGCTGCTACCCCGCTGGTCCGGTATAACCTGCGTACCCGCTGCCGGTACGAGGTCAAGAACAACAGTTACGCCCGCGGCATCGTCCTCACCATCGCCAACGACACGGTCGGTACTGGCCCGCGCCTGCAGATGCTCACCTCCGACGACAGTTTCAACCGTCAGGTGGAGAAGGATTTCCACCAATGGGCGCAGGCGATCGGCTTGGCCGAAAAGCTACGCACCATGCGCATGGCCCGCTGCCAGGATGGCGAGGCCTTTGCGGTTCTGGCTACCAATCCGCGCGTGGACCATCCGGTCTGCCTGGATGTGAAACCGGTCGAGGCGGATCAGATTACCAGCCCCTGGCAGAAGGCGTTTGATCCCACCGAGGTGGACGGCATCCGGCTGGACCGCTTCGGCAATCCCGTCTCCTACCGCATGCTCAAGTATCACCCGGGCGATACCAGCTTCTACCAGGATGACGAGGCGGTGGAGATTCCGGCTGCGGCCATGGTCCATGTCTTTCGGTCTGACCGGCCGGGGCAGCACCGGGGCACGCCGGAGATCGGGCCGGCCATCGAGCTGTTTGCCCAGTTACGGCGGTTTACGCTGGCGGTCTTGTCCGCGGCGGAATCGGCGGCCAATGTGTCCGGCATTCTGTACACCGATTCGCCGGCCAATGGCGAGGCCGATTCGGTGGAGCCGATGGACCGGATCGAACTCGAGCGGAACATGCTGCTCACCATGCCGGGTGGATGGAAGATGGGGCAGGTCGAGCCCCAGCAGCCGGCGACGACCTATGCCGAGTTCAAGAAAGAGATTCTGAACGAAATCGCCCGCTGCCTGAACATGCCCTTCAACATCGCTGCCGGAAACAGCAGTGGCTACAACTACGCCTCCGGCCGGTTGGATCACCAGACCTATTACAAGTCCATCCGCGTAGATCAGGCCTTCATGGCCAACCAGGTGTTGGACCGCATCCTGCGCGTTTGGCTGTGGGAGTATGCGCTGGAGATGGGCCTGGCGGCCATCGCCTGGGCCATGCGGCAAGGCTGTCTGTCAGCCTACGGGCTTGAGCTCGCGGCGAACAGCTATTCCCCCGACAGCTTTAGCTTCGGTTATCCAGGCACTCCGCAAACCCAAGGCCTGCCTTCGCACCAGTGGTTCTGGGACGGGGTGGAGCATGTGGATCCGTCCAAAGAGGCCAATGCCCAGGAGACCCGGCTCAAGAATCACACTACCACGCTGGCCATCGAATATGCCCGGCAAGGTCGGGATTGGGAGATGGAGATCCGGCAACGGGCGCGCGAGCAGAACCTGATGCGGGAATTGGGACTCACCGAAAACGATTCCCTGCCCAAATCCAAGCCCGAAAAACTGGACGAGGATACTGACGAACTGGATGAGGAGTGACCCCCAGGGACCAGTTCTACAAAGGCCAATGAACACGGAGAACCAGAGCCATGGAAGAGTTTTTGATGATCGAGGCCCAGAGCAAGGTCAATCCCCGGGTGATGGGGCTGGCCTACTCGGGCGGAAAAATGAATTTGCCGGGTTGGCGGCATCCGGTGGTGGTCGACCTGGCTGGCTTGGAGTTGCCCGAATCCGTGCCGCTTCTGACCAATCACGAGAACCGCACCGGTAGCCGGGTGGGTCTGGTCCGGGCGAGCGTGGAGAACGGCGCTCTCGCCATCGAGGGGGAGATCACCTCCAGCAACGAACTCGCCCAAGGGGTGGTGGAGCAGGCCAAGGCGGGAGCCGATTGGCAACTCTCGATCGGGGCCGAGGTGAAGGATGCGGAACTCGTGCCCAAGGGGCGCAGCCGCGAGGTGAACGGGCGGATGCAGGAGGGGCCGTTCTATCACGTCAAGGCGGCGGTTTTGCGGGAAGTGTCGGTGGTGGCGGTGGGGGCGGATG
>CAYMGG010000497.1:0-3796 GCA_964389915.1 uncultured Planctomycetaceae bacterium
GGGGTCCGGGGGAACTTTTTTGCAAAAAAGTTCCCCCGGGAAACGCGGTTCAATCCCGCCGCCAGCGCCGCAAATCGTCGCTCCAGAAGAAGCCGATCGCCGCGTCGTGGCCGTTTTGGGGCGTTTCGCGTTCGCCGTGGAAGCCCATCAGCCAGCGGCCATGGCTGGCCCGCAGGTCCAGCACCATCGCCGCGGTCGGCCCGCCCGGCGCCCAGGGCAATGCCGGCAGGTCCAGGTAGGCGAACTCCCGCCAGTCGAGCAGGTCGTCCGAAACCGCCGTCCCGATCCCCCGGCCCGGCCGGCAGGGCGAGAAGAACATGACATAGCAGTCGTCGGCCCAGACGATGCAGGGATTCTCGGCGGTCGAACCGTCCGGCGTCTGAGCGCGCCCCAGCACCGGCCGCTCCGGCAAAGCCTCGCGCCAGGTCCGGAAATCCTCCGAGACCAGTGCGCCCAGTTGCCCGGCGGATTTGTAAAAACAATAGTAGCGTCCGTCATGCGCCACCAGGTAGGGATCGATCTGGCGGGGCGAACCGCTCCAGGCGGTTTGACAGCCGGCCGGGTGCAGCGGCTGCGGCGCGGTCCAGTCGCGCAGGTTGCGGCTGCGCATGGTCCAGAGACGGCAGGTCTCGTTGCCCCAGAGCTGGCCGGGGTCCACCGGATAGCTCTGCACGCAGAGCACCCACTCCTCGCCCACGCGGATCACGTTACCCGGGCTGGAAAAATTCTGGGGCGAGTCGGCCAGCCGCCGCCCCGGCGTCCAGGCGCAGAGGTCTTCGCTTTCGGTCAGATCCAAAGACAGACGGTAGGCACCGGCTTGCGGCACGGCGGTGGTATGGAAACACAAAAACCGGCCGTCGGCATAAACCAGGGCCGGATCGCGGACCGCCTCCATCCGCCCCCGGTCCAAAGTTGGGAAAGGAATACGCGAAAAATCGAGTTTAGGCATACGGTTCTCCTGCGGTCGGTTAGCGGCGCGAAGAGGAATCCGCCCGGGCCTGACGCTTGGAGCGGCAGGCGGCCAGCACCGCCCGGTCCAGGGCCAGGGCCGGATCGGCCCCGGTGTCGTGGCTGGCGCGGATCTGCTCGGCCAGTACCTGGGCCGTTTCGCGCAGCTCGCTCAGGGTGAAATTGCCGGCCGAGCGGATCAGGTTGCGCGCCCGAAAGGGGCTGACCTGAAGTTGGGAGGCGATCTCGCCCTCGTCCTCGCCGCCGGCGGTCAGCGCCCGGGCCACCAGCAGCTTTTCCACCGTGCCGGCCAGCATGGCCAGCGCCCGGTGCGCGGCGCCTTCGCCCATGACCCGCTTGCCGCCCGTATCCGTGCTGCCGTAGAAGATCACCCGTCGGGCGAAGGTCAGGGCCTTGGGCAGGTCCCGCTCCTCCACCGCATTGGTCAGACCGAAGACGTCGTAATCCAGCAGCCCCGCCAGCTGGTCGCGCACGTCGCATTCGCGAATGGTGGTGGCCTCGCCCACGTATATGGCCAGTTTCTCCACTTCGCCGTGCAACGCGCCCAGATTGAAACCGTGCGTATCCAGGAGCAGTTCGCTCGCTCCCGGCTCCAGGTCTTTGCCCAGTTCGTGGGCCGCCTTGGCCAGCCAGGAAGCGGCCTCGCCCCGCCCCGCGGCCGCCGGACAGGGGATCAGGTGCGCCGCCTCGGTCAGCACCTTGCCCAGCTTGCGGGCCTTGTTCAGCTTCTCGCACTCGATCACCAGCCAGACGCCGGAGTTCGGCGTGCGGATCTGGTCGGCCAGCCGCTCGGTGGCCGGATCGCCGGCCTTGGCCTTGGGCTCGGTCTCGTCTGCGCCGCCGAAGAGCAATCCCTCGGCCCGCCGGACCAGGACCAGCTTCTCCCGCGCGAAGAGGCTGCCGCCCTGCAACTCGGCCAGCAGCCGCGGCAGGGAATCGCCCGTGTCGCCCGGCCCGCCCCGGCCGTAGAGGGTGATCTCGTCGCCGGCAGCATAATGCGCCCGCCAGGCGGCCAGCAGCTGCTCCAGTGCCTGACGGCGCAGGAACTCCTCGGCCCCGGTGATGACCGTGACCGGCGGCAAATCCTTGAGCGCCTGCCCCAGACCGGCCCGATGGTCGGCGAGGGTTTCGCCCGTATCGCGCCGGCCGTAGCTTTTGCCTGATTTGGCCACGCGGTTGGCTCCGAAAAGAAGGGAGAATTCAGCCGATCAAATACCAGAAGAGGCGCCAGGAGGCCCAGCCGAACGCGCTGAGGATGAAGGCGAAGATCGCCCCGGCCCGCATGGGATTGCGCCGGCTCCACTTGATCAGCCAGCGCGGGCTGGCGTCGGGCGAGATGGTGAGCGGCCGGTCCTCGAGATAGGTCCGCAGATCGTCGGCCAGCTCGCCGGCCTGGGTGTAGCGCTCTTCGATCCGTTGCTTGGTGCACTTGCGGATGATGGCCTCGATCTCGGGATCGACCTGGACGTCCCGCCGCAGGAGGGAGACCTCGACCGAATCGGCTTCCCGGACCTGGCTCAAAGTCTGGCCGGAACTCTCGGTCCTAAAGACCCGCACCAGGGAGATAAGCTCCGCCAGGATCAGGCCCAGGGAGAAGACGTCGCTGGCCGGGCAGACCTTCTCGACCTCGCCGCGGGCCTGCTCGGGGCTCATGTAGGCGGGCGTGCCGGCGATGGCCCCGTCCATGGTGCCCAGCTCCGAGTCTTCGCCCGTATGACGCCGGCCGCTGACGCCCTGCACCTCGCTGTCGCGCATGACCTTGGCCAGGCCCCAATCCATGACCTGCACCTCGCCGTACTTGCCGATCATGATGTTGCTGGGCTTGAGGTCGCGGTGGATCACGCCTTTGGCGTGGGCGTAGGCCACGCCCTGGCAGATCCGGTAGAAGATCCGGATAGTGTGCTTGCCGGTGTAGAGGCGGACATACTCCGGATCGCCTACCCGTAAATTGTTGATGACGTCGGCCAGGGACTCGCCCTTGACCAGCTTCATGGTGAAATAAGGCATGCCGCCGGGCATCCGGCCGATCTCGTGGACCGGCACGACGCTGGGATGCTCCAGCTGGGCGGTGATCTGGGCCTCGGCGATGAAACGGACCAGCTGGTCGCGGCTCACCTCCGGGCCGCCGTGAAGGATCTTGATCGCCACCCGGCGGGAGAGGTGGGTGTCGAAGGCCTCGATCACCTGGCCGATCGCCCCGCTGCCGATCTCCCGGCCGATGATGTAGCGGGCCTTGACCCGCTCGGCCGTGCCGGGGTCGGAGGAGATGACCGGACAGGCGTCGTCGAGATGCTCCAGCAGAGCTTCGAGCAGCTTGCCCGGACCGGGTGTCTCGGCCGCCGGCATGCCGGGCTTGTACTCCTCGGTCGCCAGCGAGGCCAACAGGTTCGTGGCCGGCGCGGTCGTGGTGTCCGTGCCGGAGGGCGAACCGTCCGCCAAGTCAGAATGCATCGAGGCACCCGGAGTTTCCATAACCGCTTCTTCCCTTACTCGCCGGCCGGACGCCGGCGGAATCGATCAACTTCTTATTGTCGCGATTGACGGCCGGCGGCGCAATCGATTTGCCCGCCGGCTGTTCGCCTGTGCCGCCGCACAACTTCAAACTATTGGCGACACTACCGTTACCACCACCGCAACCTCAATAAATATATCTCACGTCAAGACGCAACGTCGCCAAGAGGTTTGGCCCTTCCGGCTGGGTTTAGCAGGCCCCCCAGCCTCCCTAACGGAGCTTCACGCACACATTCAGCTCAAAACTATGTGTTTCTTAGTACAGCTCCCCGCAAATAAGGGGGCAAACCTCGGCGGTCGCGGTTTACGTCTCCCC
>CAYMGG010000498.1:0-3783 GCA_964389915.1 uncultured Planctomycetaceae bacterium
TCCCGCCCAGCAGGAGCGGAGCCAAGGCGATGATCCGCCCCAGGCCCAGAACCGAGGGCCGGCCGGCCAGATAGATCGCCCCGATCACCGCCCCGCCGCCGACTCCGGCCACCAGAAACCCATAGCCCTTCGGCCCGCAGGCCAGCACGTGCTTGGCGAAGACCGGCAGGAGCGAGGCGTAGGGGATGCCCACCAGACTGACCAGCGCCATCAGCAGGAGCAGCGCCCGGATAGGCGCAAAGGTGAAGGCGTACCGCACGCCTTCGGCCAGATGGTGGACCACCGGTCGCGACTCGCGCGCCGGCCCCGGCCGCAGGCGCATGATTCCGAGGGCCGCGATCACCGCCAGATAGCTGAGCGCGTTGATCAGAAAGCAGACCCCCACCCCGCACCAGGCGGTCAGCAATCCCCCCAGGGCCGGCCCCAGCAGCCGGCCGGCGTTGACCAGCGAGCTGTTGAGGGCAATGGCGTTGCCCAGGTCCTCGGGCCGGTCGACCAGCTCGATGACGAACGCCTGGCGGGTCGGCACCTCGGCGGCATTGACCACGCCCAGCCAGAGGGAGAGGGCCAGGATGTGCCAGAGTTCGATCGTCCCGCTCAGGGTCAGCCCGGCCAGCAGCCCGGCCTGCGCCATGGCCAGGAACTGCGCGCCGATCAGCATCCGGTGGCGGTTCCAGCGGTCGGCCAGCGCGCCGGCCAGCGGCGTGAGGGCCAGGGAGGGAATCTGGCCGACAAACCCTACCACCCCCAGCCAGAAGGCGGAAATTCGCTCGTCGAGATACAGTCCGCCGACCAGCCAGAGCAGAGCCGTGCGCTGCATCCAGGTGCCGACGAGCGAAACGCCCTGACCGAAAAAGAACAGCCGGTAATTGCGCGAACGTAACGCCCGGGTAGTCTGCTGCCAGCGGGAAATGGTGGAGGCGGTATCGGTTTGCGGCTTCATCAACGGCCTTTGCGGGGAGCAAAACCGTTAGTATCCGCTTTCCGCCAGCCATTTTCCAGAGTCTACCCTTGACCTGCCGCCCCACCGCCACCGACTTATTCCTATAATCAGTCCGGTGTTTTGGCCCACCGACTGTTTGCGGCCGGACATTTTCTGCTCCGGCCTATACCTTGCACGAAAATTTCCACGCGTTATAGTTATATAGCCTAATTCGCCAACACTGAACCGGCGTATTTTTGGCCGGCGCGGTCAGCTTAAATTTTGGAGTTGGTCTCCATGTCTGCGACTACCGGTAAATTACTGCGCGTTCTGCTGGTAGACGGCAACCGTGAATTCGCGGACAAACTTCAGGCCGGATTGACCGAAGCGGCCCCGAGCGCACTGCTCTTCAAAGCCGTAGCCAATCTGCAAGAAGCGCTTAAAGAGCTGACCGTCAATCAGTACGAATGCGTTCTGCTGGAGCTCAACCTGCCCGACAGCCAGGGCTTGGAAACGCTGAAAAAAATCTCCGCCACCGCCTTCAACCATGTGATTCTGATCCTGGCCGACGAGATCGGCGAAGAGACCGCCTTGGAGGCCATTGTGGCCGGCGCGCAGGATTGCCTGCTCAAAAATCTCACCCCGCCCAAGGCCATCGTCCGCTGCCTGCGCTACAGCTTCGCCCGGGTTCGTGCCCGGCACAATCCCGATCAGCCGGCCAAGGAAAAGCCCAAAGCGCCGGCGCAGGCCGCCGCGTCCGCCGGCGATAGCGGCGAGGACTATAACAATCTGAAAAAGGCCAAGATCCTGCTGGTCGAGGACATCGTGCCCATGCGCCGGGTCATGAAAAAATGCCTCGACTCGACCGGGGCGATCGTCGACGAAGCCGGCAACGGCCAGGAGGCCTTGCAGGCCCTGCTGATCGCGGCCGAAAACAAGCATCCTTACAACCTGGTGATGACCGATCTCTCCATGCCGGTGATGGGCGGAGTCGATCTGCTGCGCCAGATCCGGGGCAATTCTTCGCTGCGCGAGACGCCGGTCATCGTCCTGAGCGCTCAGCAGGACCGCGAATCGGTGGTGGCCTGCGCCAAATACAAGGTCGCCAAATACATCGTCAAACCGTTTAAAACCTTTCAGCTGCTTGAGGCCGCGCAGCAGGCTTTCGCCGCCGGCCGTTCGGCCGGCTGACCCCCCTTGCCCCAGGAGAAACGAACAAACTCATGACCGGCCTGACCCCGATCTACCTGATCCTGCTGGGATGTCTGATGGGCGTACTCTCCGGCTTGTGCGGCATCGGCGGCGGAATCGTGGTCGTGCCGGGCCTGGTCCTGCTCCTGGGCCTGGACGCCAAGATGGCCATCGGCACCTCCCTGGCGGTGATCGTGCCCGTGGCCATCAGCGGCCTGATCAAGCATCGCTCCGCCGGACATGTCGACTTGCAGGCCGCGGCCCTGATCGCCGTGGGCGGCATCCTGACCGCCTGGCTGGGGGCGTGGCTGGCCGACCGCCTGCCGGCCGACACGCTCAAGCGCCTCTTCGGCGCGATCGTGGCGGTGATCGGCCTGTACATGGCCCTGAGTCCGGCCAAGGCCAAACCCGCCGCGCCCGCGACGGTCGCAGCGGCGGCGGCCGAGCCGGCTCCCGCCGAAACGGTTGAGAAATGAAGAAGGACGACGCGACCGCCCCGGCCGGCCGGCAGTATGCGGCCCCCGCCGTGGACAGCCTGCTGGACATCGTCGAGTTCCTGGCCGAGCATCCCCGCCCTTACGGGGTGAGCGAACTCTCCGAGGCCCTGGGCCTCTCCACCAACATGGCCTTCCGCGTGCTCAAGCGGCTAGTGGATCGGGGCTACGCCGAGATGGACCCCGAATCCCAGGGCTACCAGCTGGGGCCGCGCTTCTTCTCACTCGGCCTGCGGCTGGGCGGCCGGTTCGAGTTGCGCCTGCGGGCGCGCAAGCATCTGGAATGGCTGGCCCGCGAGGCGGGCGAAACCTGTCAGCTGCACGTGCCCAACGGCGACCGGGCCCTGGTGCTCGACGTGGTCAACGCTCCGGCCGACTTCTTCCTCCAGGTTCTGCCGGGCAGCCGGCTCTTCTACCACGCCAACGCCTTCGCCAAATGCTTCCTGGCCTTCTCCGACGCGGACTTGACCGAGCGGGTTCTGGCCGGGCGGCTCGAGCGCCTGACCGAGCATACCCTGACCCGCCGCGCGGATCTTGAAAAGGAGCTGGCCGCGGTCCGCAAGACCGGCTTGGGCTATGACCGCGAAGAGTACAACCAGGGCATCTACTGCATCGGCGCCCCGGTCTTCGCCGCCACCGGTCTGGCCGTGGCCGGGTTGGGCGTGACCGGGCTGGCCTCGCGCTTTGCCGAATCCGCGCGCGTCCGTCTGGAGACTGTAGTGCTACAGGCGGCCGCCCGGGTTTCCCGCGACATCGGCTATGCCGGCGATTTCTTCAAAAAACTCAAAGCCGAAGCCTGATACCAATTCAAGTTGATTGGGACAGATTTCGGTGAACCTTTTTTGCAAAAAAGGTTCACCGGACCCCTCCAAAAAATTCTCGCCCGGCTTCGCTTTTTCGAGTGTTCAGATGGATAAACTCAGCGGTGGTGGCAATCGAACGAAACTCAGACAACAAGTTGAAGCGCTAACCTTAACCCATCGCACGCCAACTCGACATCTTCGAAAAAGCCAAGTTTTTCTTCTCAATTGCCATGGCATGGCCATATCTCCGCTGATAATGATAAATAGATAAATGTCCCGGCCATGGCCTGGCCGCAATGGAGATTTTTCCGCCCGCACAGAATTGCCAAGCTGATGAGAATTTTTTGAGGGGGTCCGGGGGAACTTTTTTGCA
>CAYMGG010000499.1:0-3777 GCA_964389915.1 uncultured Planctomycetaceae bacterium
GGCCGCCCTGTCGCCGCGCCGACCGCCTCGACCGTTCCGGCCGAGGCGCCGGTTGAAAAGTCCGGCCCGGCGATCCGGGCGGAACCCAAGCGGAGCTTCTGGTCGCGGCTGGGCCGCAAGCCCGCCGCCGAAAAGTCTGCCGACGCCAAACCCCAGGCCGCAGCCACGGCCCGGGTGGAAGGGGAATAGCTCCCGATGGAAACGCTCTGGGCGCCCTGGCGCATCGGCTACATCAAAGGCCTCGGCCGGCCCAAAGAATCCGCGGGCTGCTTCTTCTGCCAGGCTTTCGCGGCTCCGCCCGAGGCCGCGGCCGAACACCTGCTGGTCGGCCGCGGCGAGAAGGCGCTGGTCATGCTCAACCGCTACCCCTACGGCAGCGGTCACCTGATGGTCGCGCCGGCCCGGCACGTGGGCAACCTGGAGGAGGTCGATGAATCCGAAGCCGTCGAGATCTGGCGGCTGATGGCGGTCTGCAAGGCGGTGCTAAACGAAGCCATGCAGCCGGGCGGGTTCAATCTGGGCATCAACCAGGGGCGCTGCGCCGGCGCGGGCGTGCTCGATCATCTGCACGTGCACGTCCTGCCCCGCTGGGAGGGCGACACCAATTACATGACCGTGGTGGCCGGCGTGCGCGTGCTGCCGCAGTCCCTCGAGGACCAGTGGGCCGAGTTGCGGCCGCGCTTCGCGGCGCGCGGACTGTAGCTACGGATAAATCTAGAATCTTGAATCTACAATCTAGAATCTAAAATTATCCCGATTGAAAAGACCTGGGAACTCTACAGCTCACTGGATCTACCAACGCTGTGTCGAACATGAATTCGAGGCCCGCGATTCTAGATTTTAGATTCTAAATTTTAGATTTCAGATTTTCGCTGAGGAATGCCCTTGGACTACCCCTCCGAAGCCCAGTTGGCGCCCTACGCCGCCCGCTCCGCCGCCAGCCGCGGCCGGACACACGCCGAGCCCGAACACGCCTTCCGGCCGCTCTATCAGCGCGACCGCGACCGGGTCATCCACTCCACCGCCTTCCGCCGACTGGAGTACAAGACCCAGGTCTTCGTCAATCACGAGGGCGACTATTACCGCACCCGCCTGACGCACACGCTGGAGGTCTCTCAGATCTCGCGCACCATCGCCCGGGCCCTGCGGCTGAATGAAGACCTGACCGAGGCCGTGGCCCTGGCCCACGATCTGGGGCACACCCCCTTCGGCCACGCCGGCGAGGACGTGCTCAACGAGCTTCTGGCCGCGCACGGCGGTTTCGAGCACAACCGCCAGGGCCTGCGGGTGGTAGACCTATTGGAACGCCGCTACGCGGCCTTCCCGGGCCTCAATCTCTCCTACGAAGTCCGCGAAGCCTTTGTCCGCCATAGTTCGCGTGCGACCTCCGCCCCGCCGGACGAGTTCGCCGCCGGGGCCTCGCCGCTGCTGGAAGTCCAGGCCACGATCCTGGCCGACGAGATCGCCTACGACAACCACGACATCGACGACGGCCTCTGCTCGGGCATCATAAAGGAAAGCGACCTGGCCGGCACCGCCCTCTGGCGCCGGGCCCTCGACCTGATCGGCCCCTCCCAGGCCGAGCTCGAACCCGATTTGCGACGCGCCGAAGCCATCCGGCGGCTGATCAACCTGCTGGTCACCGATGCGGTCGACACGACCCGCCGGGAGATCGAACGGCTGAAACTAACCGGCCCGGAGGAGGTGCGCGCCTGCCCGGAGCGGGTGGTGAAACTTTCGCCCCCCATCGCCGCCGCCAAAACCGAGCTGGAACGTTTCCTCTTCGAAAACTTCTACCGGCATCACCGGGTGCTGCGCATGGCCAGCAAGTGCCGCCGGTTTCTGCGCGAGCTGTTTGCCGCCTACCAGGCCGAACCCAGCCTCCTGCCCGAAGAGCTGCGCCGGGCGGCGGCCGAACGCGGCCTGGAGCGCACCGTGGGCGACTATCTGGCGGGCATGACCGACCGGCACGCCGAGGACGAATACCGCAAGCTCTTTCTCCCCTTTGAAAAGTCCTGACCATGCGCCTCTTCGCCCTTTCGGATCTGCACCTGAGCCATGACGGCTTGAAGCCCATGGACGTCTTCGGCCCGGCCTGGCGGGATCACGCCGCGCGGGTCGCCTCTGCCTGGCGGGAGACGGTCGGGCCAGAGGACCTGGTGATCGTGGCCGGCGATACCTCCTGGGCGATGCGCCTGGCGACCGCCGAGCCCGACCTGCGCTGGCTGGCCGACCTGCCGGGGCAGAAGGTGCTGATCAAAGGCAACCACGACTACTGGTGGGAGAGCGTGGGCAAGGTGCGCGCCGCCGCGCCGGAATCGCTGCACTTCGTTCAGAACGACGCGCTGCGGATCGGGCCGGTGGCCGTGGCCGGGGCCCGGCTGTGGGACTGGCCGGGCGTGGCCTGGCCGATCAAATGTGCGGTCCCGGCGGCCGGAGTCATTACCGGCGGCAACGCCGGCCGCGAGGCCCAGCCCGACCCCGAGAAGATCCGCCAGCGCGAGCGGGGCCGGCTGGAGGCCAGTCTGCGCCGGCTCGATTCGGATGCGGCGGTGCGGGTCGTGGCGGTGCACTATCCGCCCCTGGGCGCCGACGGGCAGCCGACGGAGTTGACCGACCTAATCGGCCGCAGCGGGGCGGACCTCTGCGTCTTCGGCCATATCCACGGCCTGGACCCGGCCGAGTCCGCCCCGGCGGGAGCCGACTGCCGCGTGGGCGATACGCGCTACGTGCTGACCTCGTGCGACTGGCTGAGTTGCCGGCCGCGCTTGTTGTGGGAAGGCTAGCCGTTGGATAGTCGACCGGTTCAGATGGGTGAGTCGGAAGAATGGGATCAGCGTTGAATTCGCCCATCTGAACGCTCGAAACGGCGAAGCCAGGTGAGAGTTTTTTGAAGGGGCGAGGGGGAACTTTTTTACAAAAAAGTTCCCCCGGAAAAGGTCTTCAAGCAAGAGGATGAAAATGGAAGAGCGGCTGCATAAATATCTGGCCCGTTGCGGGGTGGCCTCGCGGCGCAAATGCGAGGAGATGATCGCCGAAGGGCGGGTGACCGTGGACGGCCAGACCGTGGTCGAGATGGGCGTCAAGGTCGATCCGAACCGGGCGCGGATCACGGTGGACGGGCGCAAGCTCCACCCGGAGAAGAAGGTCTATTACGTGCTGCACAAGCCGCGCGACTGCACCACCTCGGCCGACGACGAGCTGGGCCGCCGGACCGTGCTCGACCTGCTGACCGGCGTGAAGGAGCGGGTCTATCCGGTCGGTCGGCTGGACCGCGACTCCGAGGGCCTGCTGGTCCTGACCAATGACGGCGATCTGGCTTTTTATCTGACCCATCCGGCCTGCGGCGTGCTCAAGACCTACTGGGCCACGGTCGAGGGGCAGGTTTCGCCCGACCTCCTGCGCGGCCTGGTCGAGAAAGGCATCCGCCTGGGACCGGTGCTGGTCAAGGCTCACGCCGCCAAGCTGGCCCGGTCCGACGCCAATCGCTCGCGGGTGGAGGTGACGGTGGGCGAGGGGGTCAACCGCGAAATCCGCCGCCTCTTCGCCGTCCTGGGGCATGAGGTCAAACGGCTGATCCGGGTGCGGGTGGGGCCGCTGATCCTCAAGGGCCTGGGGCGGGGCAAATTCCGGCAGCTGACGCCCAAAGAACTGACTGCGCTGCAAAAAGGCATGCAGAAAGCCGAGGTGGAACGCCTGCGCGCCGCCGAAGAGGGAGAAGCTCCGCGCAAACGCCGCGGTCCGCGCGGCCCGCGCCTGGGCAAGCCCGATCCGGCC
>CAYMGG010000500.1:0-3774 GCA_964389915.1 uncultured Planctomycetaceae bacterium
AAGCCCGGCACGGACTCGCCGCTGGCCCTGCGGGTGCTGGCGGTCGGCGACGCCGGCAACAGCACCACCGCCAGCGAAGCGGCCGGCTGGCCGGGGAACATCATCTACGCCGAGGTCGACTACCGCTACGACCTCATGGTGCCGCTGGGGGGGCCGCTGGTCTACGACGCCCTCAAGGAGCTGGGGCGCAAGACCAGCGTCAACCCCAAGACCGGCTCCGGGCAGTTGGTCATCACCCAGAACGCCCGCATCCCCAAGCCCTGGCCCTACTGATCATCAATAAGACTTGGCGAAAATCACCCGGCCGGCCGAAGGCTTGCCGCAGACCAGGCATTTGCCCTGCCCGCGCGCGGCCCGGTCGAAGGGCACGCAGCGGATGGTGACCGTCAGCTCGTCCTTGATCTTGGCCTCGCAGGCCGGATCGTCGCACCAGTGGCTGAGGGCGAAGCCGCCGTGAGTCTCCGGATTTTCGGCGTTGGCCGGAGTGAACCAGCGCTTGAACTCGGCGTAATCGTCGATCTCGCGGGTGTTCGCCTCGCGGTAAGCCAGCGCCTTGTTATACAGATTCTGCTGGATCTGTTCGAGCAGGTCGGCGAGGCCGGAGACGAAGGCGTCGCGCTCCTGGCCGAATTTCTCCGTCGGCCCCTGGTCGCGCCGGCCGACGAACACGGCCCGCTTCTCCAGGTCGCGCGGCCCCACCTCCACCCGCACGGGAATGCCCTTCTTGATCCACTCCCAGCCCTTCTCGCCGGCGTTCAGCTCGCGGGTGTCGAAGACCACCTCCACCGGCCGGCCGGCGTAGGTCTGCTTACGCAGATCCTCGGCCAATTCCTGGCAGTACTGCCAGATGGCGGCCTTCTCCTCCTCCTTGCGAAAGATCGGCAGGACGACCACGTGCGACGGGGCCAGCCGGGGGGGCATGACCATGCCGTCGTCGTCGGCGTGGGTCATGATCATGCCGCCGATCAGCCGGGTGCTCACGCCCCAACTGGTGGTCCAGGCCAACTCCTCGCGCCCCTCGCGCGACTGGTAGACGATGTGCGAGGAGCGGGCGAAGTTCTGGCCCAGGAAGTGACTGGTGCCGGCCTGCAGGGCCTTGCGGTCCTGCATCATGGCCTCGATGCAATAGGTCGAGACCGCGCCGGGGAAGCGCTCGCCGGCGGTCTTCTCGCCGGTCAGGACCGGCAGGGCCATCTGCTCGTGGGCGAAGGCGCGGTAGACCTCCAGCATTTTGAGGGTTTCCTCGCGGGCCTCGGCCTCGGTCTCGTGGACCGTGTGCCCCTCCTGCCAGAGGAACTCGGTGGTGCGCAGGAAGAGGCGGGTGCGCATCTCCCAGCGGACCACGTTGGCCCACTGGTTGATGAGCAGGGGCAGGTCGCGGTAGCTCTGGCACCATTTGGCGAACATGGCCCCGATGATGGTCTCGGAGGTGGGGCGCACGACGTAGGGCTCCTCGAATTCGCCGGCCGGCACGAGCTTGCCGTCGGGCCCCTTCTCCAGCCGGTGGTGGGTGACGACCGCGCATTCCTTGGCGAAGCCCTCGACGTGCTCGGCCTCCTGCTGCAGGAAGCTCAACGGAATGAAGAGGGGGAAGTAGGCGTTGACGTGGCCGGTGGCCTTGAAACGCACGTCGAGAGCGGCCTTGATGTTCTCCCAAAGGGCGTAGCCCCAGGGCTTGATGACCATGCAGCCGCGCACGGGGCTGTTCTCGGCCAGGTCGGCGGCGCGCACGACCTGCTGATACCATTCGGCGTAATCCTCGGCCCGGGTGGGCGAGATGGCGTTCGGGGCGCTCTTGGCCACAGCGTTTCTCCTCAGGTTAACTTCAGGAAGCCACTCAAAACCAACTTCGGATATGAGAGAACTTTTTTGAAAAAAAGTTCTCTCAAACTCTCTCAAAAAACTTTAGCCAGCTCTGTAATTTCGGCCGGCTCATTTGCCGAGCAAGCCGTAAAGAATAATCGGAAATCTACGTTTGTCCACGACGAACCCGGCCCATGCATAAAGCAAAGGCCGAACTCGTTCAACGAGACGCCCGACGGAGCGAAGCCGATTAAAGTTTTTTGAAGGGGGTCCGGGGGAACCTTTTTTTCAAAAAAGGTTCCCCCGGAAGAAGGGTTACCTGATTTCGAGCAAATACCAGATCGTGGCCGCTTCGCCCAGCTCGACGGCGAGCACGCCGTTCTGAGCCGTCAGCGCCTGCCCCTCGGCCAGAGCGGTGAAGTCGGGCTTGAGCGGGGTGAGCGTGGCCGTGGCGTCCGGCCGGGCGAGTTTGAGACTGAGCCGCGCCGCAATCCGTTCGGTCACGACCTGACCGTCCGCGCCGCGCTCGACGGCCATGCCTTCGCCACGCCGATAGCCGGAAGGCGCGGCGACGATCTCCTGGTAGCTGTACTTGTCGGCATTGTTCTCGGCCCGGCCGACGGCGGTGATGAAGATGCGGCGCGTTTCGGCCAGCGGGGCCTCGTCCAGCGAATTGAGGATGATCGTGGCAAAGGATGAACGGCAGGCGAACTCCACGGAGGAAAGTTGGATCGGCGCGGCCGGGAAGCCGGTGAAGGCCTGGGTCCGGGGGGTGTCGATGGTCAGCAAACCCCGGGTCCAGTCGCGGCAGATCTCGCCGGTGTCGCTTAGCAACTTGCCGTCTTGAATGCCCAGCGCGCCGGCCAATAGCTGTTTCTGTTTCAGGAAGCTATCCAGCGAATCTGACAACTGCCGGGGCGTGCGGGTATCATCCGCACCGGCATAGGCAAAAGCGCCCTCCCCCGCCCCGCCTACCAAGGCTTGGGCCCGGCCGTCGGGCTGACCGAACACGCCTTCGACCCGGGAGACAAAAGTCAGATAATTGAAGGGGAAATCCGCGCTCCTGACCCCACGCCGGCCGTCGAGCTGATCGGCGGCGGAGTAGACCACCTGAACCAGATTCTTGGCCGGGGCCACGTCCCGACGATGGAACATGAGGGCCGCGGCCGGCTGGGTGCCGGCCAGGGCCAGATCGTTGAACTCGACCGTCGGATTGAGAACCGTCTTGGTCTCGTCGGCCGTGTCCCAGGAGTGATTCCAACCGCCCATGTGGCAATAGTGGAAGATCGCGTCCCAATCCTGCAAGGCGGCGGTGGAGAAGAGAGAGAGGAAGTACGAGGCGCGCCACTCGTGGGGCCACATCATATCGCTCTCGGTGGAGGTCACAGGCAGGGTGTTAAGCTTGATCCCGGCAATGGCGGTTTCGATGAAGTTGCTCTGCCCCGAGAGCGGGTCCATCAACACGGCCGGCTGATTGGACATGAACAGCGCCCGGCCGTTCAGGTTCTTGACGTGGTCGTGATACTCGTTCTGCGAGGTGTAATCCAAACTCGCCTGGGCCACCAATTCCGGAACGTTGTAGATGATGTTCGAGCTGGCCACCGGCACCTGGCCGCCCAGCGAGACGATAAGCGCCTTCATCTCCCGGTTGTAATCGTTCTGTATGTCCTGCATGAAGGCCAGGGCCGACTTGATCCGCACCGGGCTGCCCACGCTCGACCAGGCTCCGCCCGCGCCCTTGACCGCGCTCAGGCTGGGCAGGGCCACGCTGCCCGCGACCGGATCTTCGTCCGGCAACAGCGCGGTCTCGCCCTGTTCATTGGTCCAAAGCTTGGCCAGAGCCGTACGGGCCGCGCCGGCGGGCGCGTCGACCCCCAGGTTCAATTTCTTAAGCAGCCATTCGCCGTAGAGCTTGCGCAGCAGCACGGTGTAATGATCCGGCGTACCTTTGCTCGCCCCCCAGTCGAAAAA
>CAYMGG010000501.1:0-3750 GCA_964389915.1 uncultured Planctomycetaceae bacterium
GGAAGATCACGTTCCCCGCGTTCGTCGGCGGGGTGGAGATTTCAAAGGTCCCCACCAGAGATTCCGGGACGAGGGGCGCGAAGTCGGTGGATACACTTACCTGCCTCATGATCACGTTGTTCATCGGTCACCTCGCCACGCGATACGTCACGGTGAGCAGGCTCGTAAACTGGCGCATCTCCTGCAGATGCTCCTGCGCGAAGACCGGCTCGTTCTCGGCCTTCACCCACATCGCCTCGGGCGTGGTCGGGAGATTTACTCCGCGCAGCGCGTCGGAGATCTCCTGCACCAGCGCCATCAGGGGGTCCAGTTCGACAGGCGCATCGGACGCGACCTTCTTCTGCACCGCGATGTCGATCTGCACGTCCTCGCGTACCCGCCCCCGGTCCAATACGGCGGACGCGCTCCCGCGCGGCACGACCGTGACATGGAGTTCCTTCATCTCCTGCAGTTCGAAGGCCGGGCGGTAAGCGCGCTCCGCCATGAACGGCATGGAGAACGTCGACCCGTTCAGCTTCTCCGTCACCGCCTGGGCAATCTCCGGAATCACCGCCATGCTCACTCCTCCCTCGCGATGCAGGGCCGGGAGATGATCTTGTCATGGAGCGACCGGTTCAGGATCATCAGGTCCGACACGGTCGCGGTAAGCGTCTTCATCGCCGCCGTGTTCTGGGCAACGATCACATTGTTCGCCTTCATGACAGAGAGCAGTTGTTTGATGAGCCAGATCACCATCGCGAGCAACACCACGGAGAATCCGAGGAAGCCGTAATTCGCAACCGGGGTCAGCAAAAAGTCGACGGCTTCCATCTCACGCATCCTCCGTTCCGATCAGTTTCGTGTGAATCCGCAGCGTTCGGCGATAGTCATCGGACCAGCGCCAGCACGGATCATTTCCCGGGGCCATCACCTCGTACTCATAGGTCTTGCCCCCATCCACTTCGCGGATGACGTCTCCGCGCTGGGGAAGGCTCGGGGACCCGGCGAGAACGAGGTGTTCGGCACCCACCAGGTAATCTCGCGACTCGTGCCGCTCGAAGAGGCCGTATTCGCGGGAGATCTGAAACACCGTCTTGCCGACCGTGGCGGGTACGGAGATCGCCTCCGCGCCGCGACGGTATTCGACCGGGATGGTGCGGTGCTTTTCCCGCATGCCATCCAGCCAAACACTTGACCGCTGTAACAGATCCGCCATGGCAGCGTCCGCCTACTGACTGAGCCGCACACGAACCGTCACGTCGGCCTCGCCAACAGAGGCGACGGTCTTTCCGAGCAGTTTGTTCGCCCCCGAAGCATCGTCGTGAGTGGCCACCTTCGCGGCGGCGTCCCAATACGCCTTGGTGCCGGCCGCGATGGTCGTCCCGCTCCCTGTGGCCTTGGGGAAATCAAAGACCCCTTCGACCGCCAGACTGCCGAGTGTGCCTGCCTGGATGTCCAGCTTAGCCACGCCAACGAGATCTGTCTGAACCACCACATCACCAGCGGTAACGTTCGCCGTCGGGACATAATCGATACACTTGCCTTCATGTTTGAAGATCGCGCTCATAGATTCCCTTTCTGAAACCTGGGCTTATGCTTCTTCCCACTTATCCACGCGGAACTTGCCGAATACGCCACGGCGCTGAGGACGGAAGTCACCGAGACCAATACGGCCTCCCGCAATATCCACCAGCTGCCGAATCGTGTTCTCCGAAAGACTCTCTGCATCCACTTCCAAAATTGCCTCAAGGCGCCAGGAGTCGAACCGTGGTCGGATAATGCAAACCGCCTCTCCACCGTTCGGATTCCGGCCTTGGCGCATATCCACTTCCCACTGTGCGGGGTCGCCTTTCTCATCCACCAGCGGCATGTACGGGTTCTCAATAGTGAGGAATGCCGGTAGCAGCGTTGACTGCTTGGTGGACATCTGCCTCTTCCCGTCGAGTTTGATATACATGCCGGCAGCAATGAGGCAGGCCATCAGGTTCTCGGTCGGGATATAGGGCATCCCCTCTTGGGTCTTGTAGACCCTGCGGGTGGCTGCCTCTCTCGGATCAACAGGGGCCGAGAACTTCCGTTTCTCTTTGGTGTGCAGGGCAAGAAGTTCCTCATCTGTCATTCGCTTCATGAGCAGAGGCGACACTCCCCGCAAAACCACGCTGATTCGTTTCATGCTTCGTCCCCTTCAGTAAAGGAACCCATGCATTGCACTGCTATGCCTTGCCATACCGGGCCTGACCCCGCCTCGCCGCGCCTCGCCACGCCTGGCCTCGCCAGACCAATCCATGCCTGGTGACTATTCTCCGTTGAACTTCAGTACTCCCCGGAAATCCTGCTCACGGCACGCAAGATCCCAGTAGATCCTGAATTGAATTCCCAGAACATTGAAGTCGACCTGCCCCTGTTCCACAGATGGCGTACGCCGGCCGCGCAGGTAGGCGATTTCAAAGGTGTCTGCAACCGCAGGGTCAGCAAGCAAGTACCACGCCTTGGTGCTGTTGCCGCTGTAGTTGGTATTGCTCAGGTACGGGCTACAGACGATTTCCAGATCCTCATCAGCAAGCGGGTTGTAGGTCGGGATCCGCTGCTTGTTGGTTGAACCGGTGCTCATCAGATAACTGCTGCTCAGGATCTCGCGGGCAGGCATCTTGAGACCAGTCGGAACAAGCAGGAACCGAGGCGCAATGTTGATCGGCTGCTTATCACTATCCGTCTGATCCATGAACTGCTGCACAGCCATGGCCAGGCTGTCAGGCGACAGGGCCGTATCGACACCGTCCTTGTAGTTCTTGTGCGCAACCGAGAAGAGGCTGCCCGGGTTGGACAAGAGCCGTTCAAAGAAGATCTGGTCCACTTTGCGGGCTGCGCGTGCCCCCATCCCCTCGGGGACCCGGAGGAAGGCCTGCAGATCGTCATCGAAGATCATCTTCCGCGTGAGACAGAAGAGCTTTCCATAGGTCTGGAGCTGGTTTGTGGCCTTCTCCTCACTGAGGCCGCCGTGCTTGATCTCGCCATCAGGAGCGACGGGCTCAAGGTCCCCCACGTCAGTCAGCCGGTAACGTTCCGCTTCCTTGAAGTCGGTCAACTCGCCTTCCGAGCACAGCCGCGTTGCAATCACAGGCTGCGCTTTGAAGGACTTCAGGAGTCGCTTGTTCGCAACCGAATTCAAGAGGCCCGGAAGCGAGACCGTGCTGAAGGACGCCCGAATGGTGTCGTTGGAGAAGTGACGGGGAAGCGGAACCCCTTCGGCATTGGCGCACTCGACGAAAACCTGCTGAAGAGAAATGTCCCGGTCATGGTAGGCTGCAGAGACGGTCTCCTCACCATATTCAGACATGAGGGTTTCTTCATCGATCCCGGCACGAAAGCACAAGGCTGCCTCAAGGCGTTGCTTCGATTCCATCGGAGTCTTCTCCTTTGCAATGCTGATGCCGACATCGGCCTGGGGCCGGGCCGCGCGCATGGCATGAAGCACCTTGTCGCGGGTCTGGTCGGCACTCCAGCCGGCCGAGATGGCTTCCTGCTCGATCTTGGTAAACTCTCCTGCGCAGATGCTCTGGATCTCGGAGACCCGGCTGCGTTCAGCCTGGACCGCGCGCCTGGCTTCGGCCTTGGCCTGTTCTGCCACGTCGACCTCGGGCTCAGGGGGTGCGGGCTTCCTGGGTGCGGGCGTCTCTGCTTTCTTCGGCGCAGGGATCACCTTGGTCTCGTCATCCTCTGCGGGCGGGGCGTTCTCCTTGTCGAACTCGGCCCGAAGAGCCGCCAGGCGAT
>CAYMGG010000502.1:0-3699 GCA_964389915.1 uncultured Planctomycetaceae bacterium
TCGACGGCCCCGCGCACGAGTTCGCACGGGAATTCTCCCTGCGCTGGGCGGGCGGGAAGACATTGGGTGGGCCGAAGGTCTACGGTCTGATCCGCAAAGGCCGCCGCTATACGCTCTCCTTCTCGGCCCGGGCCGAGCCGGCGGCCGAAGTCATCGCCGATATCTGGAATCTGCAATACAGCATCATGACCCGGCAGAAATTCAAACTCGCCGAGAAGTGGCAGCGGTTTGAAATGAATATCGCCCCCCAGAAGGAGGACCAGTCCTTCTATCTCGATCTGGCGCCGCAGGGCGAGGCCGCGCTCTGGCTGGATGCGGTTCAGTTCCAAGAAGGACCGCGCACCGATTACAAACCGTCCGAACCGGTCAGTCTGGGATTGAGCGACCTGGGCGAACCGGGGGGGATTTTCCTGACCGGCGGGGAACCGGTCACCCTGACCGCCCGCGTTTTCAGCGGCGATCTGCCGGGCGAGGGCAAGTTCAAGCTGCGGTTTGTCACGAACGATAGCGACAGCGCCGAGCAGGCCGTCGGCGAGCGCGAGCTGACCCTCGCGACCGGCACGGCCGCCGAGGAACGGCTGGAGATCCTGCCCGCCCGCCAACCCGGTTATTATGTCGCGACCGTCACGCTGCTGGACGCCGCCGGCGCCGAGGTCAAGCGGGCCGAGCGGACTCTGGGCGTGGTCGTGCCGCCGGCAGTGACCGGGCTGGACCCGGATTCGTTCTTCGGTCTGCATCCCGGCAGCCTGCCCCTGGAGGCGTGCGCGCGGCTCGGGGTCAAGTGGTTCCGCAATTTTCGGCATTGGCGCTGGAGCGAGCCCGAACCCGGCAAGTTCAACGACGGCGTGCCTTCGGCCGAAGCCTACGCCCGGTTGCACGACGCCGGTTTCAGCCTGATGGAGACGGTGCAGGCGGTCGATACGCCCCCCTGGGCCAAGGCCGAGGACGGCAAGATCCGGAATGTGGCCGATTACCTGACCTTTTTCGACAAACTGGCGGAAAACGCCGGCGATAACGTGCAGTACTGGGAGATCCAGAACGAACCGGATCTCTCCTTTCCGCACCAGACCGGTCTGCCCCTGGCCGCGGCGGGCGAGTATTACGCCGAGTTCGTGGCCGCCGTCGGCGCGCACGTCCGCCAGAAATGGCCGGCGGCCAAGCTGATGGCCGGCGGCGGCTCGGGCGTGGACTGCGGTTCGGACTTCGGCTTCAGCCGCCCCTGTCTGACCAAAGCCGGACAATACATCGACGTCATCGCGCCGCACCCCTATGCCGGCGCACGCTATATTGGTCCGACCGGCACGGCCATCGGCCCCGAGGCCAACGACATGCGCGGCAAGCTGCTGCAAGTCTGCGGCCAGTTGGCCAAGTTGGGCGGCCATCAGCGTCTCTGGATCGGCGAACTGGGCTGGGCGGTCGACATCGACGCGCCCTTCCTGAGCAGTTACCAACTGGACCACGCCCGGTATATGGTCCGGGCCTTCCTGCTGGCCCGTTCCGTGCCGGAGATGGAGCGGGTGATGTGGTTCCTGGCCCAGGGCTGTCTGGAGCGCAAGCGCTACGAGTACGGCCTCTGGTGCGACCCGCTCACGCCCCGGCCGGCGGCGGTGGCCTATGCGGCCCTGGCTCGGGTGCTGGATCATTCGCAGCCGGTCGGACCGCTCTTCGAAACCGAGTTGCAGGCTTTCGCCTATCGCCGGGCCGACGGCACGCCGCTGGTGGCCTTTTGGAAACACCAGGGCGAGGTCAAGAAACTGACCGTGGCCTATGCCGGCGAGCTGCACTTGATCGACATGTTCGGCCGTGACCTCGAAGCGGTTCGCGAGAACGGCAAGCTGGCGCTGCCGGTGAGCGAGAGTCCGGTCTACGCGTTGGGCCCGCCGACCGACGCGGAAGCCTTTTTCGCCGCCTTCAAGGCGGCGGATGTGGCGATTGATCCGGTCACGGTCTCGGTCACCTTCAGCGAGGTGGACGCCATTTCCGGATTCATCAAGAACAATCTGCCCCGCGCTCAGACCGGTCGGCTGAGCGCCGCGATTCCGGCCGGCCTGCGGGCCGAACCGGCGGAGTTGCCGCTGCAACTGGCGCCGGGCGAGAGCAAGAACTTCCGCTTCGCCCTGGCCGGCGAGCGGCCGGCCGGCGCGGATCTGACCCTGCGGCTGCAGTGCGAAACCGACGCCGGGCGGGTGGAGAAAATTCTGCCCCTGGCGCTGGAAGCCTGCCCGCGCCATACGCCGTCGGCCGGCAACGAATGGGCGGCCGCTCTGCCCATCAAGCTCGACGAGCGGGGCGACATCCTGCCACCCGACCCCAATATCGGCTGGGACGGGCCGGCCGACCTGAGCGCCGAGGCCGGGGTGGCCTGGGACGACAAGTACTTCTACTTTACGGCCCGGGTGCATGACGACGTGCACGTGCCGGCCGCGCAGGCGAATCACGCGTGGGATTTCGACTCCATTCAACTGGCGTTCGACACTTTGAACGACGCGCAGGAGAAGCGGATGGAGTATGATGGAAACGATCGGGAAATCACCCTCTGTCTGACGCCGGCCGGACCGGCGGCCGTCCGCCAGGCCGGCGTCAAGGGCCGGGCGGTGGGGGAAGTGATGAAGAACGTCCAGTGCCGGATCGTGCGCAAGGAAGGCGAAACCGATTATTTCGCGGCCATTCCCTGGGACGAGTTGGCGCCGCTCTCGCCCCTGGCCGGCCGGATCTTCGGCTTCAACTTTATCGTCAACGACAACGACGGTGCGGGCCGGGGCTACTGGCTGGGCCTGACCCCCGGCATCGGCGAGATGAAATATCCGTATTGCTACAAGAAATTCGTGCTGAGCGGAAAATAGGCAAGGAGAATCCCATGCGTATTAGGCCTCGCTGCGCCTTCACCCTGGTCGAGCTGTTGGTGGTGGTGGCGATCATCTCGGTGCTGGCGGCGATGCTGCTGCCGGCTTTGGAGCGGGCCCAGGCCGTGGCTCAGGGGGCTTCGTGTCTGAGCAACCTGCGCCAGGTGGGCTTGGGCTCCGAAGGCTATCTGGGCGACTACGCCGGTTATTATGTCCCGATGTACTGGACTGCGGCCTATAACGCCTGGGCCTACGACCCGACCCACGGCCGGTGGTTTCAATTGCTGGAGCCGTATACCAACAGCTTTCGGGTGTTCAACTGCCCGGTGCAGAACCGGGCGACCTCTGGCTCCCAGGTGGCCGACGCCAAGGGCGAGGCCGTCAGCGGTTGGGACCCGGCTTGGGGCCAGATTCCGCGCGGTCGCGCCGGCGGCGGCGGGGCCTGCAACTACGCTTATAACGAACGCAATGTGGGCGGCTACGGTGACCGGACCGACGTCACCCGCGTCAAGCGGCTGGGCGATATCGAGGATCTGGTCCGCAAAAGCGGCAAAAACGCTTCGGTCAACGAGGTCGTCTCGGTCATGGACGGCCGGCTGATCCTCTACACCGCCGACGAACTGGTAAATGCCACCGGCGGTCTGTGGCATAGCTGCCATTGGCTGCACCTCAACTCCAGCAACGTGCTCTTTCTCGACGCTCACGCCAAACTCAAACCGCAGGCCAATTTCGCCGAGAGCCGGGGCGCGGCCTTCGGCGGCGTCTCGCCCGGGTGGATGATCGTGGCCAAGTGAACCTGAATCGCATCCGGGGGAGCTTTTTTGCAAAAAAGCTCCCCCGGACCCCCGCAAAAAAC
>CAYMGG010000503.1:0-3677 GCA_964389915.1 uncultured Planctomycetaceae bacterium
CTGCGCGTGTAAACGTCCAGCCAGCGATAGAGTGCCGCCACACTCAGGCTGCTGTCGGAATACCTGCGGATCGACAAGAAGGGGCGCGGTCCGGTACTGGCCGGCGACTGCCTCTGCCCGCCCGGGGTCGAGGTGATCAACAAAGATCTGGTCCTGGCCACGATCGAGAACGAGAACACCACCTTCAAGGCCGAGATCGAAATGCGGCGCGGCCGCGGCTTCATGCGTAGCGAAGACTTCCCCTGGCGCGCCGACGACGTCAAAGGCACCATCCTGCTCGACGCCGGCTTCTCGCCGGTGCGGCGGGCCCGCTGGAAGGTCGAAGAGACGCGCGTCGGCAAGATGACCGACTACGACCGGCTGATCATGGAGGTCTGGACCAACGGCACGATCACGCCCGAGGACGCGATGGTCGAGGCCGCCACCATTCTGCGCAAGCACCTGAACCCGTTCGTCAAGTTCCACGAACTGGGCGACGAGTTGCAGAAGGAGTCGCCGGGCGAGGATGCCGGCGTGGCGATTGAGTCGCCGGCCCTGGACCGGGAGCTCAGCGCCAAGCTTGCCCAGCCCGTCTCCGTGCTGGACCCGTCGGTCCGCGCCGCCAACTGCCTGGCCGCCGAAGGCATCAAGACCATCGGCGACCTGGTCGGCCGGCAGGAGCAGGAGATGTTGCAGGTGCGCAATTTCGGCAAGACCAGCTTGAAGGAGATCAAGCTCAAGCTTTCCGAGATGGGCCTCTCCTTCGGCATGAATATCGGAAAATAGGTTTCCGCATAGACCTGACTAGAAAAGCGAGACAGTCATGAGGCATATGAACAGTGGGCGCAAGCTGAGCCGCACCCCCAGTCATCGGCGGGCCATGGTCCGCAACCTGGTGGCCAGCCTGTTTGCGCATGGCCGGGTGACCACCACTCCGGCCAAGGCCAAGGAAGCGCGTCCCTTCGCCGAAAAGCTCATCACTCTGGCCAAGGGGGGCACGCTGGCCGATCGTCGCCGTGCGCTCAAGCTGCTGCACGACAAAAAAGTCGTGGCCCAGCTGTTCAATGAGATCGGCCCCCGCTATCTTCAGCGGCCGGGCGGCTATTGCCGTATCCTGCATCTGGCCAAGCGGCGGGTCGGCGACGCGGCTCCGCAGGCCGTCTTCGAGCTGGTGGAAGAGGCCCTCAAGCAGCAGCAGGCCGGTGGCGAACCGGCCCGGGCGGCGGTGGCCGCGCCGGCGGGCAGCGAAGCGCCCAAGAGCGAATAAATCGCTCTTCGCCTAACTAGAATCAATCGACCGGCGCGGGAAAACCGCGCCGGTTTTTTTGCTGGGCGAAATTTTTCCAGGAAGGATTCTTCTACAAAAGAAGCTCCTCCCCCCCCCACACACTACCCCCCCACGGTTCTCCTGCTAGCCTGATAACGACTCCAGATAATCAGGGCCGATTCTGGGGTACCTTTTTTGCAAAATAGGTACCCCAGACCCCGCCAAAAAACTCTCATCCTGCTTCGCCAATTCGAATGTTCAGATGGATGAATTCATGGGTAGCGCAACTCAGCCGCATTCGACTTTCGATAGTTAGAATGGCTATTAACCGGCATTCTTGATCCGGTCAGCACGGTTTTTAGCTCCAGATTTTGCCCTTCAGCGTGGGGGACAAAGAAGAATAGCGTGGGTGGTTTCGGTTGATGGCATGATAGATCATAAATTATTTAGTGACAGGTGATTGCTAGTTTGTGAAAACAAATGCTTTAAGTTGCGTTTGCTGGTGTTTGCGGCAAATGCTAGATTTCGAGAAGCGCTGGGAGGCAGATTGCGTGTTTAATGGCAAGCCATATCGCGAACCGCAGTTGCAGCTGATTGCCGCTGAGCAAGATGGCTTTTTCACCGCCAAGCAAGCGCAGGAATGTGGCTTTGGCGCTGACCATCATTCCTACCGTTGTCGAATCGGGCAATGGCTGGCAATTGATAAAGGTCTATACCGCCTGCCGGGATTCGAGGCTACGCCTCAGGCTAGGTTGCTCCGTTGGCTGCTTTGGAGCCGGGACCGGGCGGATAACATTCAAGCCGTGATTGGATACGATTCGGCTCTGGAATATTTTGGCCTATTGGCCAATGACGAATCTCGGCCGGTTCATTTGTGCGTACCGAAAAATTTCCGCAAGAGCGCACCTGCCGAAGTCAAGATCCATCATGCCCTACCTCCGGAAGGGGAGGTCGAAACCGCTGGCCGGCTGCGCCTGTGCACTCCCTTTCGGGCCTTGCTGGATCTGCTTATGGCCGGGGAGGCGGCCCCCGGCGGAAATGGCCAATTCGCTTGGCCACTACTGCTGGCCGCGGCCCAGGAGCGGAAAGTGGTGGACGAGCAGCAGGCGGCGCGGCTGCAGGCCCTCGCGGTCCGACTGGGGCGCGGAGGTTTCGCCCGGCCGGGCGAGGAAGTGGAGCCCGTCCGGGGTGGCGCGGAACTGGCGGGCGAAAATAGCCGGGAGGCGGGGCGGCCGAGGCCCGCGGATCAATCGGACCAATGGTTTATTTGGAGGAGGAGCATGCCTATGACTCCCGAACCGGGGCCAGTCATGAACCGGCGCCGGCGGCGCGAGGCCGGTTTCACTTTGGTCGAGTTGCTGGTCGTGATCGCCATCATCTCGATCCTGGCGTCGTGCCTGCTGCCGGCGCTGAAAAACGCGCTGGCCAGCGCCCGCAGCCTCCAATGCCGGAACAATCTGCGGCAGCTGCATCTGGGCGCGATTGCCTATGCCGACGACTATGCCGGCTATCTGCCGCCCTATTGGGAAGCGACCGGCTCCTGGGACACATTACTCAATAACACTTACCTGGGCGGGCAGCGCAAGCCGCTCGTGCAGTGTCCGGATGACCCGCGCCGCTACAGCTTGCCCAATTACCGCACCTTTTCGCAGGCCCGCTCCAGCGGCGTCACTCCGCCCGGGATTGCCTGGCATAGCGGACTGCCCCCCGTCAGCCTGCAACAGATCACCAAGCCGGACCAGGCGGTCTACCTGATCCCCAATCTGGTGAACAACAACTATATCGGCGGCGGGGCCAACACTTATATCAACGGCCCGCCCACCGCCAATGGCGGGAACAACCATGGCAATGGCTCAAATTTCCTGTTCGTCAACGGCCAGGTCCGCACCTTACAGGCTTTCGCCGTTCAGAGTGAGTGGTGGTGGAAGTGGAACTGAGGACTGTCACCTTCGTCGATTTTTGGTCCCGAGGAGGTACGAGATGAAACGCCACGCGCCAAGCCAGGGGGTTAAGGGGTGGATTTGGGGCTGTCTGGGCTGCTGTCTGGCGACGGCCGGTTGGGCGGGCGATGCGCCGTCGACCGCCACCAAGCTGGCGGATTTCAGCGCGGGGGCGACCTGGACCGTGACCGCCGCGCCGGAGGTGAGCGTAGATTTCGCCGCCGACGGCCTGGCGCACCTGCGCTGGCAGCCGGCGGGGGAGGGGGCGGCGCGCAAGTTAGGCTTGCAGCTCAAAGAGCCGGTCGCCCTGCCGGCGAACGCGCTCCGGGCGGGAATCTGGATCTTTGTGGAAAAACCTCTGGGGGCCAAGCGGGTCCAGCTGCGCGTCCAAGACGCCGCCGGCCGGGCCTTCGCTTATAATCTGCCGGTCCCGCCGGGGTGGGTGAACGGCTGGCAGGCTCTGGACACCTACGCCTTTCTGGCCAATGAGC
>CAYMGG010000504.1:0-3655 GCA_964389915.1 uncultured Planctomycetaceae bacterium
CTCCCCCCAACCCCCTCCCAAAGGGAGAGGGAGCCGTTTGGCGCAGGTGAGGAGTTTTCCAATTATTCGCGGGGAAGACCTTGCGTCGCATCAGCTCTTTTGAGGGCGTTGCCTAAGCGCGGCTGCGAAAAGGCGACCGCATAAACCTTCGGCGAGGATCGAACGTGAACGGCAAGTTCATGAAACGGCTGGGCGTGGCGCTGACGGCGACCTTGCTGCTGGGCGGGTTGGGGGGCGCGGCCGAAAATTTCGGTCTGCTGCCGGCCCTGATTTCGGCCGGCACCGATCTGGGCGGCGGGGCGAGCACAGTGGCGCTGGACGATTTCTGCCGGGCGCACGGCCTGACTTTGGGCAGCGAGCCGGGCGCGCCCCGGCTGGAACTGCACGGTCCGTCCCTGCGGCTGGTGCTTGCCCCGGGGCTTAAATTCGTCGCCATCAACGGCCGGATCTCGCCGCTGGGGCTGGCTCCGGCCTATTATGACGGCCGGCTGCGCCTGCCGCGGGAGCTGGAGCGGCTGCTGGGCAGCGACAGCGGCGGCGGCGGCGGCGGACCGGTCTCCGGCGTGGTGATCCTCGATCCCGGCCACGGAGGCGAGGACCACGGAGCGGTGGCCGGCGGCATCCGGGAGAAGGATCTGGTCCTGGATGTGGCCCGGCGCGCGGCCGAGGAGCTGCGTCGGCGGGGGGCGACGGTTTCGCTGACCCGCCAGAACGACCGCTTCATCCCGCTCTACCGCCGGGCGGAGATCGCCAACCGCCAGCCGGGCGCGTTATTCGTGGCCATTCACGCCAACTCCGGTGGCGCCAACCGTTCAGCCAGCGGGATCGAAACTTTTGTTCTGGGCGGCGTGAGCGAGAGTTCGCGTCTGAGTCGCGCGGCCGGCAAGTACGATCTACGCGCGCCGGACGGTGGGACGCTCGGTCCCGGGGCGGAGGCCCAGGAACTCGTCCGGCGCAGTTCTGCCGCCAAATTACAGAGCGCCGGACTGGCCACTTGCGTGCAAAAATCGCTGGTTCGGACGGCGGGCGAGGCCGACCGCGGGGTGCGGCAGAAGAATCTGGCCGTGCTGCGCGAGAACTATTTCGGCCCGGCCATCCTGACCGAAATCGGTTTTCTCACCAACCCCAACACGGCCGCCAAGCTGCGCGATTCGGGCTATCGCGACCGCCTGGCCAAAGCCCTGGCCGACGGCATCGCCGCTTACCTGGCGCGTTGACGGTCGTCAAGCGATCAATTCCCACGAAGTAAATCCTCCCGGCGATTGTTTTGTGCGACCGCCTGCCGGTTGTTTGCCGGGTGACTTTTGGCTTGCGCTCACCTCGACTTGCCCTACCATAAAAGCCGGGTGTCGGGTGGGCGGCTTCAAGTCAGATGCGCAGAAAAACTTGCCTTTAGGGTAAGCGAGGTCCGCCTGTGTCTCGTATTTCTTCATTTGGGAGGAAAAGGTCATGCGAAATACCATGAGCCGCAGGGCAGGAAAATTCCTTGGTCTGTTTACCATGCTCGGATTGGCTGTCGGTTCTCCTCTGCACGCCGCGCAGCAGGTAAACAAAGGGGCGATGCGCATACTGGACATCAAAGAGAAGCAGATCGGCAAACAAATGGCTCAGGCCATGGCTGCGGCCAAGCAGGCGGTGAGCAGTCAGGACATGAAGAAGTTCGAGCAGGCAAAGAACTCGATCAATTCAGCCTATAAGACCGCCGAAGATTTCCAAGAGAACGGCATCGGCAAACTGCCCGAAGTCAAGGATCGGATCGAGGAGATAATGCAGAAGGTCTCTATCGCTTTCGGCGAGATTTACCAGGCGGCCGAGCCCCTCTTGGAAAAACAGCTGGCCGACAAGAAGCTGGAGGCCGATGCCTACCAGGGCGGCGATCTGGAGGAGCTGCGTAAAAAAGTCGCCGACGCCTGGAAGGAACGCTGGCCCAAGGACGAAGTTCTGGCCGTACGTTTTCCAACCAACGACTGGAAACAAACCAAGGTCAAGCGCTGGAACGATGCGGTCAAAGAGTGGCAGTTTACCGATACCTCCGCCCTGATGGCTCAAGTCGTGGTCAAGCAGACCGAGAAGATAGCCACCATTTTTCCGGCCTTCATCAACAAGCGGAACGACGAAAACACCACTAACGTCGGCGTGTACACCAAGTATGGCGGCTATGTGACCAGCGAGATCCCCGTGGTCAACGTAAAGTGAAATGTCATTGTTATTTTTGAACGTTCGCTACGCCGCGCAATAGAATGTACCTCGGGTGCAAGCGCTGCTAGATCGCCCCGGGAGCATAAACGTTTGGGCTCCCGGGGTGGACAGGAACCTCGCAATAAAGCGCCAAAAGGTTGCGGCTGTGATTGCGCTCTTCCGCTTCCTCCGGGGGGGGGGAGTTGAAGTGCGGGAGTGAGACTGAGCGGTGAAGTTATTGACGGTCGGCTTGGCTGGATTATCATGTGACCGGGCTAGCCGTCTAGGCGGGAAGGGGTGCTGTGTTCGCCAATCTGCCGAAATTTCTGCGACCTTCGCCGTTCAAGGCGGGCCTGGCGACTTCGCTTTTGGCCTGCTATCTGGGCGTGTTTGCCGGCGGGGAGGTAGAAAAAGCCAAGGTCTCTTTCAATGAACGTGTCACCGACGAAATGTTTTGGATTCGGGGACGGCGTCCCACCACGGACAAAGTGGCCATTGTCGATTTGGATGAAAAAAGTTTGAAGGAACTCGGCCAGTGGCCTTGGCCTCGAACGATCGTCGCCAAACTGCTTCGCAAGATTGCCGCCAACGGCGCTACGGTGATCGGCCTGGATGTTGTTTTTGCCGAACCCGATCGCACTTCGCCGCGTTTTTTTGTTGAACGTTTGAAACAGGCGGGCTGGGGCGAAGGGCTGAAGTCACTTGAGAACCTGCCCGATCACGATGCTGAGTTGGGCCAGGCGGTGGCCGAGACGCCGACGATTCTGGGATATGTTTTCCAACTGAACAACGATGGCTTACGCGATGAGGCCGAAGTGCCCATGCCCACCGCGAACATTGAAACCGTACCCCCTGGCGCTTCCGTGGAATTAATGCCGCAGGCTTACCGACCGATCATCAACTGCCCTGCTATTTCGGCTAATCCTAAATCTGAGGGTTTTTTCAACGCCGACACCGAATCCGCCGGCATGGTACGCAAGGTCCCGCTTTTTTTCGCCTATGCGCCGTTGGCTTCTGATGTTGACGAGCGCCGCAAGCCGCGCTTGCTGCTTTATCCGTCGTTGGCCTTGGAGATGCTGCGGCTCGGTTTGGGCGAAGACCGATTGGTTCTAGATTTGAATCTCTCGGGTGAGCATGCGGGTCAAGCCTCGGGCGTGATCATCGGGAAGAAATTCATTCCGACTTATTATAACGCTAGCATAATCGTCAATTTCCGCGGGCCGGAAAAAAGCTTTCCCTATTACTGCGCCGCCGACGTGTTAAGTGACCGCCTGCCGGAGGGCATCTTCAAGGACAAGTATATCCTGGTCGGAACCTCCGCCAAAGGGTTGCTGGACTTGCGGGCCACGCCGTTTTCGGAGGTCTTCCCCGGCGTCGAAGTTCATGCCAACATTATCGACAACATTTTGGCCGGCGATCCGCTCTGGAGCAATCCAGGCATAGATATTTATTGGGGACTAGGCGTAATTCTTGGGGG
>CAYMGG010000505.1:0-3649 GCA_964389915.1 uncultured Planctomycetaceae bacterium
TTGGAAAACTCATGATCATTTTCCTCATGTTCTGTGGTCGGCTGGGGCCACTCACTTTTGGGATAGCCCTTTTCTTTGCCAAGCCGCCCCAATCTGTCGAACAAGAGAATGATCTGGCAGTTTAGCATTTGCGGACTGTGTAATAAACTGCACAGAGCGCGCCCGTCACCTACTTCTTTTTCTGCAGTTCCGACAATTTGACGGGCGGCTTGCGCGGCCGGGCGGAGGCGGACGAGCCGGAAAGGACTATTCCCTGTTCGGAGGCGGACACGGCGCAACCGACCAGGCAGTCCCATAAATGGTTTTCCGTTCGGCCGGGCCGCATTTTCCACTCGTCCACGACCCGGCCCCGGCCCTCGGTGCGGACGGAATATTCCGAGGTCACGTGCTCGGCAAACATCCGCTGCGCTTCCGGCCGCTTGCCGAAAAGGGTCAGACAGCCCGGATCGCCCTTGGCCACCCGCCAACGGGAGCGGACAAAGGATTTCCAGTAGTTCGTGTCGAATAGGATGTAGCGAATGGCATTGCGGCCAATCCCGGCCGGGATGCGCCAGTTCCATTCCGACACCCGGTCGCCAGGCTTACGGCGATAATCGGAAAACGGCGTGGAGGAAGCGGTCACACCCTTGCCCCGACTGGGCATGACAATCGCCGCATGGGTGCTTTGCCGGCAGAAGTCATAGACCGTCTGGGCCGCGTTACCGTCATTGGCGTCGATCAGGCAGCGGCTGATGCGTAGGATCGTGCCGTCATCCCGCTTCCACTCCCGGGCCAGCAGCTTTTCGCACAGCGCTTCGAAGCCGGCTCGCCAGGCGCCTTCCTGGCCAGTGCCGGGGAACGCGGCGGGCAAGGTCCGGGTCACCTCCCGCAAGGAGAAGTAAGGTTTGTGCTGGTCGGGAAATACGCCGTAATCGACGACATAGCCGGTGAATTCCGCACTCCAGCCGCAGACCACGTAGTACAAACACTTGGCCTGCACGTCGATGAACGCGGTCAGCTTTTCACAGGCGGTCGGCACATCATAGCGCTTCAGATTGTTGAGCTTGGCCAGCACCTCTTCCGGCGTTAGCTGGCCCTCCTCCTCGGGCGGGGTGAGCGGATCGTTCTGGAACTCGCTGGCAAAGACCTCCTCGCCGTCGTCAATCAGCGCGTTATAGGCGTGCTGGATGGCACTGATCTCCCCCTCATCGTGGGAAAAACAGTGCTCCCAGGAGACCAATCCTCCCTTGTCCATCTCGGCCCGATGCGCTTCGTAATAGCCGGTCGCTTCTTTCCGGGCCCGGATCTGGTCGTCGGGATCGTCGGCGTTATAGGTGTTTCGTAACCGGGCGTATTCGACCAGCCACAGATCCGCGTGGCGGTCGGCCCACCGCCGAACAAAGGGAATCCGCTCGCCCTGCCAGGCCGGATTCTTGCGCTGGTCAAGGAGCTGATCGACCAGATCGTCCTTCTGGATCACCGTGCACGGCATAACCACGGACATGCCGGTGGTATGCCCGGCCGAGCGGATGATGGCCTTTTTCACAATGTTAAGCCGCTTGGTGATTTGCTGCGGACTGGCTGCGGCGGCCTCATCCTGCGGGTCGTCAATGATCACAAAGTCTGGACGTAGCTGGATGCCATCCCCCCGGCGCTTCTTCATGCCCCGGACCTTGGAGCTGGTAATACCACAGGCCATGATCACCGAGCCTGCCGCCTCGCTACCCGGAATCATGGGGAAGACCAAAAAATCCGCACTCCACTCGATATGCGTGGACTGGCCCCGGTAGAGCTGGCCGTGGCTGCGTTGGTTAATGCCCTCCAAACTGCGGATCGGATAGCAGATCTCGGGGAAATCGGCCAAGAGCAGGTCGCTCTCGAATGTGCCTTTGATTGAATCCAGGTTATCGCTGGCCCGCGTCTGGTTGGCGCCGATGATGGGGATAAACCGCTTGTGCCCGTAGCAGATCGCCCAGACCGCAGTCAACTCGCTGATCGTGCTCTTTCCGAAGCCCCGGTAGACCGCCTCCACAAACCGGCCGCCATGAAAGATCGCATTCTCGATCCGGTGGATCACCCGGGTATGGTCGCTCGAAAACGGATCCTTGCCTTCCGGCGCATAGGTCATGATAAACTTCGCCAAATCGTACCGGCAGGCTTCCCGGCGCTCGGGGTTCTCTACCGGCGGCAACTCACCAATGTCCCGCACCGATTCCGACAAGCGGCGTGAGCGCTCAGCCTCACGCTGGCGATGCTTTTCGGCATAGGACAGCCCCTCGTCTTCACGGGCAGTTTCCCGCAAGCGGCGCCACTGCAAATGAAGCCAGGCCACATAGCGAACCAAGTCGATATACTTCCCGTCGCCAATGCGCAAGCCCGCCCGGTTCTGCTGGCGGTACACTGCCGCCTGGCTGACCGCCTCGCCGAGAGGAGTACTGTTTAGCAGGCGGGCGAGTTCTACCGGCTTTAACTGATGCGGATTGATGGCCATATTCAGCTCCGGGGGTTAAATCAAAAGCTACACCGGCTTCAGCCACTTGTCCCTGGCCCCAAGTCCTGAATCTGGCGGTTCAACCATGCTCCCAGGTGGACCAAGTTGAGGTTGCCGGCAGCATCGACTGGGGCGCCCGCATCGATAAGTTCGCGGATTTCGGCCTCGGTCACCGGTTCGCCCCCGGCCTTGGCCAAAAGCCGGGCCGCATCGGCCGGGGGAAGATGCAATGGATTCAATTTTTCGTCGGGCATAAAACGGATCCTCCTGGGCAAAACCGGCATTTGGGGTAGACATTCGGCTATGGTGCTACCCACGGCCGGGAAGCAAAACCATCGTGGAAATTGGAGTAGTTGTTGGCGTTTTTGGGGTATATCAAGCGGGAGAAAGGAATCCGCCACACGAGCGCAGCCCCGACATTAGCCGGGGTGCGCAAGAGGAAGGTACTAGCTGCAGAATTAGGCGCTTAGGGTGAAATTCCCCCGTTCGGTTCGCCGGAACCGACTCTGCGCCCCCTTGGCCTTGATCTCGCGGCCCATCGCGGCCGAAAGGGTGGCGTGAGGGGTACGCCCGTTACTGGCGGCCAGACCTTGGTCGAAAATCCGACAAGTGAGTTCCTTGACCGTAAGCGGGGCCTTCGCCGCCTTGAGAATCTCCACCGCCGCGTCGAGCAGGCTTAGCTGGCCCCGAGGCTTACCGCCGTGGCCGCCCTTTTCGGAATTAGCCCCGTTCCTAGCCGGCTCAAGCCGCCGCCAGAATTTGCCGGGGAGTTGCTTTACCTGGTGCTCCAACTCCAAGACCATCAAGGCGGCTGCCACTTCGCGCACTCCAGCCCCCACCGTCTTGGCGATTTCGTCAAAGTGAACCTGGGGCTTATCCGTAGCCAGCGCCGCAAGTATTTTGCCGCGCAATTGCCCACCCGCAGCCGAATCGTCCGCGGTAGGTGTCGCCGGTGCTTCGGGAAGTGCCCGGCCCGGGGCAATCCCGTTCTTGGCGGTTACGGTACGGATATTTTCGCCCAACCGTTGGGCGTCAATTTCATCCAACCGTTTCTGCGCCTGGCTGCGGGCCAACGCCAGGGTCGTTCCCGCCGCGAATTTAGCGCCGCTTATGGCTTCGCTTATGATCCAGCCCTTATGACCCTCCGGCGCGGGATGGGCGAAGAACGTAAAACTTTCA
>CAYMGG010000506.1:0-1880 GCA_964389915.1 uncultured Planctomycetaceae bacterium
GCCGCGCTGGGTCAGGATCAGGTTGGTGGTCTCCTGGCCCATGTCCACGTTGGAGAGTTCCAGGTAACCGGCCTTGATCGTGCCGCGCGCGCCGGTGTTGGGCACACCGACCAGCGGTTCGCCCGAGGCGGAGGATTCGCGGTACAGATTGCCGCCGATCTGATTCAAGCCTTCGGGATTGGGAATCTTGGCCAAGGCGACCTGGCCGATCAGTTCGTCGCGCCCCGCGCCGTAGACGCCCCAGATGCGGCCGTTGGTGTCGATGTTGAAGTCTTCCATGTTGCTTGGCGGATAGCCGTCCTGGGTATTGCTGTCGAGTTCGACCTTGGTGTCAGCGGCCATCTGAGTCAGTCTGGCCAGGTCGAAGGCGACGCTGCCGGCGGCGGTCTGGGTGGTGTTGGCGGCCACGGTCTGGCCGCTGGCGTCGAAGCGCACCGTCCCGGCGCCGCCGGTTTCGTTGCAGCTCCAGGTCCAGTCGGTATAGCCGGTGGCCGGCGTGCCGGGGGTGAAGATCAGGTCGACCTGCCGGGAGTGGACCACGCTGGCGGCGGTCGGATTGTCGATCCCGTCGCGGGTGTTGTCGGCGATCTCCGTGTACGCGTCGTAGACGGTCATGGCCTGCAGGAGCGTGCCGTCGGGGTTGCCGTTCTGCTGCCAGAGCTGGACGCCGTCGCCCACCGTGGTCTGGGTCAGGCGGCTCAAGTCGTAGGCGATCTCGTCGGCGCCCAGGTCGGTCTGGATCCAGGAGGCGAGCTGCCCAGTCGAGTCGAAGGAGAGCGAGCCCGTGGCGTCGCCGGCCTGCCAGGTCCAGGAGCTGCCGTTGGCGTCGGCGGCCGTCCGGGTGAAGTTCAGGATCAGGGGCTGGCCGATGATCTCCTCGTGCAGGCCGCCTTCGGTGTCGGCCACCTCGCGGTTGACGTAGACGGTCAGGGGCAGGCTGGTGTCGCCGGTCAGGTTGCCCGCCAGGGAGACCGCGTCAGTCACCCGGCCCGGCAGATCGGTCTCGACCGAGCCGCTGTCGAGATTGCCTTTCAGCTGGGCGGTGGTGGTCGCCACGCCGGCGCGTTCCTGGTTGAGGGGAATGGTCAGGTGGGAGAGGGCCGCGTCGGTCGGGATCTGTCCGTTCACGGCCGTATAGCCCTGCACGGGCAGACCGTCGTTGGAGAGCAGCCAGTTGGCCGTCGCGTCTTCGCTCGGTTGGCCCAGGAAGAACGATCCGTCGCGCGTGTAGGCGTATTGGGCCTGGTCGGCTTCGGCATTGGCCCGGACCACGAAGAAGCCGCCGCCCTCCACGGCCAGATCGGTCTGCTTGCCGGTCTCCTCCAGCTGCCCCTGGGAGAAGACCGGGACGATCGAGCTGGTGGTCCCGCCCAGGCCGTAGCTGATGGGATTGGTGCCGCCGTAGCCGCCGCCGGCGGCCTTGCCGCCGGTCAGGTTGCGGGCGAAGACCTCTTCGAACTGATGGTTCTCCCGCTTGAAGGAAACCGTGTTGACGTTGGCCAGGTTGTTACCGATCGTATCCATCCGCAACTGGTTGCTGATCAGGCCCATCCGGCCGATTTCCAAGGATTGCGACAGAGCCATCTTTTTTCTCCTGCCCGGGTTGGGGCCGCGAATAAATCTCGAAATCCTGGGTTCGGCCTGAAAATGAGGCGGTCAGGGGGCTGAAAAGACGCCGTTCCCGGCGACTGGCGGCCTTTCTGGTCCTTAGGCGAAAAGCCGCCCCCCACTCTATTAGGCCGATACAACTTGACGTCCGCATTACGGCAAAAATTGCCTGCGACCAGGCCGGGCCGGGAGTTTTCTGCCGCTGGCGGCGTCTCCGGCGGCCGGCCCGGCGCGGCGGGGCGACCGTTTCCCGCCGGTTAACCGTTGGACCC
>CAYMGG010000506.1:1890-3631 GCA_964389915.1 uncultured Planctomycetaceae bacterium
AGATTGTTGCGCCGACCGGAGGCTTTCGCCGCCGCCGAGTCGGCCGGGCGCTGGGAGATTGGTTAAACAAATCGGATGCCAAAATGTGAAGGACGGCTAAGGGGGGATATATTTTTTCTTGCTAATAATGTGAGCACATTTATAATCCGCCATTTTCCTTATGTTTAGGCCCGTCTGGATGGCCGGACGGGGCGAGATAGGCGGCCTTCCCGCCAGCCAGGTCGGGAGGGCGACGACGGGAAATTTTCCCGGCGCGGGCGTGAGGGAGGGAGGCGAGGATGGCCAAATACAAGTCGGCGGAGATTCGCAACATCGTCCTCTGCGGTCATCATGGTAGCGGCAAGACCATCTTGGCCGAGGCCATGCTGCTTAAAGGCAAGGCTATCACCCGACTGGGAAGCATCGCCGACGGCACCACCGTATCCGACCACGATCAGGCCGAGAAGGAACGCAAGTGCAGCCTGTTCTGCGAGGCCATGCACACCACCTACGCCGGCCGCGAGATCAACATCATCGACACCCCCGGGGCCATGGATTTTGTCGGCGGCATGATCAGCGGTTTGCATGGCGCCGACCTGGCCATCATCTGCGTCAACGCCATGAAGGGGATTGAGGTCTGCACCCGCAAGGCCTGGGACATGGCCGGCAACCTGGGCCTGCCCCGGGTGGTCGCCCTGACCCGCATGGACGGCGACAACGTCAATTACAGCGAGCGGCTGGCCGCCGTGCAGCAGGCCTTCGGCGCCAAGTGCGTGCCCTTCGTCGTGCCCGACGGCGAGAGCCATTCTTTCAAGGGCGTAGCCTCGGTCCTGGCCTCCGACGCTTCCGGCGACGAGGCTGAAACCCTCAAGATGCAGATCACCGAATCGGCCGTCGCCTGCGACGACGCGCTGATGGAGAAATATCTCGAGAACGGTTCGGTCTCGCCCGAAGAGGCCGCCGGCGCGCTGCAAAAGGCCGTGGCCCAGGGCGCGCTCGTGCCGGTCTTCGCCGTGGCGGCCGAAAAGGATCTGGGCGTGGACGCCCTGCTTCAAGGCCTGGCCGAGTGGGGCGTCTCGCCCCTGACGGCCAAGCGGCCGGCCCTGAAGGGCGAGGAAGAAACCGAGTACGCGGCGGTCGAAGCCGGCCCCCTCTGCGCCCAGGTCTTCAAGATCGTCTCCGACCCGCACGTGGGCAAGCTCTCCTACCTGCGCGTCCTCTCCGGCCGGCTGGAGGCCAAGGGCACCTATTACATCTCCACCTCCGGCAAGACCGAACGGTTCGGCCAGCTCCAGCACCCCCAGGGCGGCAAGCGCGACGACGTGGCCGAGGCCGTGGCCGGGGAGATCGTGGTCGTGACCAAGGTCGATTCCCTGGCCGTGGGCGACACGATCTGCGACAAGCATCAGGAGGTGGTGCTGAAGAAACCGATTTATCCGCGCCCGATGACGGGGCTGGCCATCGCCCCCAAGACCCGCGGCGACGAGCAGAAGATGGGCACCAACCTCCACCGGCTCTGCGAGGAGGACCCGACCTTCCTCTTCGAGCGCAATGAACTGACCGGCGAGCAGGTGGTGCGCGGCATGGGCCAGCTGCATCTGGACGTGATGCTCCACCAGCTCAAGCTGCGCTACGGCCTGGAGGTCAGCACCAAGCCCCCGCGCATCCCCTACCTCGAGTCCATCACCGGCCACAACGAGGGCAGCTACCGCCACAAGAAGCAAACCGGCGGCTCTGGTCAGTTCGCCGAGGTCCACCTGCG
>CAYMGG010000507.1:0-1063 GCA_964389915.1 uncultured Planctomycetaceae bacterium
AAAAAGGCGCTGGTCAAGGGGCCGGTGGCGGGCTATCCGCTGGTGGACGTCGAGGTCGAGCTCTTCTACGGCAAGGAGCACCCGGTCGACTCGAAGGACATCGCCTTCCAGATCGCGGGCGAAATGGGCTTCCGGGAGATCGTGGCCGGCTGCAAGCCGGTGCTGCTGGAGCCCATCGTCAACATGGAGATCGTCTTCCCGGGGCAGTACTTCGGCGACATCTCGGGCGACATCTCCTCCCGCCGGGGCCGGCCCACCGGCACCGACCAGCTGGGCGACATGCAGGTGCTCAAGGCCCAGGCCCCGCTGGCCGAGGTGGCCGACTACGGTTCGAGCCTGAACGCCATTACCCAGGGGGAGGGCTTCTTCAGCATGGAGCTGTCGCACTACGAGCCGGTTCCGGGCAACATCGCCCAGCAGGTGGCGGCCCGGGCCAAGGCGGCGGCGGAGGAGGAGAAGTAGAGGGGGGATTCGTAAATCAAAAATCCGCGCTCATAAACCATAATTTTGATTTATGATTGGCGAATGATGATTTACAATCTGCGCCCGATTTGGCGGTGGTTGCAGACGTGACGCTTTCCGCGGCAGTTTAGGGAGCGGAAAGTTTTGAATAGAGCGGCAACAGGTTCTCCGGGACGAGCCCGGAGCGTCAAGCGTTCCGGCCCGCAAAGTGGGCGGCGTCCGGGGCAAGTATGGGCCAGCGGCCCGGGAGTAGCGGTCGATGAAAGCGGAAATCCATCCTAAGTACCAGAAATGCGCCGTCAAATGTACCTGCGGAGCGGAGTGGGAAACCCGTTCCACGGTGTCGGAAATCAGCATCGCCATCTGCAGCAGCTGCCACCCCTTCTTCACGGGCGCGCAGAAATTCGTCGATACCGCCGGCCGGATCGAGAAGTTCCAGCGCCGTTACGATATCAAGGAAGGGCAGGGCACGGGCGAAGCCGTTGGCGAACGCGGCAAGACCGAGGACAAGAAGAAGACCGCCGCCCGCGCGGCCCGCGCGGCCCGCGCCAAGGAGATCGCCGAGGTCGCGGACAAGACCAAGGCCCAGAACACGGCCAAG
>CAYMGG010000507.1:1073-3630 GCA_964389915.1 uncultured Planctomycetaceae bacterium
GGCACCAAGGCCGACGCCGAAAAGGGCGAAGAGGACGCCGAGAAGCCCGCCGAGAAGCCGGCCGGCAAGGGCGGCCGGGGCGGCGGCCGGGGCGGCCGGGGTGGGCGGAACTAAATTCCGCTCCGTCGAGCGCGCGAGGCGATAACCCGGGCCGGAGAGGCCGCAAAAGCCGCGATTGGCCGCCTGGAACCTGATCCCGGCCGTTTTTGGCCGGCGATTGCGGATTCCGGCCCGTGGGTTCAAGCTGCCGCTTTCTAGGATCTATTCGCCAGCCCGCCGTTTGGCGGGCTGGTTTCATAATTTAGGAAACACCCATGCTCGATGTGCGGCTCAAGCAGAAATTGGATCAGCGCCTGGCGCGGTTCAAGGAACTGGAGGCGAAGCTGTCCGATCCGGCGGTGATCGGCGGCGACCCCCACTACCCCGACTACATGCGCGAGCACGGCGTGCTGACCGAGGGCATGAACCTGTACCAGCGCTATCTGAAGGCCGTCGCCCAGCTGGAGGAGGCCCGCGAGCTTGCCGAGGACTCCGATCCCGGCGTGCGCGAGCTGGCCCGCGAGGAGATCCCCCTTCTGGAGGAGCAGTCGGCGGCCCTGGCCCATGAGCTGGTCGAGACCCTCTTCGGTTCCGGGGCCGACGACAGCCGCAACGTCATCCTGGAGATCCGCGCCGGCACGGGCGGCCACGAGGCGGCCCTCTTCGCCGGCGATCTTTACCGCATGTACATGGCCTATGCCGACGGGCGCGGCTGGAAGACCGAGATCGTCTCGGCCAGTCCCGGCGAGCAGGGCGGCTTCAAGGAGGTCGTCTTCGGCGTCCAGGGCGAGAACGTCTATCGCGACCTGCGCCTGGAGGGCGGCGGCCACCGCGTCCAGCGCGTGCCGGCCACCGAGAACCAGGGACGCATCCACACCTCGGCGGCCACGGTGGCGGTCCTGCCCGAGGCCGAGGAGTGCGACATCGAGCTGCGCAACGAAGACCTGAAGATCGAGGTCTGCCGGTCCCAGGGGCCGGGCGGCCAGTCGGTCAACACCACCGACAGCGCCGTGCGCATCACCCACATGCCCACCGGGCTTATGGTCTTCATGCAGGAAGAGAAGAGTCAGCACAAGAACAAGGCCAAGGCCCTGCGCGTGCTGCGTTCGCGCCTCTACGAGCAGAAGCAGCGCGAGGAGGAGGAGGCCCGGGCCCAGGAGCGGCGCACCCAGACCGGTTCGGGCGACCGCTCCGAACGGATCCGGACCTACAACTTCCCCCAGGACCGCTGCACCGATCACCGCCTGGGCCGCAATTTCTCCCTGCGCGACATCATCGACGGCCGGCTCGACAAGCTGGTGGCGGCCCTGGTCGAATACGGCAAGCAGCAGGAGCTGGCGCGGGAGGCGGAATAAAGGCCGGCCGGTTCAGGCGGATGAGTCGCACGAATCAGGCGAACGTCGAATTCGGCCATCTGAACATTCGAACCGGCGAAGCCGGGCGAGAATTTTTTGAAGGGGGCCGGGGAAACTTTTTTGTAAAAAAGTTCCCCCGGAAACCGCGGCAAAAACGGAATTGCGCTAAAAATGGCGGAAAAAACCTGGCTGCCGCTGGAGCTGATCAAGACCACGACCGCCTATTTCCGCGACAAAGGCGTGCCGACGCCGCGCCTTGACGCCGAGTTGCTGCTGGCCCATACGCTCAAGTGCCGCCGGCTGGAGCTGTACACCGCTTTCGAGCGGCCGCTGGGCAAGCCCGAACTGGACGCCTATCGCGAGCTGGTCCGGCGGCGGGCCGGACGCGAGCCGGTGGCCCGCATCCTGGGCGCGTGGGAGTTCATGGGCCTGGAGTTCAAGGTCACGCCCGACGTGCTCTCGCCCCGCTCCGAGACCGAGATCCTGGTCGAGGAGGCGCTCAAGCTGCTCAAGGTCCGCGCGGGCGAGGGCGGGCGCAAAGCCCGGCCCGGGCCGGCCGAACCGACCGAAGCCGGCGGGCCGGAAACCAGAGCGGCGGAGGCTCCGGCCCCCGTGCCCGAACCGGCGCCCGCTTCGCCCCCGCCCCCGCCGGCGCGGGTCTTGGATCTGGGCACGGGATCGGGCTGCATCGCCGTGTCCGTGGCTGCGCATTTTCCGGCCGCGCGGGTGACGGCGACCGATCTGAGCGCCGCGGCGCTGGCCGTGGCCCGGGAGAACGCCGCGGCGCGCGGCGTGGCCGAGCGGGTCGAGTTCCGGCCGGGCGATCTGTTCGCCGCCTGCGCGCCCGGGGAGAGTTACGATTTCATTCTGGCCAATCCGCCCTACCTGATCGAAGGGGAGGTTGACATTTGGCCGGAAGTCAGGCACTATGACCCGCCCCTGGCGCTGTACGGCGGGGCCGACGGGTTGGCTTTCTACCGGCGCCTGGCGGCCGAGGCCGAGGCGTGGCTCGCGCCCGGCGGCTGGCTGCTGATGGAGGTGGGGGCCGGTCAGGCCGAGGCCGTGGTCGGCCTCTTGGCGGCCGGCACGCTGCTGGAAGCCGCGCGCGCGATTCCCGACCATGCCGGGATTCCCCGGGTGGTGCTGGCGCGGCGGCCGGAATT
>CAYMGG010000508.1:0-3629 GCA_964389915.1 uncultured Planctomycetaceae bacterium
AGGTGGCCTAGTTTTGCTCGCCCGACCTGGCCCTGTTTTACTCGCCCGCCGCCATTTTTTGAGGGGGACGGGGGGGAACTTTTTTGCAAAAAAGTTCCCCCGGAAACGTTTGGCGTCTATGGCGTATCAGTCTGAGGATGGGCCTGGGCTTGGCGGGCTTCGTGCAACCGTTGATGGCGGGCGGCGCGGCGTTTGGCCAGTCCGCGGCGGAAGTCGCAGACCAGTTGCCGGCCGAGGAAATAGGTCGGCACGGCCGCGGCCACCCCCACGACCGCGCAACCCAGCCAAAGAGGCAGAAGGGTGTCGACGCCCATGTCGGCCAGGGTTTTGAGTGCGTCCACCACTCCCTTGTCGGGCGCGATCACCTCATGGAACTGGTGCAGGAAGTCGCGCAGGCGGGGGCCACCGACCAATTTGCGGCCGACCCAGTAATTGAAGCTGTAGATCGGGACAAGGGTCAGCGGATTGGTGAGCCAGACCGGCAGGATGGCCGCCAGGCGGTTGGCCCGGGCCACCGTGGCGCAGACGGCGGCCACCACCATCTGGATGCCAACGAGGGGCAGCAGGCCGATGAACATGCCGATTCCGAGGCCCAAGGCGATCTCATGTTCCGTGCCGGCGCTACGGGCCAGGCGGCGCATGAGGCGCTGGAGGCGCAGATAGTAATAATGGGGGAGGCGCGTGGGCATCGGAGGTCAGTCTAGGCGTCGAGCGGCGCGCAGCGGTTGGTCCAGCCGGAATTTTGTTCGACCACGGCGGCGGCCTGGAGCAGGCGGTCGTCGCGGAAACGGTCGGCGATCAGTTGGAGACCCACCGGCAGGCCGGCGGCGTCCGCGCCGCAGGGCACGGACATGGCCGGCAGGGCCGCCAGATTGGCGCTGATGGTGTAGATGTCGGCCAGATACATTTGCAGCGGGTCGGCCGTCTTCTCTCCCACCCGGAAGGCGGTGGCCGGCGCGACCGGGCCGGCGATCACGTCGACCTCGGCGAAGGCCCGGGCGAAGTCGCAGGCGATGAGCGAGCGCACCCGCAGGGCCCGTAGATAATAGGCGTCGTAGTAGCCCGCCGAGAGGACGTAGGTGCCCAGCAGGATGCGCCGCTTGACCTCGGGGCCGAAGCTCTCCCGCCGGCTGCGGCTGAAGAGGTCGATCACGTTGTCGGCCGCGGCGGTGCGGTGGCCGTAGTGGACCCCGTCGTAACGGGCTAGGTTGCTGCTAGCCTCGGCGGTGGCGATGATGTAATAGGTGGGGATGGCGTATTCGAGCCTGGGCAGCGAGATCTCCCGCACTTCGGCGCCGGCCGCGCGCAGCCCGTCCACCGCGGCCAAGGTCTTTTCCCGCACTTCCGGGGCCAGGCCGGCAACGCCGTAATATTCCTTGGGCAGGCCGATCTTCAGGCCGGCCACGCCCCGGCTGACGGCCGCGCTGAAGTCGGGCGCGGGGCGGTCGGAACAGGTCGAGTCGCGCGGGTCGGGGCCGGCGATCACGTTCAGGGCCAGGGCCAGGTCGCCGCAGGTGCGGGCCAGGGGGCCGATCTGGTCCAGGCTGCTGCCGTAGGCCACCAGGCCCCAGCGGCTGACCGCGCCGTAGGTCGGCTTGAAGCCCGCGCAGCCGCAGAAGGCCGCCGGCACCCGGATCGAGCCGCCGGTGTCGCTGCCCAGGGCTAGGGGGGCGAAGCCCGCGCCCACGGCCGCGCCCGAGCCGCCGCTGGAGCCGCCCGGCACGCGCTCCAGATCCCAGGGGTTGCGGGTCCGGCCGAGGGCGGAGTTTTCGGTGGTGCTGCCCATGGCGAACTCGTCGAGATTGCACTTGCCCAGGCAGACCGCGCCGGCGGCCTCGAGCCGCTCGACCACGGTGGCCGAGTAGGGCGGACGGAAATTTTCCAACGCCCGGCTGGCGCAGGTGGTCGGTTCGCCGCGCTGGCAGAGGTTGTCTTTAAGGGCAACGGGCACGCCCGCCAGGGGGCCGACCTTCTCGCCGGCGGCGACCCGGCGGTCGATTTCGGCGGCGCGGCGGCGGGCGCCTTCGGCATCCACCCGCAGGAAGGACCCGACCCGCCCGTCGTGGGCGGCGATCCGCGCCAGACAGGCCTCGGTGACCTGGAGGGCGCAGAGTTTGCCGGCGGCGACGCCGGCGGCGATTTCAGCGGCGGTGAGTTTCCAGGCAGTCACGAAAAAAATCCTTCTTGGCTGGGCCGACCTTGGCGGCCGCCCGGTTGGCGTAAGGTGGCCGGAGTCGGGATTCGACCGCCGGCGGGCGCGGCCCTCAGGTCACGCGGGGCACGCGGAAGAAGCCGTCCTCCTCGCGGGGGGCGTTGGCCAGGGCCGCCTCGCGGGGGAGCGACTCGCCGGGCCGGTCCTCGCGCCAGACATTGCCGCCCGCCGCGGCGTTGATGAAGGGCTCGACGCCCTCCACATCGGCCTCGGTCAGCTTCTCCATGTACTGAAGAATATCCCCGAGCTGGCCGGTAAAGAGGTCCAGTTCCTCGGCGGTCAGTTCCAGGCGCGCCAGCAGGGCGATCTTGGCGGCCTCTTCGCGGCTGATGCGGCTCATGAGGTTCCTTGCGGTCTAGCGGTTCGGCCGGCGCTGCACCGCGCCGGCCGGTTCCGAGTCTGCGGCGGCTATTTGCCCACGGCCAAACGTTTCCACAGCTTATCCGGCAGGCCGGCGGCGCGCATCCGTTCCTGCTCGGCGGCGATGTCGTACTCGACGCGGATGATGGCCACGGTGCTCTCGGTCGGGTCGTAGACCGCGAAGCTGGCCATGGGCACGCCGTCGCGCGGCTGGCCCACGCTGCCGGGATTGATCAGATACTGGCGGTCCGGATCGAGGCTGACCACGTCGGATTCGGCGAAGCGGGTGCGGACCTTGCCCGCACCGGCCACCAGGGGCAGGTGGGTGTGGCCGAAGAAGCCGGCCCGCAGGCCGAAATATTTGGTGGCCAGCAGCTTCATGTTTTCGCTGAGCGCCTCCTGGGTGAGGATGTAGTCGTCGCGGCCGGTCAGGGCGCCGTGGACCAGGACCAGGAGGTTGTCGACCACCAGTTCGCGGGGCAGGGTTTCGAGCCAGCCGAGGGTGGCCTGGTCCAGCTGGGTGGCGGCGATGTCCAGGGCGGCGGCGGCTTCGGGGCGCATCCGGGGGTCGCGCGGGGGGCGGACCTGGGCGTCGTGATTGCCCTGGAGGCAGACGATCTGGCGCGTGCGGGCCAGGTCGACGCACTCGCGCGCGCCCTGACCGTAGCCGACCAGGTCGCCCAGGCAGTAGATCCGCTCCACCGCCAGCCCCTCCAGATAGGTGAGCACGGTGGTGAAGGCCTCCACGTTGCCGTGCACGTCCGAGATGATGGCGTATTGCTGGCGTTTAGTACCGCTCAAATTCAGTTCCCTCCGGCAGAGGCAGGTCCAGGATCACGCGGCGGGCCAGGTCGAGCAGGTAGTTGGCCGCCCGGGCGCGGATGGCGTTGCGGTCGCCCAAAAAGCGTTGCCGAGTATAGCAGACTCCCGCCGGTCCGGCCAGCGCAAACCAGACCGTGCCGACCGGCTTTTCCCCAGTGCCGCCGCCGGGGCCGGCCACGCCCGTCACCGCGCCGGCGTAGGTCGCGCCGGCGCGGGCGCGCGCCCCGCGGGCCAG
>CAYMGG010000509.1:0-3627 GCA_964389915.1 uncultured Planctomycetaceae bacterium
AGGTTCCGGCGTTCAACTCGTCAACCACGGCCTGGGCCACAGCGGCGTAAGTGGTGGTCATGGGTTCTCTTGCTCCAGGAACTTCGTATGTACCCGCAGGAAGTTCCGGCCCGGGTCGCAGAACTTGTAGGGCGGCTCGTTGCCAGGTGAAAAGACCTCGTACAGGTAAACTCCCGCGCCGATGAGTTCGGCTACCACATCCCCCTTGGCCGGCAGGACCGGACCCAAACCGAAGTCCAGGTCTGCCGGCGCAATCAGGTAATCCCGCGATTCGATCCTCTCAAACAGCCCCCCGGTCCGCTCCACCATGAACGCGCTCTTGCCCAGCGTGGCGACCAGAGCGGCCTTTTGCTCGCCACGCCGATACTCGATTGCCTTGCCGGCATGGGTCTTAAGCTGCAGCGCCAGCCAGGCCGCACCAGTTTCCAGCATGTTCACGACCACCCCCCTCCACAGTACGGCCCGCGAGAACTCCAGACTTGACTGCCGATTAACCCCCGCTATCCTGGAGACGTTCGGGAGAACACCATGACCAAGAACGAATTGGCAAACAGCATTGCCAAGGAAGTCAATTTGCCGGCCAACCTGGTCCTTGAAATCGTCCGGAAGGTTCTGAACGGCCTGACCGATGCCGTGGAGGAAGAAGGCCGGCTTGAGTTGCGGAACTTTGGCATCCTATACGTTAAGAAATCCAAACCCTGGCGCGCCCATAACCCCCGTACTGGAGCTTTCGTACAGGTGCCAGCCCGCAAGACGGTCAAATTCAAACCCGGCAAGGTAATCGTCGACCGCATCATCCGCCCGAAGAAAAGCATCCAGGAGTAAACAGTCACCGCCATGCCTCCCAAGCCCAAACCCAAGCTCTGCATCGTCAGGGGTATTCCTTGCCCCAGTTGCGGTCGCGACCGCCTCGAACGCCTCGACCCGGGCGAATACCGCTGCGCCTTCTGCAAACACATCTGGAAGGAGTAGTAACCACCTACTGGCTCATCCGGGCGCGCACGGTGGTGGCCGCGTCATCCGCCGCCGCGATGCTCTTGCCGATCAGCTTGTTCGCCCCGCTCTCGGAATCGACCTTGGCCACCTGCTCGGCCACGTCCCAGTACAGAGTCGAGCCCACCGGAATGGCCGAACCCGACCCCGTGGCCTTGGGAAAGTCGAACACCCCGGCCACGGCCAACGCGCCCAAATCGCCCGCCTTGATCGGCAACTTGGTCACACCCACCAGATCCCCCTGGACCACCACCGCGCCCGCCGCTACATCGCTGGGCGGCGTGTAGTCGATGGAGTCGCCCGTCTGCTTGAAATTCGCAGTCATGAAAAATCCTTTCGTTCATGCGGCCAAGCCGCTTACGTCTGAATCCGCTGATTGACTGGGAGCTTCGTTCTCCAGCGGTAAAAAACCCTTGCCATGCCGTACCATACCTTGCCAGGCCAGGCCCGACCTTACCTTGCCGCGCCACGCCTTGCTTTGCCAGGCCGTACATACCCCGCCAAGATGGGCAGCAAAGCGAACCTACTCGCCCTTGAATCGCACCATCCCTCGGTGATCCTGCTCCCGGCAGCCCACGTCATAATAAACTCTGAATTTCCAACCCAATTGATCGAAGTCGGCCTCTCCCCGCTCCACAGTCGGCGTCCGCTGGCCACGCAGATAGGCCAGTTCAAACGTGTCCACCGACTGCGGATCCCCAAGCAGGAACCAGGCCTTGCTGCTGGCCCCGGAGTAATTCGTGTTGGACAAGTAAGGACTGGTGACGACCTCCAGATTCTCGTCCGAGAGCGGGTTGTAGGTCGGGATGCGCTGCTTGTTGGTCGCCCCCACCGACATCAGGAGCGTGCTGTTCAGGAGCTCCCGGGCGGTCATCGTCAGCGCCGTTGGCACCAGCAGGAACCGCGGGGAGATGTTGATGGGCTGCTTGTCCGCATCGGTCTGGTCCAAAAACAACTGAATCGCGGCGGCCAAGCTGTCAGCGGCCAGGGCAGTGTCCGCGCCTTCCTTGTAGTTCCGATGCCCGATGCTGAAGAGGCTGTTCGGATTGGACAGCAGCCGCTGGAAGAAAATCTGGTCGATCTTCCGAGCCGCGCGGGCACCCATTCCTTCGGGCACACGCAAAAAACCACCGAGATCATCATTGAAAACGTGCTGGCGAGTCAGGGTGAACGTCTTGCCGTAGGTCTGGAGTTGGTTGGTGGCCTTCTCCTCGGCCAGCCCGCCGTGCTTGATCTCGCCGTCGGGAGCCACCGGCTCCAGGTCGCCCACGTCGGTCAGGCGGTAGCGTTCCGATTCCTTGAAATCGGTCAGCTCGCCCTCAGAGCACAGGCGGGTGGCGATGATGGGCTGGGCCAAAAAACTCTTGAGCAGCTTTTTGTTGGCCACATTGTTGAGGAGCCCCGGCAACGACACCGTGCTGAACGCCGCACGGATGGTGTCATTGCCGAAGTGACGCGGAACCGGCACGCCTTCCGCCCGGGCGCACTCCACAAAGATCTGCTGCAGAGAGACGTCCCGGTCGTGATAGGCATCGTTGGCCGTGGCTTCGCCGTAAGCCGCGATCAGGGCTTTCTCGTCGATCCCGGCCCGGAAGCAGAGCGCGGCCTCCAGCCGGCGGATGGTGGTCTCCGGCGTCCGCTCCGGCGCGACGGATAGGTTCACGTCCGCCTGAGGCCGGGAGGAACGGATGGCCTGCAGCACCCGGATCCGGGTCTGGTCCGTATTCCAGCCGGCAGCGATCGCCTCCCGCTCGAGCTTGGGGAACTCCCCGCCACAGATCTCCTGGATCGCGGTCACCCGGTCCCGTTCGGCCTTGATCGCCCGCTCCGCCTCGGCCCGGACGGCTTCGCCTTGGTCCGTAGCTTGCGGGATGGATGCACTCGCCTCGACATTGGCATGCATGGCCGAGACTTGGTCGGCAAGCGCCAAAGTAGCAGATCCGTTCGCCGAGGCAGTCACTGCCGGCGCGGATGCTTCCTCCGCCACAGTCGGTACTACAGCCCTGCTAGACATGGCGCTGGAACGCGGCTGGTTCTCCAGTTGCGCCTCGCCCTGCCCCTTCACTTCGGTATTCCCCGTCTGCTCGCCCATGGTCTCATCTCCCTGAAAACCCGTAAGTTCGAAGCGCGCCGCCACCTTCAGGCGCGTGGTCACATCCGCCCCCACCGCCACCACCGACACTTCCCGCAAAACCGCCGCCTTGACGTGGTAGAACGGCCCCTCCTGCATCCGGCCGTTCACCTCGCGGCTGCGTCCCTTGGGCACGAGTTCCGCATCTTTCACCTCGGCGCCGATCGAGAGTTGCCAATCGGCTCCGGCCTTGGCCTGCTCTACCACCCCCTGGGCGAGTTCGTTGCTGGAGGTGATCTCACCCTCGATGGCCAGAGCACCGCTCTCCACACTCGCCCGGACCAGACCCACCCGGCTGCCGGTGCGGTTCTCGTGATTGGTCAGAAGCGGCACGGATTCGGGTAGCTCCAAGCCGGCCAGGTCGACCACCACCGGATGCCGCCAACCCGGCAGATTCATCTTTCCGCCCGAGTAGGCCAGCCCCATCACGCGCGGCCGGTTGCTCTGGGCCGCTTCGATCAGCAGAAACTCACTCATCGCCTTCGTCCTTTTCGTCTTTGGCC
>CAYMGG010000510.1:0-3617 GCA_964389915.1 uncultured Planctomycetaceae bacterium
CGGCGGGGGCGGACCGCGCTGAACCGCTGCAACTTTTAGGCTGAGGCTTTATCCGGGGCGACGGTGACGTCGCCCCGGATTTTTTCAGGCGGGATGGCGGCAGACCCGGGGGAACCTTTTCACAAACAAAAAAGCTCCCCCGGCCATCTTCAAAAAACGTTCACCTGGCTAAAGGGAATCATGAATCTGCGGCCTTCGGGGGAGGAACGGCGTCATTCCAGCCCGGTGAAGGCCTTGGCCACCAGCTCCGTCTCCGGGGGGCGGGTGAAGGCGCTGACCAGGGGCAGGATGAAGAGCGGCGCGATGATCGCCACGCAGGCTGCCTGCGGCGGATCGATCTTGAAGAAAAGCCCCACGCCCAGACCTGCCCCGCCCAGGAGCGCCGCCCAGGCTCCGGCGCAGGTGGCCCGTTTCCAATAGAGCCCGTACAAGTAGGGGGCGAGAAACGCGCCCGCCACCGCGCCCCAGGAGAGGGACATCAGGACCAGGATGATGGCGAAGGGGCGCAGGGCCAAGGCCAGGGAGAGGAGCACGAAGACCACGCTGAGGATGCGCATCAGCCGCAGGCTGCGCGCGTTGTGCCATTCGGAAAGGTGGTGCTGCCGGTGCAGGTCGATGGCGATGGCCGAAGACGAGACCAGCACCAGCGAGGAGAGGGTGGACATCGAAGCCGACAGGACCAGGAGCAGGATCAACGCCATCAGGCCTTCGGGCAGGTGGGCCTTGAGCAGGGCGGGGATGATCTCGTCGAAGGCAGGCTTGCCGTCTATCATGGGCACGGTTTCGATAAAGACGTGGCTGAGCGCGCCGGTGAAGTAGGCCGCACCCGCCACCAGGGCGGCAAAGAGGGTGGTGACCACCGCCGCGACCCGGATCACCTGTTCGTTTTTGATGGCGTAAAACTTCATGACCATCTGGGGCAGGCCCCAGGTGCCGAAGCTGGTCATGAAGACCAGCGCCGCCAGGGGAAGAAAGCCCGGCTGCTTGGCCGGCGGCACGTGCCGGACGTAGTTCTCGCCGATCGTCGTCAGCGCCGCGCTCAGGCCGCCGGCCTTGCCGGTCAACACCGCCACCATCGCCACCGAGCCGACCAGCATGACCAGGCCCTGGATGAAGTCGGTCATGGCCACGGCGAAGTAGCCGCCGAGAGTCAGATAGACGCCGGTGATGAGGGTCATGACGATCAGGGCCGTCTGGTAGCTGATGCCGAAGTTGGCCTCGAAGAGATGGCCCAGGCCTTTGAAGACTGAGGCCGAATAGGGCAGCAGGAAGATGAAGATAATGAAAGCGCTCACGATCCGCAGGCCGGCCGAGCCGTAGCGAGCCTCGAAGAATTCGGGCATGGTCATGGCTTCGAGATTGTGCGACATGACCCGGGTGCGGTGCCCCAGGACCAACCAGGCTAAAAGCGAGCCGAAGAGGGCGTTGCCGGCCGCGATCCAGAGCACGTTCAGGCCGAAGCCCCAGCCCAATTTGCCCGCGAAACCGATGAAGAGCACGGCCGAGAAGTAGGTCGTGCCGTAGGCCAGGGCTGAAACGAACGCCCCGACCGAGCGGCCGCCGATGAAGAAATCCTGCACATTCTTGGTCTTGCGCAGGCCCCAGACGCCCACGCCCAGCATGACGAGCAGAAACACCCCCACCAGAACCAGCGAAATGGTCATATTCTCCCCCGCAATGAGCTAGAAAGGGGGGATTATATCCGAAACTCGGGATGCGAAATCCAAAAAACCCCTTGTCACCTGAGGGCGCAGAGACGTTTTTTTAGGAAGCGGTGCGTTTTTTGAGGGAACTTTTTTGCAAAAAATCTCCCTCAAACTCCCCCAAAAACTCTTGTCCGGCTTCAGCTTGCCGCGCGGCAGACTGGCGGGAGTCAATGGTCTGGGCGGCGGCTTCAGACGGGTGACCCGCACAAAGGCGATCTGCGGCCGAATTGTCCCGCTGAACGTTCGAAACGGCGAAGCCGAATGAGAGTTTTTTGGCGGGGGTCCGGGGGAACATTTTTTGCAAAAAAGGTTCCCCCGGAAAGCGGTTGGGGTTAAGCCGGCCTGGCCCGGACCGTGCGGGCGGCCTCGACCAGATTGGCCAGCGCCGCCAGGGTTTCGGGCCAGGCGCGGGTCTTGAGGCCGCAGTCGGGGTTGACCCAAAGCCGCTCGGCCGGCACGACCCTGAGCGCCCGTTCGAGCAGGTCGACCATCTCCGCGGCCGGCGGCACGCGCGGGCTGTGGATATCGTAGACGCCGGGGCCGATCTCGTTGGGATAGGCGAAGCGGCGGAAGGCCTCCAGCAGTTCCATCTTGCTGCGGCTGGCCTCGATGCTGATGACGTCGGCGTCCAGCCGGGCGATCCACTCGGCGATCTCGTTGAATTCGCTGTAGCACATGTGGGTGTGGATCTGGGTGGCGTCGGCCACGCCGGCGGTGGCCAGGCGGAAGGCGCCCACCGCCCAGGAGAGGTAGTTGTCCCACTCCTGCCGGCGCAGGGGCAGGCCTTCGCGCAGGGCCGCCTCGTCGATCTGGATCATCCGCAGCCCGGCGCGTTCCAGGTCGAGCACCTCGTCGCGCACGGCCAGGGCCAGCTGGCGGCAGGTCTCGCGCCGAGGCTGGTCGTCGCGGACAAAGCTCCATTCCAGAATCGTGACCGGACCGGTCAGCATGCCCTTCATCGGTTTGGCGGTCAGGGACTGGGCGTAGGTCAGCCAGTCCACGGTCATGGGCCGGGGCCGGGAGACGTCGCCGTAGACGAGCGGCGGCTTGACGCAGCGGCTGCCGTAGCTCTGCACCCAGCCGTTCGCGGTGAAGGCGAAGCCGGAGAGCTGTTCGCCGAAATATTCGACCATGTCGTTGCGTTCCGGCTCGCCGTGGACCAGGACGTCCAGGCCCAGCTCCTCCTGGCGGGTAACGGCCTCGCGGATGAAGCCCTGCATCGCCGCGCGGTATTCCGCCTCGTCGCTCTCGCCGGACTTGAAACGCCGGCGGGCCGAACGGATGGCGGGCGTCTGGGGAAAGGAGCCGATGGTGGTGGTGGGCAAGAGGGGCAGATTGAAGCGCGATTTCTGCTTCGCCTGGCGCACGGCGAAGGGGGAGGCGCGCTTCTCCATTTCGGGCGTGACCGCCGCCAACCGGGCGCGCACGGCCGGGTCGGTCACCCGGGGGCTGGCCCGGCGGGTCTCGCGGGCGCGGCGGTTCTCGGCCAGAGCCGTTTCGTCGGCGCGCCCGGCGGCCGCATCGGCCAGCAGGCGCACTTCGGCGCATTTCTGGCGGGCGAAGGCCAGCCACGAACGCAGTTCCGGGTCCAGCCCGGCTTCCGGCTCCAGGTCGAGCGGCACATGCAGCAGCGAGCAGGAACTGGCCAGGAGCAGGCGCTCAGGACCGAGAATCCGGCCGGCCTCGGCGACGATCTTCAGCGCGGCGTCGGCGTCCACCCGCCAGACGTTTCGGCCGTTTACCAAACCGAGCGAGAGGCTCATTCCGGCCGGCAGCCGGCGGGCCAGGGCGGTCTGGTTCGGCGCGCGGCAGTTATCGAGTTGCAGAGGGTCCACCGGGTGGTCGGGGGCCAGCTCGTGGTTCTCCTGCAGTAGGGCGAATTATGTGGCCAGGAGCAGCTTGGTCTGGCCC
>CAYMGG010000511.1:0-3559 GCA_964389915.1 uncultured Planctomycetaceae bacterium
CCAAAGATTCGTCGCGCCTGATTGGCGCGCTTGGCTTCAGACACGCCCTGCTCCGTCGCGCTCCCGGCCCGGCGGCTTGGCTCCCAGATCTCGATCCGGTCGTCGAGGCCGATAAAGAGCACCTCCGGTCCCGCGATCCCGGCCTCGCGCCGCAGCCCCTCGGGCAGCACGAACCGGCCTTGCGAATCCAGATCCACGGCTTGAGCGCTGGCCATGAAGAGGCGGAAGAATTCGGCGTCGCCCGATTCGCGGGCCACGCTGCGCACCCGCTCCTTGACCGCACCGAACTCGCGATGCGTGTACATGTAGAGGCATTCCGCTTCGCCCCGCACCAGCACAAAACCTTTTTCCAGTTCCTCGGCCGACACCACATCGCGGAACCGTTTGGGAATGGCCACCTGCCCCTTGGTGTTAAGCCGATTGATCGAGCTGCCGTAGAAGAAAGGCTTTTCGTAGGTCAACTCGGCCATATTTCACTTTCTCGCAGTCTTTTGCTACTTACGACTATTCTTTGCTATCAATCACTACATGACACTAATATGGCTTTCGATTGCCTGATTCAAGAGAAAAAATGTCAAAAATTATGCACCCAATGCGTCTTTATAGACACATTTGCCTAAAATCACACCACAGACAGGGGAAGAACGTTCCCCCACCCCCTAGATATTGGCTTTAATTTTTTTCTCGGATTTTTTTGAAAGTGGATGCTTGGCGAGGAAATTAGTTGGCTAGATCCAGCCTGGCCAGCCATTGCCGGGCGCGGCGATTCGCCAGCCAGAAGCGCACTGTGGAGACCGGCCAGAGCAGTTTCCAGGTCATCAGATAAGCTCCTTTCAACGTGGGCCGGTAAGCCTGACCGCTCGAATCCAGATACAGATAGCCGGTTTCCACCTGTTGCGTCATCTCGCGGCGCATCGCTTCGGCCAGATCCTGCGCGGCGTTTCCGGTCCGGAAAGCCGGCTCGCAGTTCACCCGCTCTTCGCTGACCAAGGCTTCATGGACCCGGAACAGCTGGGCGCAATCCGCGATAAAGGGGAATTGGCAGATTCGGCGGCCGGGATAAGCGCCGTAACAGCCGATGGTGCCCGAATTGTTGGTGTCCAGGGTTTGGTCGGAGGGGAAGCGAGTGCAGAACTCGACGTATTTGACGCGCAGTTCGTGCCGGCCGGCAATCTCGGCGTACATGACGCTGCCGAGCGCGCCGATCCGCTTCGCCTGGTTCTCCCAGACGGCCAACACCACGTTCACGTTCGGGGTCTGGCCCAACAGGGCGTAATAGCCGGCAAAGGCGAATCCCAGGCGGGAAAGCTCCCTGGCTTGCGCGTCGAAATACTCGCCCACCTCGGCGGGCAGCCCCTGCGCCTCGCGCTCGATCGGCAGCAATTCCGGCCGGGCGGCCTGTTTCTGGAGCAGGCGGATCAAAAGCGGACTGCCCAGGAAATAAAACGCGGCGAACCACCAGAACCAGCCCAGTTTGTCCGCCAGTTCGCTCACCGCTTCTCCCCCGGCCGGTTGGGTGCCAATTCGGCCAGGATGTCGATCCCGTCTTCCTCCTCGCCGCCGGTGAGAGAAGAAGTTTCCTTCTCCTTGGCCGGCTCGCCGCCGGGCTCCAGCCCCAGGTCCGCGGCGGCCGTCTGGATCACCTCGGGGCCGATCTTCTTGACGCTCAGGCCGCAGCCGACCAGCAGGGCCAGCTCGCAGAGGCGGTTGATGTGCCGGGGCAGACCGCCGCTGAGCCGGTAGATCTCCTCGGCGGCCGAACGGGTGAAGATGCCGCGCGAACAGCCGGCGACCTTCAGCCGATAGAGCACGTATTTCTTGGCGTCTTCCTCGTCGAAGGCCTGCATCCGCACCCGCAGGGATATGTGGCCCAGGAAATTGCTCGCCCGCCGCAGCTTGGCCTCAGCCTCGGGCTGGCCGACCAGCAGCAGGTTGACCGCCTTGCGTCCGCCCGCTTCGACGTTGAGCAGCATGCGCAGATTTTCCAGCAGTTCCCGGTCCTGCACGGTGTGCAGGTCGTCGAAGACCACGCAGACCCGCCGGCCGGCGGCGCACAATTCGTCCAACCGCCGCAGCAGCGCCGTCAAGCCGCCGTCGGCGGGCGCGCCCAGCAGAAAGGCCAGCAAGCCCAAGACCTCGCCCGGTTCCCCCGAAGGATTGGCCAGGTAGGCCGTGGCCCAGCCCGCGGCGGCGAACTCGTCCATGACCAGCCGGGCCAGACCGCTCTTGCCGCAGCCGCCCGGCCCGGTGAGCAGGACCGAGCCCAGCTCGGCGCCGATGACGTACCGCAGCTTGGTCAGGACCAGCAGGGCCGACTCCAACGGCACGAAGGACGCCGGGGAGTTGGCGCCGGCAAACGGCTGATGGGTCATGCCCCAGTACGGCAGATACATGCGACACTCCGTTTCTCAGCGGCCAACCGTCCAGCCGGTCGTTGAATCAGGCCGGCTCGACGTTTCCGCTCAGGTCCGGCGGCGGCGAGGGCTTTGAGGCCTGCGCGCGGCAACGCCGCCGGATCAGATTTCGAAGCGCCTTTTCAGCGCCCGGCTAGACGACCAATTCGCCTTCCTTGCGCTCCGACTCCTCCGAGTCGTCGAGCGGCGGCCGTTCGCCCACCCCTGACTTGTCTTCGCCGATCTCCACCGCCCCCGGCTCGGCCGCGCCATAGGCGCCATAGGATCGACCGCGGTAGTAATAGTAGCCGTGGTAGTACTGATAGCGGTAGAGGTAGCGCGGGATGAAGTAGCGCATGAAGGTCAGGATCACGCCGATGGTGGGCACGCCCAGCTCGCCCAGGCTAAGGATGGCATGCTCGATCGATTCGCGCTGGGTTTGCAGAGAACGGATGACCATCACCACCCCGCCGACGTGCGGCCCCAGAATGGCCGGGTCGGAGGTGGAGAGGCAGGGGCAGCTGTCCATCACCGTAAAATCAAATGTGGCATGGATCCGATCTAGCAGCTCGCGTGCGTGGCGGGTCTCGAGATAGTCGGTGCCGTTGGAGTATTCGCGCTTGGCGCAGAGGATGTACAGGTTGTCCTCCTCGGAAAAGAGCATCGCCTCCTCGGGCTCGCACTTGCCGCGCAACACGGAGACGATGTCCAGTTCGCGCCCCGGCAGACCCAGCAGCTTGTGCACGGTCGGACGCCGCAAGTCGAAGTCGACCAGCAGGATCTTGCTGCCCTTGCGCTTGGCCATGGTCTGCGCCAGACGCAGGGCGGTGTTGGTCTTGCCCTCGTTGTGATGGCAGCTGGTCAGCAGCACGCTGGGCTTGTCCAGCTTGAGCGCTTGCAGCCGGGTGCGCAGGATCCGATATTCCTCGGCGATCTGGCTGCGGGTGTCGATGGGGTCGTATTTAAAGCCGGCCAGCCGGCGGACCTTCTCCAGGTCCAGCGGTTTGGCCGGCGGCAGGGCCGGCTTGGCCGGCACGCCCAGGGCCGGTGCGGTCGGCGCGGCCGGAGCGGCCGCGACCATCGCCGTCGGGGGCGCCAGCGGCGCGCTGGTCACCCCTCCCCCCGCCGGCGCGCCCGGGGCGGCCGGCATCAAATTCCGCAAAGCT
>CAYMGG010000512.1:0-3555 GCA_964389915.1 uncultured Planctomycetaceae bacterium
GCATGCTCATCTGCTGGCGAAGGCTCGAAAAGTCTTTTTGTTAGAGCTTCTTATTGGCCGAAACCGATATAAGGCCATTCTGGGGGAGAACTTTTTTTGCAAAAAAAGTTCTCCCCCAGACCCCCGTTCAAAAAAACTCTCACCATTTCTCCATCCGAACGCTGAAGAAGGCGAAGCTGGTTAAAGTTTTTTGAAAGAGTTTGAGAGAACTTTTTTGAAAAAAAGTTCTCTCAATTCCAAAGCGCCTTTTTTTCAGCCTTTTCTTTGTTCTGTTTTCGGCCTTAACGCGTCCAGCAGCGATTCCAGCTCCAAGGTATCCGCGCCGATCCGGGTCGAGTATTCGTGCAACGGATGCGGTTTCAGGCCGGCGGCGGCCAGGCGTTGCGGGTTCAGCAGCAGTTCGGCCGGCGTGCCCGTGGCCACGATCCGGCCGCCGGCCAGCACGGCCAGGCGGGTGGCGTGGCGGGCGGCGGCGGCCAGGTCGTGGGTGCAGAACACGGTCAGGGCGAACTCGCCGGCCAGACCGGCCAGCAGGCGTTCCACCCGGGCCCGGTCCTGGCCCGAGGTCGGCTCGTCCAGCAGTAGCGCTTCCGGTTCCAGGGCCAGCACCGAGGCCACGGCCGCGCGCAGCCGCTGGCCCCGCGAGAGCGCGAAGGGCGGCCGGTCGGCCAGTTCCGTCAATTCCAATTTGGCCAGCAGCCGGTCGGCCAGGGCCAGGGACGCGGTTTCGTCGCGGCCGGCCTGGCGGGGGGCGAAGGCCGCCTCGTCGCGCACTGTCTCGCAGAAGAGCATCAGATCCGGCGACTGCATGACCAGGCCCACGGCCGGCCGGGTTCCGGTCCAGCGGATCTCGCCCCGAGTCGGCGTGAGGGCTCCGGCCAGCAGATGCAGCAGCGTAGATTTACCCGCGCCGTTGCCGCCCAGCAGGGCCAGCCGTTCGCCTCGGTGCAGGGTGAGGTCCAAGCCCGCCAGCGCGGCCGGCGCACCGGCCGCGTAGGCGAATTCCACTCCGCGCAATTCACAGATGATCTCTCCCACCGGCGGCGCGGGCGGAACCGGCGGCGTGGCGACGACCGACAGCTTGGGCGCGGCTTCGACCGTGAGCGGTCGTTCGGGTCGGCCCAGCCGCGCGAAAAGCTCGATCAGCGGCGGCAGGCGCAGGCCATGGGCCGGCCAGGTCGCCGGCTCGGCCAGGGCCGCATCGCGCGGGCGGTCGGTCACGATCTCGCCGTCGGCCACCAGCAGCAGCCGGTCGGCCAGGGCCAGGGCTTCGTCCAGGCGGTGTTCGATCAGGACGATGGCCGTGTCGCCCCGGCGCTTGAGCTGGTCCAGGACGGCGATGATTTCGGCCGCGCCCAGCGGATCGAGCTGACTGAGCGGCTCGTCCAAAAGAAGCACGCGCGGCCGCAGCGCCAGGGCGCAGGCGATCAGCAGACGCTGCTGCTGGCCGCCGGAGAGGGCTTCGGTGGGGCGGCAGCGCAGTTCCGTCAGGCCGACCTGCGCCAGGGCTTCAGTCAGTCGCGCTTCGGCTTCGGCCTCCGGTACGCCTAAGTTCTCCAAACCGAAGGCGATTTCGGTTGCCACCGTGGCCGTGCAGAGTTGAGTGGCTGGGTCCTGGCGCACCGTGCCGGCCAGGGCGGCCGTCTCGGGCAGGGTCAGTTCGCGCAGCGACCGGCCGGCCAGGCGGACTTCGCCCGTGATCGTCGCCCCGCTCTCGTGGAGCAGAAGGCCGTTCAGGCAGTTGAGCAGGGTGGATTTGCCCCCGCCGGTCGGACCGGTGACGAGTAGACACTCCCCCGCCGCCAAGCGCAGGCTCGCCCCCCGCAGGGCGGGGCGCGGCGCCTCGGGATAGGTGACGGTGAGATTTTCCACTTCGATCATGCGGCCACCTGGCGCAGCTGCGCCCCCACCGGCAGGCCCAGGCGCACGCCCACGGCCGCGTAGAGAAAGCCCGTCACGCCCACGGTCAGGGCGATGTACCAGTCGGCGAAGAAGAGGCGGAAGAAGACCCCCTGTAGCGCCAGCGAGGTGAAGATCCAGCAGGCGTTGGCCCCCGCCAGGGCCAGGGTCAGCCGCCAGCCGGCCGGTGGCGTGGCCCGGGCGCGAAACGTGGTGGCCCCCATAAGCAGCAGCCAAAGCTCGCGGAAGGCCAGGCCCGAGCCGATGAAGAGCAGGTCGGTCAGGCCGAAGGAGCCGAACATGATCCCGCCCATCAGATAGCTGACCACGCCCGCCAGAGTCACGGCCCCGACCCGCGGCACCAGGCAGAGGATGGCCGTCAGCAACAGGTGGAGCATCACCTCGGTCAGCAAGCCCCCCACCAGACAGTTGAACGGTCCCAGCAGCGCGTAGAGCAGCCCGCCCGCCACGCCGCCGGCAAAGGAGAGGCAGAACTGCAACGCGCCCAGCAGCGAGAGCAGCACCAGCCGGCGCACGCCCAGCGCGGCGATCAGCCGCCGGTAGCCGACAACCAGCGCCGCGAGCCAGGCCAGGGCCAGACCCGAAGCCCCCAAAGTCCAGGCGGTGAAGAGCGGCCGGCCCCGTTCCACGCCCACCGGACGGTTGAATGTTTTTAACGGCCGGTCCGCTCCCAGCGGGAGGAGCTCGACCTGCATGACGTAATCGCCCGCCGGCGCGGCCGGCCGGACGAAAACGGGCAGGACGCAGATCTTGGTCCATCCGGGCGGTAACTCGGCAAAAGCCCGCACCGCGTTCCCGCCGGGCAAAAATTCCATCTGCGGGGTGGCGAAGGCGGCGGCCGGCCGGCCGGAAGAATCGAGCATCTGCGCCACCAGCAGGACCGCCAAAGGCTCTGTTCCGGCGTTACGCAGGCAGAGGGCCTGATGGGTGAAGGGTTCGTAATAATCGATGAAGGGCGGGCGGAAACCGAACCAGCCGGCCAGCCGCGTCCAGACCGGATCGGGCAGGGAGAGCCGGTCGCGGGCGTGCTGCGGCCGCAATTGTCCCTGGGCGTCAGCCGGGAAGCGCCAGTCGGCCAATTCGATCTTGGCGGCCGCATCGGCCCGCGAAGCGAAGCCCAGATTGATGGTCAACGTCCGGCCGCCGCCGGTCAGCCTGAGGTGCAGCGGCTCGTCCGACAGGCTGTCGGGTAGTTGGTAGCGGCCGGTCCAGAAGAGCTTTTCACCGGTTCGCCGGAGAACGATCGCTTCGGCTTGGGCCAGTTCGGGAAAGATGATTTCGTTCCGGCCGGCCGGGGCCTCGGCTTCGGCCTTTAGCGCTAGCGGCTCGCCCCGGCCGGTCTTCTCCACCTCCCAGATCAGGTCGATGGTTTCGCCCGGACCGACGGGCGCGGTCGCGTTTACCTGCTCGGAGGAGGCGGGGAAGGAGATTTCCGCCAGGCGCGTGCCGGCCGGCGCTTGCAGGCGCACGGTCAGCTCGGCAGGCGGCGGCGGCGCGGTCAATTTTCCGGCCGGCCGGTCGTCCAAAAGAAGGGGGTAATGTTCGGCCGGTCGCCAGGCGAAGAAGAGCTCGATCCGGTCGCGGCCAAAAGTCGGTCGGGCCGCGATCGGCCGGCCGGAGCGGTCGCGCAATTCC
>CAYMGG010000513.1:0-3532 GCA_964389915.1 uncultured Planctomycetaceae bacterium
CGGAAAATTCCGCCGCCAGGTCGCAAAGCCCTTGGCCAGATTGGCGGGCGAATCCTCCCCATCGAAAGGCAGGCGGTCGGAGATGTCCAGTCCCGCGTCCTTGGCCGCCTGCTCGACGGCATTAGCCCCGCTGCGGCCGAGTTCATCGCCGGTATACGCCAAGGCCAGCCGCCGCCAGCCGCGCTCCTGGGCCAAAGCCGTCAGCTCCCGGGCCAGGGCCGCGTCCTCCGCCCCGGTGGGGACCAGTCGTCGGTAGCCGCGCCGCAGCAGCCGCTCCTGGCCGGCCGTCGGCGCCAGCAGCAGCACCCCGTAATATTCGTAAATGATCGCCGCGGCCAGGGTCAGATCGGAGTCGGAATGGCCCACCACGGCCAGCAGGTCGGGATTGTCGGCAAACTGTTGGGCCACGCGCTGCACCTGCCCCAGTTCGCCCCGGTCGTCCAAAGCCAGAAGTTTGAGCGGCCGCCCCAGGATGCCGCCCTGCCGGTTGACCTCGGCCACCGCCAGTTCACAGCCCTGCCGCAGGTCGGGATCGTGAGATTCGTCCGTAGCCGCGCCGATCAGGACCGCCCCGGACGAGTGCGCCGCCCGGTCGGCCCGGACCTCGGCCGCACCGTGCCGCTGTCGGACCTCGCGCCCGGTCTTGGCCACCAGCCAGCCGAACCAGCCGACGCAGCCGATCGCCGCCGCCACCAGAACCCCCCATCCGCAGATCTTAGCGAACATTAGTTCTCCTACACCATCTGCCGGCTGGCCAGACGCCAGAAGACGCCATCGTGCGCCACCAATTCATCATAGGTGCCGCACTGGACCACCTTGCCTTCGTCGAGCACGATGATCCGGTCGGCCCGCCGCACCGTACTCAGGCGGTGGGCGATCACCAGTCGCGTGGCCCGCAGAGACTCCAGGGACGTCTGGATTTCCTCCTGGGTCCGGTTGTCCAGCGCGCTCGTGGCCTCGTCGAAAAAGATCAAACGCGGCCGCGTGGCCAGGGCCCGGGCGATGAGCAGCCGCTGCCGCTGCCCCCCGGAGAGCGTGCCGCCGCCCTGCGGAACCAGCGTGGAGAGTTGCAGGGGCAGGCTCTTGATCTCCGCCTCCAGACCGGCGGCGCGAGCCGCCTCCCAGGCCTCCTCCCGGCTGAGGGACCGGGAGCCGGATATATTGGAATACAGATCGCCGGCCAACACCTGGCCATTTTGCAGCACCACCCCCAACTGGCGTCGCACCGAGCGTACGTCCAGGCTGGAGAGGGGTTGCCCATCATAAAGGATCGCCCCGCCGCAGGGCTGGTCGAACCCCAACAGGAGCCGCAGCAGAGTGCTTTTGCCGGACCCGGAAGGCCCGACCACAGCCACGAACTCCCCGGGCCTCAACTTGAGGCTGACGTCCCGGAGCACCAGGGGAGCGTCGGGTTGGTAGCGATAGCTCACCCGCGACACCTCCAGCCCGCCTTTTAGTTCGCTGACGGCGCGCTGATCGGCCGGATCGTATTCGGGCACGGTTTCGAGAATCGGCTGGGCCTGGGCGGCGAGGGGCGCGATCATCAAGACCGGAGTCAGGATGCCGATCAGAGCCAGGCAGGCCCCCAGGAACTGGCCGAAAGCCGCCGAGAAGGCCAGGAATCCGCCCAGGGAGAGGCCATCCCGCAAAGCGGTGGTGTAGAGCGCCAGGTAAAAAACCAGGCTCGCCAGGAGCGGCATGATCTGCAGTCCGGCGGTCTGCAAACTATCGTAACCGCCCGCGCGCAGATTGACCTGCCGCCAAGCGGCGAAGCGCTCGGCCCAGGCGTGAAATGCCCGCATCTCCGCCCCGGCCACCCGCAGCTTGGCCACGCCGGTGATGAACTGCAACACCAGACCGCCCAGCTGGCACCGCCCGGCGGCGGCCCGCCGTTCGAGCCGCACCCGCAGCAGGGTCAGGCCCCCGACAAAGACCAGCATCGCCCCGACCAGCGCCATGGCCAGGCCGGCCAGAGAAGCGCTATAATAGAAAAGCAGCAGCAGATTGACCGTCGAGAAGGCGGCCGTCAGGGTCAGCGCCAGCGTGTTGCCGGACAGCTGCCGAGTCAGCTGATCGACGACCAGCGCCCGCTCGGTCAACTCACCGGCGCTGAACCGGCTGAAGAAACTGACCGGCAGCCCGAGCAGCCGATCCCAGAGGGCCGCCTGCAACCGGCCCCCGGCCCGCCCCTGCAAGCGCAAAGCCGCCACCCCCTGACCGAACCGGAAGGCCTCGGCCGCGCCGGTGGCGATCAGCAGCCCCAGGCAGAGCTGTCCCAGCTGCGCGATTTCGGCGGCGGGAATGAACAGATTTACCAGCAACCCCAGCCCCAGAGGCAACCCCAGTCCCAGCAGACCGGCGGCCAGTCCGGACCAGAAGAGGGTCAGCAGATCGCGCCACTCGCCCGCCAGGCTGAACCGCAGAAGATCCCGCCCGCGCACCGGCCGAAACGGCAAGGGGCGATAGAACTGGTGCGCCTGCGGCATGAGCAGGACGGCCAGATCCTCGTCCACCGGCAGCTCGGACTGTTCGGCCGGATCGAGCAGCACATAGCCGCCCGGGCCCGCCGGCAGCAGGGCCACAGGATGGCGGCTCTCGTCCAATCGCGCCAGCAACGGCCCGTGATCCTCGGTCCACCACTTGCCACGCAGCCGCACCTCTCGCGCCCGAAACCCGCTGGCCGCGGCGATATCCGCCAGGTTACAGGATTGAGCGTAACCCTTGTCCGGATCGGTCGGCCGCCGCACCTCCAGCCCCTGGCTGTTCCCGACCAGTCGGCAGGCCACCAGCAACGGGTCAAGCCCGATAGTCTCGACGCCTTGCTCCTCGCCGCTGGTGCCGGCGGCGAAGCCCGCCAGCGCCTGCCCGAAAAGCTTCAGATTGCCGCGCTCGCGGACCTGGCCGCGCACCCGCTCCACCAGCCGTTTGCGCTCCAGCAGTTTGCGCGCCAGCCGCAAAACGATCCGGTGGAATTCGGCGAGTTCCGCCAGCCCTTCGCCGGCGGCCAGGATCTCCTCCAGATGGCGAACCTGTCCGGTCGAAGGCGGTATCGCCCGCAGCCACCCCCCCGGCGGCAGCGGAAACCATTTGCCGGGCTTGAGGGTCAGCAGCTGCCGTTCGCCATTCAGACAGACCGCGCCCGTGAGCAGGCGGACCCAAACCGGCTCGCCCGCCACGGTTGCGCCCACCCCCCCACCCAGCGCGAATTCCTGCCCCGGATTCAACTCGACGTCCCCGGCCCGGGCCGGGCCGCCGCCCAGCAGGCTCTGGCCTAAGGCCCGCAGCCAGACCGACAAGGCGGCCGGCAACCGGCCGGCGGCCGCCGGTTCGGCCCGCACCGCGGCCAGCGACAGCTCCCGCACCTCGGCGATTCCCACCGCCTGCAAGCCGACCGGACCGCGGTCTTCACCGCTCAGGCCCCAGACGAATTCGCCGGCCCCGACCCGGAACAGATGGCTGCGCAGCCCCGCCGGCTGGCCTTCGGCCTGTTCGACGGCAAAAACCTCCAGGTGCCCGCTCTCGACCAGCCAGA
>CAYMGG010000514.1:0-3491 GCA_964389915.1 uncultured Planctomycetaceae bacterium
TGCTAGCCACCCTCTGCCGCGAGCGGCGGCCGGCCCTTTATGCTCCGGCCGCGCCGCTGGTCGCGGCGCAGATCGAGTGCGCCGGCTACACCGAAGCCCGGTCGCCGCTCTGGGCCGACGTCTGCGACTTGGCCGCGCGAAGCGGCAATCCGGTCATCGTCGGCCGGCAGACCGGCGACGGCGACCTTTTCGCCTGGTCGAGCCGGGGCGTGGCCATCGAAATCATGGACCCCAACCGGCCGGCTTTTCCTGTGGTCAAAACGCAGCCCCTGACTTGGGCCAATCAAACCCGGACGGTCTACGATCTGGAGCCGGACGACGCGCAATTGGAAAAGTGGCGCGGCGAAGGGCGGATATTGGCCTCGCTCCTGGTCCACTCCGGCGAGATGGCCCATAACGAGGCCATGCTCAACCTGATCGAATTGTGCGCGATCACCGGTCTCAAGCTCGGGCTGGGCGTGCAGACGGCCCGCTATACGACCTGTCCGCAGCACTGGGAGCTGCTGAGCGTGCCGGTCGAGAGTGGCGGGGCTTTGGGGCTGATCGAGCCGGTCCTGCACTGCGGCGGCCGGGGGGTGTTGGTCGAATCCGCCTGCCCGCCGGCCGAGTTGGAGCGGCACGCCCGCCAGGCCCGCACGCAGATCGCCGAGGTCTGCGGCCCGGCCTGGACGCCGCGCGGGCATCTCTGCTTTCTGGATTCCGATCTGGCCAGTTTCACCCAGGTCCGGCCCGATATCTTCCGCGCGCTGGAGAACGCGGGCCTGGAATACACGGTCAGTTGCGCCCGGCCCGGCCGCAATCGGGTGCTTTATGAAACGCCCGGCCATCTGGCCCTCAACCAGACCAACCGCACCATCTGCACCGGCTCGCCTTATGTCCGGGTCAACACGGTCGACGACTGCACCGCGAAAACGCCCTTCGTTTCGCCGGGCTGGTTCCTGGGCGTGATCGATGCGCCGGTGGTGGCGTTCAACCCGCACATCTGGCGGCAGGGGCACGAATTCATGCGCCTGGTTGACTGGCTGCTGGGCGGCTCTATTATCAATGTCACGCCCCGAACGGTCGCCCGGTATGCGCGCCGGCTGGCGGCGCAGGGGCAACTGCCGCCGGTTTCAGCGAGCTGAAGGATTTTGGCATGACCACCTCGCGGCCCAACCAGAGCATCATGAACGGCCTGGCCTGCCTGCAAGCCCTGGCCGTGGCCGGGCGCGACGTGGGCTGCCGCGAGCTGGCCCGGGCGCTGGACGCCGACCCCACGGTCGTCAACCGCGTGCTGGGCACGTTGGAGCTGCTGGGGCTGGCCCAGCGCACGCCGGGGCGGAAATATCGGCCCGGTCCGGGCCTGCACGTGCTGGCGGCCCAGAGCCTGCAAGGGTCGCGCCTGCTGCCGGCGGCGCTGCCCCAGGCCGAAGAATTGCTGGGCGAAGGTTTCGCCGTTTCGGTGGGCGTGCTCTGGCGGGATTCGTTCTGCTTCCTGCTCCACGTCCGGCCGGGGCAGAAGCTGCTCTCCGGCATCGGCACCCACGAACTGCGTCCGGCCGAGAACTCCAGCGCCGGCGTGGCCTTGCTGGCCGGCCGGCCCGAAACTGACTGGCCCGAGGCGGCCCGGCCGGCCATCCTGGCGGCCCGGACGCACGGTTATGCGGAACTGAGCTTTCCCGATGGTCACCTCAGTCTCGGCACGGTCCTGGACGAGAGCGCCGGGCTGGCCATCTCCCGACGTTTCGCGGGCGAGGCCGAAAAGCGCGCCGCCGCCCACCGCCTGCAAACCGCGGCCGCCGCCATCCGTGACCAGCTGGCTACCGGCCGTTCGCCCGCCGATTGAACCCTCCGCCGATTCCGGGAAACCGCGTAAAAAGCTCCGGGTTTTGAGGGAACTTTTTTGAAAAAAAGTTCCCTCAAACTCCTTCAAAAAACTCTGACCAGGCTTCGCCTTCTTCCGCGTTCAGATGGGCAGAACGTTGGCAGACTGATCCTCGGACGATAACTATGCAACGATACTCATCCGATCTTCGCCAATCCTGAATTCACCTGGCTTGCCCTACGAAGCGTCGAGGTAGATAAAAATATGTTGGAGGCCGAAGAACCTGGTTATGCCAACAACCTTCCCCGAAGCGGGCGAGGGCTTCAACTTCCGCGCAGGCTGCCCGGAGTGATGCCCAACTGGCGGCGAAAGAGGCGCGACAGATGTTGTTCGTTGGCCAGCCCCGTCAACGGGGCCACGGTCTTGAGCGGCAGGTCGGTGGTGAGGATCAGCTCCCGCGCCCGGTCCACGCGCAGGGCGCGGACGTCATCCAACGGTGTCCGGCCGGTCAGGGTCCGGTAACGGCGCAGGAAGTGGAATTTACTCAAGCCCGCCCGCACGGCCAAGGCCTCGAGCGTCAAAGGTTCGGCCAGATGCGCCCGGATATAACGCCGCGTGGCGGTGACGAGCGGGTCTTCGCCGCCGCCTACGCCCTGGGCGTACAGGGCCATGATGGCCGAGAGCAGGGCGCCGCGGGTCGCCGCCGCGCCGGGCGAATGAGCGTCGCGCTCGGCCAGGAGCCAGCCCGCCAGCGCCAACATTCGCCCTTTCGGATCGCGCAGATGGTGATGCAGATCGGGCGGGCAGTCGGGCCAGGCGAAGCTGAAGAAGATGCTCTCCAGCCGGTCGCGGCGGGCGCTCCATTCTTCATGCAGGATTTTCGGCGGATAAAACAGCGCATCGCCCATTTCGGCCACGTATCGCCGGCCCGCGATCTCGGTTTCCTGCCGACCGTGGGCGACCACGACCATCTCGCAATGCGCGTGCTGGTGCGGGGCCATGTGCCAGGCCTCGGCCGGCCGGTGCCGGCTGATGCTGTGCAGACAGAGGGTTTCAAAACGCATCGCCAAGGCCTTTTTTTGTAAAATCTTGGCTATAGACTTCCGGGGAACCTTTTTTTTTTGCAAAAAAGGTACCCCAAACCCCGCCAAAAAACTCTCACCAGATTCACCCGGTCCGGAACGTTCGTCGGCCATCAATACCTCGAGCTGATATTAGCCGAAAATGTCCGGCCGGCAGGATCATGCTTTCAGAACCACCGGAAAACGTGCGCCTGGCGATAAGAAAAATCACTCCCCCTTTTTCCTGGGACCGAGATTCGGCCTTCCGTCAAGGATGCCGAAACGATACAGGCAATAAATCGTCACCCATGACAGCTCATGAACCAGAAAAACCGTGGCGATGATGCCAAAACGGAGCTTGTCGCAAAACACGATCGCCAGCAAGGTCAGGTTCAAATGACAGCCGAAACATAATTCGTAAAACCCGTTTGGGACCTGCATTGGCTCAATCCCTGATCTAGTTAATCTTTATGGAATTTTTAATAATCCAGCAAATCAATCACCAGCTTTTGCCATACATCGGCAAAATTATTCCCAATCCTGTTAAATAGCAGAACGATACATCTACAGCCACTGTGTAGCGTTGCGTAATTCGGCGAAGAAAAATTGATTAAACGGGTAGCGGA
>CAYMGG010000515.1:0-3480 GCA_964389915.1 uncultured Planctomycetaceae bacterium
AGCATTGAGAGAACTTTTTTGGAAAAAAGTTCTCTCAAACTCTTTCAAAAAACTTTTGCCAGGCTTCGCATTCTTCAGCGTTCAGATGGGCAAAATGCGAGGCCAGTCCCACGCCTAGCGCTAAAACTGGCGAAGCTGGAGGAGAGTTTTTTGAGGGGGTCCGGGGGAACTTTTTTGCAAAAAAGTTCCCCCGGGATCGGTCGTCAAGCGCGGTTTCAACCGTGGGGTAGATAGCAGACCTTGATGACTTCGCGCTTCTTGAGCAGTTGCACGCCCTTTTCGTATTCCGCGAGGCTCAGTTCCGCGCCGATCAAGCCACGCAGCGAGACGCGGCCGGCCGTGACGTGCGCCAGCGCGTATTCGGCGGCCGGCTTGGAGTGCTGGGGCATGCCGAAAAGCTTCAGGTTGCCCGCCATGGCCGGGAAGGTGACCGGCTCGCGCTGCACGCCGAAGATGGCCACGATCTCTTTGGTCAGGCCCAGGAGCAGTTCGATCGAGGCTCGCGCGCCCACGCAATCGATGGCCACGTCGAGATAGCGCTTGTCGCCGGCCTGCCGCGGATCGACGATCCGGTCCACGCCGAAGCGGGCGGCCGATTCGGCCCGGCCGGGGTCAAGTTCGAACCCGACCACCTCCGCCGCGCCCTCGGCCTTGGCGTATTGCGCGGCCAACAGGCCCGCGCCGCCCAGGCCGCTGACGCCCACGATCTTGCCGGCCAAGGAGGTCGAGCGGTTCAGGTCCAGGAACGTGCCGCCCACGCACATGCCCAGTTCCAGCGAGGCGTAGTCACGGAATTCCGCATTGTCCGGCAGCTTCAGGAGCGCCGTCTCCGGCAGGCAGACATATTCCGCATAGCCGCCGGTGCGCTGATTGCCGCAGCCACAGTCGCGCCAAGCCACCACCCGTTGGCCTTTGCGGAACGTGCTGACGTTCTCGCCCACGGCCGCTACCTCGCCGGCCAGTTCGTGCCCCGGCTGCCCGGCCGGAAAGGGGTAGGTGATCGGCCGGCCGACAAACATCGGCTCGCCGTGATAGATATGCATATCCCACTGCGGGCAGGTGGTGATGGCCCGGACCTTGACCAGCACCTCGCCGGCCGGCGGTTGGGGTTGGGGGATATCGACCAGACCGACTTTACCCGGGGCGGAAAATTGCACGGCTTTCATGAGTCTCTCCGTTTTTAGTGACCTATTTCCGGGAACCTTTTTTGCAAAAAAGACTCCCGGACCCTCCCAAAAATTCTCGCCAGCTTAGCCTTTTCGAGCGTTCAGATGGCGCGCTTCAACGTCGCCCGCGTTCGAACCGCTATCGATTCGGGCCTAACGCAAATGGGGCTAAAGGTTGTTCCAATCTAGCACTATGCCCAGCACGCCAGGTTGCTTGTCCAGGATCATCTGAAAGGCTTCCGGGGCTTTACTGGCCGGCAGGCGATGGGTGATGAGATGCTTCTGGCCCAAGTGGCCGGCGGCCAACAGTTTCAGCGTGGTCTCCAGGCGCGGCCGGGTCCAGCCCGAAGGCGTGTGCAGCGAAAGCTCGCGGTTGCGCAGGACCTGAATGTCCACCCCGCCGCGCGGGCCGTGGAAACCGGCCGAGACCCAGTGCGCCCCACGGTTGTACTGCTGAAACAAATCCAGCACCGCCTGATTGTCGCCGACCGTATCGACCACGATGTCGATTCCCTTTGGCGCCGCGGCCCGCACCGCGCCCAGCCAGTCGGTTTCGGTCCGCTGATCCACGATCGCGTCGCCGGGCCGTAGTGTCAGCCGGGCGTAACGGTCGCGGTGGCGGCCCAGCATGACGACCCGCGCCCCGCGATGCTGCAAAGTCTGGGCCGACCAGTGGCCGACCAAGCCGTCGCCGATGACCAGAGCGGCCAGGCCGGCCGCCTCGGGGGCGCGCGCGCCGCAGTTGTAGCCGACCTGCATCAGCACCAGCCCGCAGGCCTCCTCCGGCTCCAGGCCGTCCGGAAGCGGAATAACCTGATCCAGGTCGGTCACCGCCCGGGCCACATGGCCGCCCATCTTCTGTTCCGGCCAATCGATCCGGCTCATGGTGGCGAAAACCCATTGGCCGGGCTTGAGGCCGCTGCCGGCCGGGGCGCTCTCGACCACGCCCACCTTCTGATAGCCCGTGACCTGGGGCAGGGGGAGGCGGTCGCCGGGCTTGGACGGGGTGTCGCCGGCCACCCGCTCGCCGCGCAGGAAGGAGGATTCGGTGCCATTGCTGATGAGCGAGTAGCGGGTGCGCACGACCACGTCCCGGGGGCCGGGCTCGGGCACCGGCACTTCCCGGAAGGCCACTTGGCGAACCGCTTCGAAAACCACGGCGGGCGAATTCATGTCTACTCCTTGAATATCGAAATATGATCTACGATAGATCCCTTCTGTATTGAATTTAACCTTGATATGTCGGCCAGCAAGAGCGACAATGTGACAATATATACTGAAATGTGATCTGGAGGAGAAGATGGCGAGGCATAGCACCATCCTGGCGGATTTGCGGGTCCAACCTCTGGGGGGGATGCCGGCCTTCCCGACGCCCGTCTACCTCAACCACCACCTTATCGCCAGTCCGGAGTATCGTTCCGAGGTGTTCTTGCGGGCCAAGCCCGACCAGACCTTATTGCACTACACGCTGGCCGGCGTGGGGATGCTGGTCGAAGTCGGACAGATCCGCCGGATTCCGGCCGGAACCGGCTACCTGATCGATCTGGCCGAACTCGATCCGCAAAAAGTGCGCTACTATTTCGATCCCCGACAGGCCGAGAGTTGGGAGTGTTTCGGGATGGTTTTCGCCGGCGGGGCTTCGGCCCTGATGGTTGGCGACCTGCTGGCGCGTTACGGGGCAGTCTTTGAGTTGCCGACCGAGCATTCCCTCCTGCGCCGGCTGCTGGCGCTCTGCCACCGGCCGGAACGGGAGTTGCAACTACGGGCTTCGGAAGCCGCGGGCTTGATTTCGGATCTGCTACTGGCCGTAGCGCTGGCGGGCGAGCAGCGGGCGGCCGAGGGCGGGCAGCTCCGCCTGGCCCGCGCGGCGGCGGCAGAGTTGGAGCGGGATCTGTCGGCTCAGCCCGGTGTGGCCGAATTGGCCCGCCGGTTGGGCGTGACTCGCGAACATTTGACCCGGATTTTTAGACGGGAATACGGCCTGCCGCCGCACGAATACCTGAACCGTGCCCGGATTCGCGAGGCCGGCCGTCTGCTGCGCGAGACCGAACTCAAGCAGAGCGCCATCGCCGAGCGTCTGGGTTTTGCGGGCATGCCCACCTTCTACCGCGTCTTTCGGCAGATTTTGGGCGTGACCCCGGGCGAGTACCGCCGCCGGCCGCCGGTCTTCGAGGCGTGAGCCGCAGGAGGCAACCCTAAGGGGGAACTTTTTTACAAAAAAGTTCCCCCAGACCCCCTCAAAAAATTCTCTTCAAGTCTTTGCATCGGCGGGGGGTATGCGAGGGCATTCTCGAAGTTCAAGGCTTTGGCGTAA
>CAYMGG010000516.1:0-3468 GCA_964389915.1 uncultured Planctomycetaceae bacterium
GCCGAACGGTCGGAGCCGGCGGCACGGCCGGAGCGGCCGCAGGCGCCGGAACACTGGGGACCGGGGCCGGCCGCTGTGCGCTTTCGCGCGACGCGGGCGGTTCGACCGCCACCAGCGGCGAGGCCGGATAGCCCCGCGCAGCCATGGTCACCAGCTCGCGCGTTACCCGCTTGTCCATGTCGCGCACCTCGTCTTCCAGGCGCGCGATGCGTTTTTCGGCGTAAATCATGTACGAGGCGAAGAAGATGGCCACGGCCATACTGACATAGGCCGCCAGACCCGAAAGGCTCGGTGCAGAATATAGCTGGTAGTCGTCGCGAGTCTGGTTTCTCATCGCCCCTCGATCCTCTTAAGCGCTGGTCATAATTAAAGGTTGCGGCTTGATCCTTCGTCGCGTCCGCGCGCGCTTTCGGCGTTTTGGCCCGAACCACGACCAAAAACACCTTTCGCTCCGCCGCTCCTCGACTGAAACTCGCAACCTTTAATTATGACCAGCGCCTTACTCGGAAACGAAAACAAAACCGAAGCGCTCGGCCTTGTCTTCGCGCGCCGCCTCTGCAAGGCGCGGCGCCCCAACCTTCCGCCCGACCGCTACATGGTCTGGGCCATGTCGCTGACCTGAATCGGCGCCTTGGTCATCTCCGGGATCACCACCGCCGAACTCATGTCCTGGTACAGATTGCGAACCTTGACCTTGCCGACGTAGGCGTCGCCGCGGGAGATGACGAACTCCATACCCGCCTTGACCTGATCCTTCTCGCCGACGTTGAGAATGACGATGCCGACTTCCGGAGCGACTTGCAGCACCCGCGCCGAGATCGGCGTGGCCGGACCGGCCAGGGCCACCGCGCTCTCGCCGGTCGAACCGCCGCGCGCCAGGGCCGCGCGCATCTGCATCACCTGCTCCATCAGATCGGCGTTGACCTTGGAGAGCTCGACCATCTGCGCCTCGGCCTCCTTCAGGTCGGCGGTGACCTCGATGGCCTGCACCCGGGCGAACTCCATGGAGGCCGAAGCCTGATCGCGCTCCTGCTCGGCCTTCTCCTTGGCCTCGCGCAGCTTGCCCGCCTGCTCTTCGGCCGAGGCCAGCTGCGCCTGGATCTTCTCGATCTTGTCGCTGATGTTGTCGACCGAACCGCGCAGCCCGTCGTTCATCTTCTTGAGCTCGTCGTTGTTGGCCTGCGCGCCCTCGCTCTTGGCCTTCTCCGCCTTCAGGTCTTTGTCCAGGGCGACGATCTGATCCTTCTGATCGGCATCCCGCTTGAGCCATTCGGCGGAATCTTTTTCATACTTGGCCGCCATGGCCCCGAGGGCGTCGGTCTGTTTCTGAGTCTGCTCGACCCAATTGACCTTTTTGGAATACAGCACCAGGCTGACGGTCAAAAACATGAACGCCAGCAACATGTTGATGACCACGAAGATTTTCGCGACGGAACTCATTATACCTGTCCTCCAATATCGCCTTGTTCGCGTTTAGCCATCTGGGCACGGCTCCAGGAACAACCCCGCGACCTTATGGCTTTATCGACCAGGAGGTTCAGGTAATTGAAGTCAAAAGGTTTATTTATATATCCGAAACAATCAGTTTTCAGCGCCCGGATCAGCGTGGTGTCGGTCCCGAAGCCCGTCACCACGATGCAGGGAACCCCTTTAGCATTGTGTAAAACTTTTTCAACCAGTTGAAAGCCATCGACTTCCGGCATCATTACATCAGTGATAACCACGTCCCATTCGGCTTCATCCAAGGCGATCAAAGCGTCCTTGGGGCTGGAGAACGGCACGATCTCCCGATCCGCCCCGCGCAGGCAGATGACGTATAAATCAAGTGCATCCGGTTCGTCGTCGACCACCATAATCCGGGTCACGATCTCATCCTTCCGATAAGGTCTGGCGTAGGCGTTATGCAACTCGTTAAAGTATTTTTGAACCACCCCTCAAGTCAAGCAAAATGCCTTGGCTGCCAGGCACTTTCGTCGCCGCCAACACCCCATTCTAGCACACGCCAGCTTCAACTCAAACCGGAAAATTTGCCCTTGAGTCGAAGCGTCCGATAAATACAATGATAGAATATAGTTATCAGTGACCGGGGCGCGTAGTGCCCCGCCCGCCGCGCGCGGGGGGAAATGCCGATGCCAGAGCAGGCCAAAAACGAAGAATCCGACATTACCGGGCTCGACGGCATCGACCTGGAAGAGCTCGAATCGCTGGAGGCTTCCGGCGAAAAGACCTCCCTCAGCCTGGTCGGAAAACTTTATTATTACCACCCCCTGATTCTGCTGGCCCTTTCGGGACTCAGCGCCTTGGCCGCCTATATGATGTGGCCCAAGGACATCAAGGTCGAAAAACCCCCACTGATCGAGCTTTACAAAAGCGGCTGGAATTCGCTGCGCCAGGTCGCCGACCCCCAGACCCCGCTTTCGCCCCAGGAACAGCTTAAAAAGGTCATGCAGGCCCGCGCCGATTTCGAGCTGATGTTTCTGCATTACAATCGCCAACTGGAGGGCCGCCACGACCTGATCAATCCGTATATGCTGCTGGCCGACACTACCCGGATGTCCGCCGATCGCATCTCCCTGCGCCGGGCCGAGCGCTTGTCCGACGCCGCCTGGGCCTATGAACGGGCCATCGCCTGGGAGACCCGGCCCCGGACGCCGACCCAACAGGCCACTTACGACCGCCAGTATCCGCACTCCGGCCCGGCCGACGCCACGCCGGACGCGGCCGAGTTGAAGGTGCGCCAGACCCGCCGCGGGCGGTATCTGCGTTTCCACCAAGCGCTATGCGCCCTGGAAAGCGGCCAGAACCATCTGGCCCTGACCACGCTGGAGGAGCTGGACAAAGATTTCCGCCGCGAAGAGATCGAGCTGGCAGGGCAGACCGGTTCACCCCTGGCCGGTGCGCTCACCCCGCTGGCCGACCTCTCGACCGGCCGGCGCGAGTACCTGCCCCGCGAATTCGAGCTCTCCCGCGAGGACCGGCTCCTGACCAACTACCACCTGGCGGTAGTCTATGAAAAATCCGGCCAGATCGATCAGGCCGAACGCCAGTACCGGTTCTTCCTGCTCAACTCGCCCCGCCAGCGGGAAAAATTCCTCTCTCTGCTTCAATTGGGCGGCATCTACATGGGCCGCGGCCGACGGGAGCTCGCCGCCGCCGGCGACCCGGGCGAAGCCGGCGCCGGCGAGGCCAGCCGCCGGGCGCGGCGCTACTTCACCGCCGCCTCGGACATGTACAATCAGGCGATCGCCGGCAGCGCCCCGGAAGACCTGCTGCGCACAGCCTATTTCGAGGGCGGCCGGGCGCTCCTGGCCATTGCCGAAAACTTTTCCGCCGGCCGCGACACCTGGTGGGACACGCTTGATTCGGCCGGCCGGGGCCTGGCCGACGTGCTGCGCAACTTCTCGGGCCGCCAGTTCCCGGCGCCCACCGCCCGCCTGCCGCTGGCCGCCGGGAAACTACTGTTGGGGC
>CAYMGG010000517.1:0-3451 GCA_964389915.1 uncultured Planctomycetaceae bacterium
GCCGCTTGGCGGGGATCGGCCCAGAGATTGTTCAACTCGCCGGGATCGGCCTGCACGTCGTACAGTTCGCCGCCGATCTCCCGGGAGTAGTAGACCAGCCGATGGGTCCGGGTCCGCAGAGCGTTGTAGCGCTTGCGCTCGTTGGACCAGGACCATTCGGCCACCGCCTCGGTCTTGCCGGGCGCGGCCGGGTCCGCCGCCAGGGGCTGGAGCGCCACGCCTTCCATCTCGGCCGGCACCGCCAGGCCGGCGGCGGTCAACAGGGTCGGGGCCATGTCCACCGATTCGATCAGCTGGGCGCGGCGCGCGCCTTGCGGCCCGCCCGGCAGGCGCAGGATGAACGGAATCCGGTGGATGCTCTCGTAAATCCCCAGGTTCTTCATGTGCAGCCCGTGCTCGCCGGCGAAATCACCGTGGTCGGCGGTGAAGACGATCACCGTATTGTCGTAACGCCCGGTCTCCTTGAGCCGGGCGATGACCCGGCCGATCTCCAAATCGATGCAGGTGACCAGGGCGTAATAGCTGGCCACCGCCCGGCGCAGTGCGGCCCGGTCCGCGCAGGCCAGCGGATAGGCCGAGCCCCGGGTGCGCAGCGGGCCGTAGATCGCGTCCGGCTTGCCGGCGAAACGATTTTCGAACCAATCCACCGCGCTGGCCGGCAGTTCGATCTGGTCCGGATCGTACAAATCGAAATATTCCCGCGCCGGCCGGATCGGATCGTGCGGCCGCTGGAAACTCATCTTGAGGAAGAAGGGCCGCTCGTCCAGCGCCGCCGAACCCAAAAAGTTCAGGCTCTCGTCGCCGGTGTAGTGCTCGATGCTGTGTTCATAAGGCAGGTCGGCGGCCTGGGAGCCATCGCCATAGCCCTTCAACCCCGGCCGGGGCGTGCCTTCCTCATACCAGCCGGCCAGTCCCTTGTCGGCCAAATAGGAAAAGTAATGGCAGGTCAGCGGGTCGCCCGGCCAGGCGTCGCATAGATCCGTAAAACGCAGAAACTCGAAGTCCCGCTCCAGCCAAGGACGCGGCAGGTGGGCCTTGCCCGTCAGCCCGCAGCGCCAGCCGGCCTGGCGCAATTCGCGCGACAGGGTCGGCGGATTGCTCAACGCATATTCGGTGACCGCGTTGCCCTGCACGCCGTGCGTGTGGCAATACTGCCCGGTCAGAAAGGAGACCCGCGACGGTGCGCAGATGGGATTGTTGCAATAGGCCCGGTCGAAAAGCACACCGTCGGCCGCCAAAGCGTCCAGGTGCGGGGTGCGGACTTGCGAACCCAGGCAACTCAGGCACCCGGCGTTAAACTGGTCGGTCATGATCCACAGGATGTTGGGGCGAGACATGGCTTCCTCCATAAAGATCCATTTATATTACCTAGCTTATCCTTATAGACCTTCATTGTCAAGCCGCGGCTATGAAAAAAGCCGGCGCAGCGCTTGGCTGTCCCGGCCCAGGAGATTCTGAAAAATCATAACCGCATTTAAAACGGCATTTTATCCAACGCCAGCAGAGCGTCAGCCTTCGGCTGCGGGCCGGTCAAACGGAGCGCAGCCGGGCACATCTGATCCGCTTTCCGCTCAGGTGCCGCTTTCGCCCACATGTGTCAGCAGATCCTTGGCCGAAATCAGCCCTTCAACCCGGCCGACTTCCCGGCCATCCCGGTAAATCACGGTCGTGGGCAAAGCGCTGATCCCGCTGGCTTGCGCCACGGCCGGAACCTGGTCTACGTCCACGGCGTAGAACTTGGCCTTAGCGCCGACCTGGCCGGCCACGGAGGCGAAGATCGGTTCATAAGCGCGGCATGGGCCGCACCAGACCGCATGGAAGCGCACCACATTGATTCCCGGGCCTTTGGTCAGGGCGGCGAAATCTTCAGCCCCGGTGATTTCGCGGACCGCTTCCGCCCCGGCCCCGCTGCCCGGTTCGGCAACCGCGGCGGCACCTGACTCCGGCGCGGCGCTGCCGCCATTGGCCGGAAAAGGCGATCCCCCGGGAATAGCCGTCCCAATGGTCAAGGCCAGGCCGATGATGGCTCCGAAAATGCCCCCCCGATAAGGATTAGCCGTAAGCGGGCACACTCCGCTTTCGCAGGTTCGCAAGCTTCCCAGCCACGCGCCGCCCAATGCGCCCAGGCTGACGCCGGCGATAATGGTCCAATTCATGATTTCACTCCTTTGCCTCGCGGCATGAATCCCCTCAACCCAAGGCCTGGTCCAGGGCTCCGACCAGGGTACTGGCCGGTTGCACGCCCACGAAGCGCCGCAGTTCCATCCCGTCCTTGAGCACGATCAGGGTCGGAATCGAACGGACGCCGAATTGCCCGGCCAGGTCCGGATGCTCATCCACATTGACCTTGGTCACGGCCGCCCTCGCCCCGATCGTCTTGGCAACCTCCTCAAGTATTGGAAGTTGCGTCCGGCACGGGCCGCACCAAGACGCCCAGAAATCAACCAGCGTAACGCCCCGGCCGGTAACCTGGGCGAAATCCATTTCGTTCAACTGCTTGACGGCCTCGGACATTTCTAGCCCTCCAGCTATAGGTTATTGTCCATCCAAATCCAATCTCACCCAACAATATTGATCCGGGAGAATGAAAAAAGTTACACCCGCCCCAAAATTCCGCTAACATTCAGGGGTAATCATTGAACCGAGGCGTCGGCATGCGGCTTCTTTCACAACTCACCCAACCGCGCGGACGAAGAGTCCTGGCCCTGGTCATTGAAATTCCCCTGGGGCTGTTTCTGCTCGGCTTTGCCTTCAGCCACCTGTCGTTGCCAGTCTGTGAAAATCGTCTCGCGCGGGATCTGGCCCAGAGCTTCACCCCGGAAATTCCACTGTTTGTCGATCAGAATGATCGGACCACATTCGCCATATTTTCCCGTCTGGGGCTGAAATTCCAAACCCTCAAGCAGATGCCGGATGGCCGCTGGCTGATCGCGGAAACCGGACGGATTCTGTCGGCATACGAGGACTTTGGCGGAGTCGTCTGCACCATACAGCCAGCCGAAAGGCGATATCCCTTTTTTGTCACCGTGGAATACGATCTCTGCGGCGGCCCGCTTATCCTCACCGGCTACCGGGCGTATTTTTTCTGCCTGCTGCCATACCTGCCTGTACGCCTCGCCGACCAAGTGCTCCGAATCGCCTGAATGCACGGACTCTTTTCCGAGCCGGTAGGGTGGGATTAATCCCACCCTACCGGCTGATTCCATGAAAAACGGGGGCGGTCGCCCGCCCCCGTCAGTTACTCAACCCCGGATTGCCTATTTTTGGCCGGCCCGTAGGGAATACATCTCCTGGCCGACCTCGCGGGCCGCGGCGATAATCTCCGGATAGGAATGGTCGGCCACGTCCACGAAACCGATCTGGTAATCTTCGCCGTCCAGCGGCCGGCCGGTGGTGGCCTCGTCGGCATAGGTGAACCAGTGGCAGCCGACGAAGCGCGGATCGGCCAGCG
>CAYMGG010000518.1:0-3433 GCA_964389915.1 uncultured Planctomycetaceae bacterium
GCCCGCGAGCTGGAGCCCGGCCTCCCCGAGGTGCTCCTGGGGGCCGGCTGGTTTGCAGCCGGCCTGCTGGTTCTGGCCGGCGAGCCGTTGAGCCCGATCCTGAGTCTGGCGGAGACCGCCTCGCGGCCGCACTGGCTGCTGTTGCAGTGGCTGGCGCTGCTTTGGGTGGCGTTTATTCGGCCGCTGGAGTCGGCGGGAAGGTCTGAATCCGGTCGGCTGTCAAATGTCTGGCTGATACCGGCGCTGCTGGCTCTGCCGGTGGCGGTGGTGGTCCGGCTTGAACCGGTCGGGCCGGCCGAGTGGGCGGGGGCTGTGGCTCTGTTCCTGGCCGTAACGGCGTGGTCCGGGCAACTGGAGCGCTGGACCAGCCGTGCCTATTACCCGCTGCAAACCGCCTTGTTTTTTCTGCCTCCGCTTCTGGCCTTTTATCAGGCCGAACTGGTTGCGGCCCGGTTGGGCGAATTCTCGCCTCAGGGGGCCGGGCGATTGGTCAGCCCGCTGGCCGCGGCGGCGAACCTGGCCGGCGAAGCCGGAGGTTGGGTGCCGACGGCTCTGGCCTATGCCGCCGGCGCGGCGGGGCTGATACTCGCCCGGCGCATTAAAAGGCGGGCCTGAGCCTCAGAGCCCGGCCAGATCCTCAAGCGGCGGCTCCGGACTCTCCTGCCAATACAACGGAGGCTCGGGCTTCTGACCGTTCAGCGTGGCCGCGGAATTGCGGAAGGCCGCCCCCAGATTGGTCAGCAATTGGGCCAAAACCCGGCGGTGGCGCATGGCCGGCGACGGCTTTGGTTTGCCGGCGGCGGACGGTTGCGGCTGCCCGAGTTGCAGAAACAAGGCCAGCCCGGCCTCGCCCCGATAGCGGGCCAGCAGGCCGCCGGCGGCGGTTTCCGACTTCCCTTCGCCCGCGCCCAGGGCCAGAAATTCTCCAGCCGTCGGCAGGCGCAGATCGCCGGGGGTCAGCCCGCGCAGCTCGGGCCAGTCGGGCAATTCGGGCGTGCCTTCCAGCAGCCGGGCGGCCACAGCCAAGCCCAGCGGGGCCGGCCCCAGCGCACGCGGCAGCGCCAGCAGCCGCCCCCCGGCGGCCAGAAATTTCTTGAGCTGCGCGTCGTCCGGCAGGCTGTCTCCGCCCAGGATCAACAGACCCGGCGTGGTCGGAACGGCCGCGGTCAACTGGTATTCCACTCCCAGGCGGCTGAGTTGCTCATCCCCCTCGGCCCCGCCCAGATACCAAGTGGCGGCATTCGGCTGCGACGGGACATAGCTGGCGGCGTAACCGAGCAGCCGATCGAGCAGGAGCGCGGCCGCCGGGTCCGTCTGCCAATGGCCAAACAGGTCGAGCGTACCGAGCAGGGCCAGGCCCCGGCCGTGGTGCAGTTCCAGGAGTGGGCTGGCGGCCAGGTCGTAGCCACCCTCCAACAGCGGCTGCCAGGCGGCCGTGTCGGGCTTGAGCAGGAAGAACGGGGCGATGGCGCCGCCCTCGGCGGCCGGCTTTTTTGGGTCCGGGGTCGGTGCGGACCAGTCGCGCAGATCGTGGCCGTCCAGCTGGGCCACCACGGGGTGGGTGGACAGGGTCGGCAGCGGCCAGGCCTGGGCTTCGGCGCTGGTTTCGATCTGCCAGCCGTGCTCGCGCAGGGCGGCGGCCGACGAGATCATTAGCAGCAGGCGACCGCCGACGGCGACGAAATCGGCCGGCGCGCAGGGCAGTTTTTTGCCGCCGCTGGCGGCGGTCTCATCCAGGACCAGCAGGCGGCCGAGGGCGGTTTGGCCCTGCCAGAGGGCGGTCTTGTAGCCGGCGGCGTTCAGGTTCTGGGCCAGTTGGGCCGCCGGATCGAGGACCAGGATTTCGCCGAAATTGTCGGCCGGCGGCCGGCGCGGCGGGTAAAGCCGGAACTCGAACTCGTCCTTGGCGGTCAGGTCGCCGAATTTGGCGATCAGGCGGATGCGCCCGTCGGTCGTGGCCGTAGCCGGAGCCAGGGCCGGGAAGTGAAAATCGTACCGCCCCAGATGCCCGGGCGAGAGTTTGCCGGTGGTGTTCCAGGTCCCCAGGGTCTGCCGGCCGAGTTCGATGGTCCAGCTGGCGTCGAAGGTATTGGTGGTCGGCGCGTCGCAGAGCAGGATCAACTGCTTGTCGACCCGCGCCCCGGCGGTGAAGTGGTGACGGCGGGCGGGTAGCGTGACGGGAATAGATGCCGCTTCGGCTGCGGGGGCGGCGGTTTTTTTGTCTTCCGTTTTTTCGACCGCGGCCGGCTTTTCTTCCGCCGGGGTCGAAGCCGGATCGGCCAGGTAGGCCAGCGCCGCGGCGAAATGATTCTTCCAGGCCACCCGGTTCTCCGCCGGTTCCGGATGCGTCGGCCAGTCGTCGAGGGCTTGCAGCCCGTCGCCCCGGGCCGGCGGTTTGCGCCACTTTCGGTCCAGCGCCGCCCGGCGGCCGGGCTCGAGCCGGGAGGCAGCGCCGCCGGCCAGGCCGGCCGTTTGCCAGACCCGCCAGACCTGGGCGAGCTGCAATTCGTCGAGGCGCTGGGCACGTCGGTCGTTGTCGGCCAGATAATCCCGCCAACCGGCGTCGTCGCCCTGGGCCAACGCCTGGCGGTAAAGTCCGTTCTCCAGCGAATAGGCCAGCGGCCCCAGCCGCCGGGCCGAGGTTTCCGTCAGCTCCAGCGGCGCTTCGGTCGCGGCCGGGGCGCGCAAGTGGTCGCTGGGCAGGGCCGCATCGACGATCAGGAGCGGCTTTTCCGTGTCGCCGGCGGATTTGAACGGCCAGGCGGCCAGAGCGGTCCAGGCCAGCGGCTGGCTGGGCGGTTCGAGCAGGGCGAAGTCGCCGGCGGCCGAACCCCAGACCCCGAGCGGCCGGGTCGGATCGAGCTGGCGCAACCACTCGCGGGCGGCCGCGAGTCGCTTGCCGGTCTGCGCGCCGGGCAGGATCAGGGCCAGCACGGCCGGGTTGTTGCGCACCCGGCGCCAGGCGGCGGCCGCGGACTCCTGCCAGGCGGTGAAGGCCGCATCGGGCGCGGCATCGGCCGGTAGGGCGGGCAGGCAGTAGAACAGGGGCCAGCCGGTCTCGGCGCAGACTTCGGCGATCAGCTCGGGGAAGGCGGCGGAGTTGGCGGTCTGGAAATCGGCCGGCCGCATCAGCCAGCCGTTGAGCCCGCACTCGCGGTCGTCGGCCTGGGCCTGGCGGATCTGCTCGCGCTGATAGCCGCGCGCCCGGCCGGCCCGGAGCGTGAAGCGCTGCCCGTTCAGGCGGAATTCGCGCTTTTTGATCGTAAATTCCCGCAGGCCGAAGGTGGTCGTGAGCTCTTCGGCGAAATCCGGCCCCTTGAGGTGCAAGGTCAGGGTCAGCGCGCCCGCCCCCGGCTCCCAGCGGGGGCCTTCGGGCCATGACCAGCCCAGGGTCAGCTCCTGCCGATCCTGGCCGGTCAGCTGCACCGTTTGG
>CAYMGG010000519.1:0-3404 GCA_964389915.1 uncultured Planctomycetaceae bacterium
GCTGATCGACGAGCTCCGGCTGAGTTCCGTGGCTCGGCGGCCGGAGGAGCTCGGTTGCCACGGGGAGCTGAAACCCGATCCGGCCACGCTGCTGCTGCTCAAATTCGAAGGCCCGGCGAATGCGATCGTCCCGGAGCGGGCCGCCACGGTTGCGGCGGAATCGTCGCAGCCTTTGCCGGCCGGTTTCGCCCTGGTTCCCGGCAGGTACGGCCGGGGCTTGCGGCTGAACCGCTGACCCTTGGGGAGGTTTGGCATGAATTGTCTGAAACGGTTGCTGGGGGGGGTAGGCCTGCTGGCGGGGCTCTGCTGGGCGGTTCAGGCCGCAGAGCCGGCGCCGGCGGGAATCTGGCAGGTTTCGCTGGCCGACGGGCCGGACAAAAACTCCGCCATGCTCACGGTCGAAGCGGGCGATTTCCGCGTGCGGTTCGCACAGCGGCCGGCCTGGACGCTCTACGATTTGGACTATCAGAGCCGAAAAATACTTCAGCCGTCCGGCGGCACGGGCGCGGTGGTGCAGTGGGAGCGGGACGATCCCTATGTTTCGGCCGCGGACTTCGGCGATTGGCCCGCGTTCCAGAAGTATCTGCGGCTCGCTGCGGCCAAGCCGGGGTCGGCGGCGGAAAAACTGCACCGCCTTCTGCCTCCCGGGACTCTGGACGCGGCGGAGCCCGGGCCGGAACTGTTGGCCGCCTTGAACGCCGCGTTGGAGAACCGGGAGCTTTTCGCTGCGGCCTTTCTCGACGAACTGCCGGAAAGTAAAAGCTCGCATGTCCGGCTCTATGCTCAGCGCGAATGGCAGGCGCTGAAGACCGCCGGCGAAGCGAAGGCGGTCGCCGCCCACAACCGCCGGCTGCTGGACTGGTTTTGGGCCGGCCGACTCCGGCCCGTTCAGGAGACCATCGGGACCGTGCACGGCGGCGAGGCGGTCACCGGCCTCTGCCTCGAGGTCGACGGCCAGGAAGTCCCGATCATGAGCGGCGGCCGGTTGGTTTGTGCGGTCGGGACCCGCTGGCAAGGCCGGCGGATAGTGTTTCGCAAGCAATCCCTCCTCGGCCCCTTCGACCACGAAGCCAGTTTCGATTTTTCCGCCGCCGGCCCGAAACTGACGATCCGCCACCGGTTCACGGCCAACCCGGAGATGGCCCGGGGGCATTTCGCCGGCTACCGCTACACCTTCATGTTCATGATGCCGGAAGCGATGGACCGCTGGCTGGTCGTGGCGGCCGACGGCCGCGCGGAGGAGCAGATCCTGCCGCCGGAAGCCAAAGCCGGCCAACTCATCAACCGGCCGTTCAAGGCCTTGGTCTGCTATGCCCCCGCTTGGCAGACCGGCATCGCCTATGTCTATCCGCAGGCTTACGCCGGTTCGAATCATCTGGACGTGCGGCCCGGCAAGGACCGGAAATTCCGCGCCAGCCTGTTTGCCGACCATTACGAAGCGGGCCAGACGGTGGAATATCAACTCCAGGTCGAGCCGTTCGCGGCCCGGGCGAAGCAATGGCCGGCGATCGGAACCACTCTGGTCGGACAGTGAAGCCGCAATGGCCCAAGCGTGAACCGCCAAGGTTGGTTTCAATCGTGCCGCTCTGCCATAAAGGATTGAGTATGGATGCCGCCCAGTTTAGCGCGCTGTACCAGGCGTTGTTGGCCCTGCTGCCCAAGGGGGTACGCAGCTATTCGCCGTCCCGGCCCTATTTTACGGGCTATCCCTACGGCACGCTGTACGACTGGGATCAATATTTCGAAGGTCTGAGCCTGTTTTACGCCGGCTGGCCCGGCGATTACCTCAAGAACGGGATCAAGGTCTTCCTCTCCCGACAGGAGGTGAACGGCTTCATCGCGCGTTCGGTCCCTGAGGGGGGCGGCCCGACCTATTTCAAACATCGGACCCACGTCAAACCGTTTCTGGCTCAGGAGTGCCTGCTCTGCCTGCATGCCGAGGGTTCTTTGGCTTGGCTCCGCCACGAAGACCGCTACACCCGCCTGAAAAAATATCTGCGGCACTGGCTGGAGGATCTGGATGTCCGCGGCGCCGGCCTCAGCGTCTGGCGGGAGGCCGAACACACCGGAATGGACAATCATTACGAGCGCGCCGGGCAATGGGGACAGGAGGAATCTTTCTGCGAAGGCGTGGACCTCAACTGCTATCTGGTCCGCGAGGCGCGAGCCATGGCCTTGGTGGCGGAGGCGCTGGAGATTCCCGCCGACTGCGCCTATTTTGCCGCCGCGGCCCAGCGGCGGGCCGAAGCGATCCAGCAGTGGTTGTGGGACCCTGTAGCCGGCCTGTATTACGACTTCCACGCGATCAAACAAGCCCCGATCAAGGTGAAATATGTTGGCGCTTTATTGCCGCTCTGGAGCCAGACGGCCACGCCCGAACAGGCCCGGCGCTTGGTGGAGGAGCATTTGACCAATCCCGCGGAATTTTGGCGCCCCTACCCGCTGCCGGCGTTGGCCGCATCGGAACCTGGCTACGTCGAGGGTTTTATGCCCGGCCATCCTACCACCTGCTGTTCATGGCGGGCACATACCTGGGTGCCCGCCAACTACATGGTCTTTCAGGGACTGCGCCAGTATGGCTATGCCGCCCTGGCCAGGGAATTGGCCGAGCGGACTTTCGAGTTGTTCCGCCGGGCGCCTTTCTGCGAGTACTACACCGCCGAAACCGGCATCGGCACCGGCCAGAAGCCCTTCTGGGGCTGGAGTAGTTTGGCGATTTTTATGATGTTGGAGACTGAGTTAGGGGCGGATCCAACCCGGGTTGAACGGCATGGAGCGGCGATAAGTGAGATGCGTCGACAAGTAATGCATTTTTTTGATGCGTGATCTAGGGGGAGGCCTATAGCGGAAAAGCTTGCGGTAGAAGAAAGGGGCGAGGCCCCGCGCGGTCAGATATTCCCCCACGGCCCGCACCGCGCGGTCATGGATCGGAAGCAGGCGGTTCTTGCCGCCCTTGCCCTTGGAAACGAAGAGAGTGCCCGTTTAGGATTTATAGGCGGTTACCGCATCCGAAACACTTCTCCCTGGGGAACGAAAGGCAGCTTCGCCCCGGCGGGGATGAGAAACGCATGATCGCGGCGAATGTGAAGGCGGTCGCACATGCCGTCAGTGATTATCATGATCGGGCCTTTGGGCGGAAAATCGGCGGCTTTCTCAAGCAAATCAATGCCCGGCTGCAGAATGGTCCCACCTCGTCCTTTGACCTTGACTCGCTCCGCGATGCATTCCGGCGGCATGTAGCCTTGATCATAGGCAACCGCGTCGCAGAAGATGACGCGCACGGCCGGCACATCACGAGCCAGGCTATAGCTGGCGATAGCGCCTAGGGCCTTGGCCAGAAGCTTGCGGTCCATGGAGCCGGAAGTATCGAGGACGACGCCAAAAGCACGTCCAGTGTGTAGCGT
>CAYMGG010000520.1:0-1617 GCA_964389915.1 uncultured Planctomycetaceae bacterium
CCTGTTTTATACCCCCGGGGCCCCCCCCCCCCCCGGGGGGGGGGGGGGGGGGGGGCCCCGATGGCCTGAAGCGCAACTGGTCCTCTCCCTCACCCCAACCCCCCTCCCGGTGGGAGGGGGAGACATTTTCCCCCTCACCTGCGGGGAGGGGGGCGGTGAAGGTGGGTTAAAATCATGGACCACGACCGCCTCAATCAGCTGGCCGAAGCGCAATTCGGCTATTTCACCTCGGCTCAAGCCGTGGAGTGCGGTTTCGATAAAGGCTTGCATCGCAGCTTTAGCCGCAATGGCCGCTGGCTTAAATTGGATTGGGGCTTGTTCCGATTGCCGGGGCATCCGGATACATTCGCTGCCGAGCTGATGCGTTGGCAACTCTGGAGCCGGGACAAGCGGGGGCGGACCCAGGCGGTGGCCGCCTTGGATACGGCCTGGCGGTGGCATGCGTTCACGGAAGTCATACCCGTGCGTTACCAATTTTATGTCCCGGTGGGCTTTCGCAAATCTGTTCCGCAAAATCTGGAATTAATTCATCTCTCCCTGCCGGAGACAGATATCTTCCAGGCCGGAGCCCTGCGCTTGACCACTCCGGCGCGGACTTTGGCCGATCTGCGTCCCAAGCTGCTCGCCGCCGGCCAACTCACCCCGGAACTGGAAGCTGCGGTCCGAGCTCAAGACGTTCTTGGCCCGCGCGGGCGGCCGGAACTTCCGCTGCCGGCGGCCGAGTCGCCCACCGGCGCTGTGACCTTGCGGCCGGTCGAAAATATTGCGGTCGATACAGAGGTTTCGCGCGTCCCGGCCCCCGATTTCGGGGCTATAATAAATCCAGTTCCGCAAACGGCAGGTGTAGCTTTCGTACCGGTCTCGCCGGCTGCCGCGACCGGCCAGACAAGGAGCCTAAACATGAGTCCCGAGCGCGACCGCACGCCCCGGGCCCGCCGGCGGGCCGAAGCTGGATTCACTCTGGTGGAGTTGCTGGTGGTGGTGGCGATCATCTCGGTGCTGGCCGCGCTCCTGCTGCCCGCGTTGGACCGCGCCCGGCAGCAGGCGGTGGGCATCGCCTGCCTGAACAATGTCAAGCAACTCAGCATGCAGCTGGTGCAATACACCGACGATTCCGGCGGCTTTTTCGTGCCCATAAATTCTGCAGACAGCTGGCCCGGCGCTATCAACGGCCAATGGTATACGAACATTCTAGCCAACACCGGCCATATTCCGGTCGATTCCTGGTATGACCAAAATTGGGGAAGGGCCTGCAAGGGAATTTGGCGTTGTCCGGGCGCTTCCGATTCGCAGGTCACTAGTGGCGCGGGTGGCTATGGAATGAACGAAAGCCATCTGATCAAGTACGGCAAATATACTGCCCGTTTGGCGGACGTTAAGCGGACGGGGGCCATTTGGCTGATTGGCGATGTATCTCATGGAATGGACTCTAAACGTTTGGCAACCAACATGTACCAGTGCTGCCCGCTCTGCCGCGACTGGAATACGCTGGCCGGCGACCGGCACCAGGCATCCAAACGGCATTCGGCCGGCTCCAACGTCGGGTTTGTCGACGGCCATGCCAAATGGGCGCTCTATGATTATTTCCTGGTTAACATGGACGATGTCTTCGCCCAT
>CAYMGG010000520.1:1627-3396 GCA_964389915.1 uncultured Planctomycetaceae bacterium
CGGCAGGGGCGGCTGGCGGCGATGGACCTGGGGCGCGGCCTTGGCTCTGGCCGGCCTGGTGGGCGGGGCGGGGGGATCGTTCGCAGCGGACGAAAAAGGAGCGGCCGTGGCGCAGGCGCCGGAAACCATGTTGCTTGATTTCGAAGCCGGCTTCCCGCTGGATCGGGTGGAGGCCAAGTCCTGCGCGGTCAGCCTGGTGCCGGGGCCGACCGGCCAGGCCCTGCGCGTGGACGTGCCCGGGCCGGGCGAGTGGCGCTGGCCGGGGGCGACCATCCCGCTGCCCGGCGCTCCGCGTGACTGCTCGGGCGGCGGATATTTCGCCATGGACCTGAAGAATGTCGGGACAACGCCGTCGAAGATTCACTGGCGGATCGACAATCCGGGCGAGGAGTCGCAGCAGCACTGGGTGACGTTCAGCCTGACGCTCCAGCCGGGCGAGAGCCAAACCCTGACCGTTTCGCCCAAGCCGCGCCGGCCGCTGGCCGATCTGCCCGAGCTCTGGGGCATGCGCGGGGTGCCGGACTGGGCCAAGCCGGAGAAGGAGTTCGCCGGCCAGGCGCAGGCTCTGGATCTGAAGCAGATCGAGAAGATCGTGGTCTTCGTCGCCGATCCCCGGGAACCACACGCGTTTCAGATCGACAACGTGCGGATCGGCGGGACGCCGGTCGCGTTCGAACCCCGGCCGGAGTCGCCGTTTCCCTTCATCGACGAATTTGGCCAGTACAAGCATCGCGACTGGCCAGGCAAGACCCATTCGGTCGAGGAGCTGCGGGCTCAGATCGAAGTCGAAGAGGCCGATCTGGCCGCCCATCCGCGGCCGGCCGACCGGGACAAGTTCGGCGGCTGGGCCGCGGGGCCGGCCCTGGAAGCGACCGGCTTCTTCCGCACGGCCAAGCACGAGGGCAAGTGGTGGCTGGTCGATCCGGAAGGGCGCCTCTTCTTCTCCCTGGGGCTCTGCTGCGTGCGCTACGACATCAATACCCCGGTCGAGGCGCGGGACAACTGGTTTGAAAAGCTGCCCGCCTCCGGCGAGCCGGGGGCGAAGAATTACGGCAAACAATACATTTTGAAGGGCGAGCAGCAGGGCAAGACGCTCAAGACCTTCAATTTCTATCGGAACAACCTGGAGGCCAAGTTTGGCTCCGACTGGGGCGAGAAGTCCCGGGACCTGGCCCACCGGCGCCTGGCCAGCTGGGGCGTGAACACCATCGCCAACTGGTCGGACGAGGAGACCTGCCTGCAGGGGCGCACGCCCTACGTCGGCAGCGGCTGCTGGCTGGGGCGCGACGTGCCCAATTTGCAGGGTGACGCCGACTCCTACTGGCGGCCTTTCTATGACGTCTTTGATCCGCGCTACCGGGAAGCGCTCTTCAAGGGGATGGAGAAGGCTCTGGCTAAGACGGCCGACGATCCCTGGTGCATCGGCTACTTTGTGGACAACGAACTCGGCTGGGGCGACGAGACCAAACTGGCCCGTTCGGCCCTGGCTTCGCCCGGCGCCCAGGTGGCCAAGCAGGTCTTTTTGGCCGACCTGAAGGCCAAGTATGAAACCATCGAAAAGCTGAACGCCGCCTGGGGCGAGAAGTACGCCTCTTGGGAGACGCTCCTGAATGAGCCGGCCAAGCCGGACAAGGTCAAGGCCCGGGAAGACCTGCTGGCGTTCAATAACAAGTTCGCCGCCCAGTATTTCACCCTTTGCCGCGACGCGGTCAAGCAGTATGCGCCGCATCATCTCTACCTGGGGCCGCGGTTCGCCTGGGTCAACGACG
>CAYMGG010000521.1:0-3392 GCA_964389915.1 uncultured Planctomycetaceae bacterium
CGCCACCTGGTGGATCCGCCAGGCCATCACCCGGGCCATCGCCGACCAGGCCCGCACCATCCGCATCCCGGTGCACATGATAGAGACCATGTCCAAGCTCCGCCGCATCACCCGCCAGTTGGTGCAGGAGCGCGGCCGCGAGCCAACCGTCGAGGAGATCGCCGCGCGCGCCGACATCCCCATCGCCGAAGCCCGGCGCGTGCTGCGCATCAGCAAGCACCCCATCTCGCTGGACCGGCCGATCGGCTCGGGCGACTCCGACGACAGCCACTTCGGAGACTTCATCGAGGACAAGTCCGCCGAGAGCCCGGTCAACGTGGCCTCCTACGAGATGCTCAAGGACAAGATCGACTCGGTCCTCGACAGCCTGACCTACCGCGAGCGGGAGATCATCAAGCTGCGCTACGGCATCGGCGACGACTACACCTACACCCTCGAGGAGGTGGGGCGCAAATTCAACGTCACCCGCGAGCGCGTGCGCCAGATCGAAGCCAAGGCGCTGCGCAAGTTGCAGCACCCAGTGCGAGCCCGCAAGCTGATGGGCTTCCTGGAAGACACTTTCACGGCTTGACCGCCCCAACCCGCCCGCTGGGGCGGGTTTTTTTCATGAATGGGAGCACCTGGAGGATTAGCGTTCATGAGCGAAGCGATCGAAGAACTGCGGCGCTTGAGCGAGATCGACGTGGAGCTGAACACCCTGCGCCGGCGGCTCAAGGCCGGCCCCGATGAGGTGCAGCAGCGCGAGGAGAAGGTCGCCGCCCTGCGCGACGGCCTGCGCGAGTCCGAACGGGAGATCCGCGAGGCCGCGCTGCTGGCGGACCGCTGCAACCTGGACGTGCGCACCGCCGAGGCCGACATCGTCGAAGCCGAGAAGCGCTTGAACGGCATCAAGAACAACACCGAATACCGGATCATGACCGACAAGGTCAAGGCCCTCAAGCAGGCCCTGAGCGACAGCGAGAACCAGGGCCTGACGATGATGGAGAAGCTCGACGGCCTGCGCGCGGCCCACCAGGAGAAGGTCGCCGCGGTCGAAACCGCCGAACAGGAGTTGGCGGCCCTTCAGGCCGAAGTCGCCCGGGAGGCAGAAGAGATCAAGAACCAGGGGCGGCAGGTGCAGCGCCGGCGCCAGGAGCAGGCCGAGCGCTTGCGGCAGCTGGACATCGAGGCGATCGACGTCTACGAGGAAGCGCTCAAGCGCGGCAAGGGCCAGGCCCTGGCCCTGCTCAAGGAAGGCATCTGCCAGACCTGTTTCCGCCGGCAGAGCCCCAATGTCGAGAACTTGGTGGCCTTGGGGCGTTCTTTCCGCCAGTGCCGCTGCGCCGGCTGCGGGCGACTGCTGTATTACGCGTCCAGTCCCGCCTGAATTCGCGGAAACCTGACATGAGCGCGGGCATCATTCCTAAGAGAATCGACGATCTGGCCGGCGAGCCGCCGGTCTGGCTGAAAGCGCCGGGTTGGCTGGCGCTTTTTGCTTTGCTGGCCGGGGCGGCGCTGCCGCGGACCGTGGCCTGGCTCAACGTCGGGGCGGCGGTCGGCGGGGCAGTGCTGGTGATCGCCCGCCTGCGGCGCCGGCCGGAGCTGCGCCTGCCCAAGTGGGTCGGCTGGGGTCTGCTGGCCTTTGCCGCGAGCGTCGGCTTCAGCGTGGCCAAGGTCTGGCTGACGGCGCCGGCCGGCAGCATTGAACCGGAATGGGCCTTGCATGCCCTGGGGCACACCGCGCGTGCGCTGATCGCGGTGGGGCTCTGCCTGTTATTGCTGCGGACGCAGCGCGACTGGGCGGCGTTGTTGGGTTTGGTGACGCTGCTGCTCCTGGTGGTATCCGCCTGGGCACCGTTTCATTATTGGATCACCGAGGCCCCGGCCGGGTTGCGGATGACCGGGGCGCGCGGCTTCCCCAATCGTTTTGCCATCGAGCTGTATCTGCTCGGTTTCCTGCCCTGGATTCTGCTGCTGACCCCGGAGTTGCGGCTGGCGGCGCTGCCCGGCTGGGCGGTCAAGCTGGGCTACGGGGTGGCCGTGGTCCTGCCGCTGGCCTTGCTGCGCAAGAAGCTCGCCACCGGAGCCACTGACAACGAAACGGCCCTCAATCTGGTGGTGGCCGGGGTGGTCCTGGCGGGATTGCTGGCCTGGCGTCTCTGGACGCGGCGGCCGGGCTGGCGTTTCGGGCTGGCGGCTCTGGCCCTGGCCCTGGGGTTCTGCGATGTGGCCCTGACCAACACGCGGCTGAAATTTTTGATGATGATCGCCACGGCCGCGGCGGCCTTCCTGATCGCCGGCCGGCGGGCGCGCACGGCCCTGCCGTTTCTCGCGGTTCTGGTGCGGGCCGGCCTGGGCATAATGATGTTCAATCCCCGGACGTTGCAGACCGAGAGCATGCGCCACCGGATGTATATCTGGCAGGGCACGCTCAACGTGCTGCGCGACCACTGGCTCTGGGGCACGGGGTACGGCAACGAGATCTTCGACGCCCGCTGGCACCCGCTGCGGCCCCAGGCCGCCGATTTCGGCCTGAGCAGCATGCCGGACTCTTTTCTGCGCCACTGCTCGCACGCGCACAATCTCTGGCTGGAGCTATTGGCCGAGCGCGGCGTCTTGGGGCTGATCGCCTTTCATCTGCTCTGGCTGGGCACGCTGGGCGAACTGATCGGCGCCGCCCGCCGGACCCAGCGGCCGCAAACTCTGGCCATTGGCTCGGCCGACTTGCCCAACGAGGCCTGGGGCCTGCGCGGGGCTGTCGCCCTGCCGGCCGTCTGCCTGGCGCTGATGGCCCCGGAAGGCCTGTTGACTTATTCCCTGCGGCTGAGCGACGAGATGCTTTATTGGTTCGTCGCTGGCCTGGGCCTGGCCGCAACCAGGCTGGCGGCGGCGGAAGCCCCCGCTTCTGACCTGGCCTCCAACGACTGATGCCTTCGGCAAGAATTACGGCCTAGCCTGTTTTTCCGAAGAGATTGCCGACAAAATAGCGCCCCAGGCCTCCGTAAAAACTCTCCGCCTTTTTTGACCTTCCAAGCCCGTGTCGCGCGTCACTGACCGGGGAAATTATCCGGCGGCGGTTGAATGCCAGGAGCCTTTTTCCCATAATATGATCATGCGGCGGCTCACATTCGGTGCGTTCGGCGCGCGGCCGGCGAGATGGCGGGCGTGGCACGAGGGAGACGAAGATGGTCAGAGGCGGCTGGCGCTTGATCTTTCTGACGGCCGGCATCTTGGGCTTGTGCGGCGGACGCAGCGAAGCGGCGCCGGAATTATTGAATGCGGTTTCTCCGGAAATGGCGCAGGCGATCGCCGCGCAGGCGCGCGAATCGGTCCTGGCCGCGGCCGAGAAGCGGGCTCCGGAATTCGCCCCGGCGGCCGGGGCGGCCTGGCCCCAGGCCGGCAACGGCGTGGAG
>CAYMGG010000522.1:0-3390 GCA_964389915.1 uncultured Planctomycetaceae bacterium
GGACCGCATCATGCTGCACCAGGATCAGAACATGGCGAAATGGCGGGATATCCAGGCCAAGTACGGCAAAGAGGTCCGCATCGACGTGGGCGCGGACCTGGGCCTGTTCCTGCTCTACTCCGAAAGCCCGGACCGGACCGCCGCCGACCTGGTCCGGGAGTTCGAGCTGACGACTTACGAGGATTATCTGGCGCGCAGCCGGGAGCTGAATGCCGCCGCGCGGTGAGGAAGACTTTCTCCAGGGAAACTTTTTTGCAAAAAAGTTCCCCCGGGCCCCTTCAAAAAACTCTCGCAAAAGGGCGCCCCGTAAACGGTAATCCGATAATCGACCGTCTTCTGATGTTTAAAAAAGGGCACGAATGAAAGCTGATGAAAAATTCGCCTGGGTCACGCGTTCGCGCACGCTCCTGATTGACGCCTACTGGCCGCCGCTGGCGCCGAATCTGGATTTCGACGCCGCCCAATTAGCCGAAGCGGTGAAGACGCTACACGCCGATACCGTCCGTTTCGGCACGGCCGGCAAGTATGGCCTGCTGCCCAGCCGGGTCATGCCGCCCCATCCCCAATTGGCCGGGCGGAATCTCCTGGCCGAAGCCATCGAGGCCTGCCGGGAGTTGGATACGCGGATGATCGCCTACGTGCCGGTCTCCCACGGCCTGCCCCGTAGTCTGCTGGAGCGCGATCGGCCGGGCTGGGCGCTGCGCCTGGACGACGGTTCGCTGCCGGCGGGCGTGCAGCATTTCGGCGGCGAACCGCTGGCCCCCACCTGCCCCTTCGGCCCCTACCGGGCCGACATCCTGGCTTTCATCCGCGAGGTGGTCGAGGGCCACGAACTCGCCGGCCTCTATCTCGACGGCCCCTATCATAACTGGAGCATGGGCGGGCCTCTGGCCGTCTGCCAATGCCCGGCCTGCCGCGAAAGCTACCGCCGCGACACGGGCGAAGAGCTACCGACCAATCGCGAGGTCGGCGGCGAGAAGAGCCCGGAGCTTGACCGGCGCGTGGCGCGCTACCGTGATTGGGTCGCCCAGGGTCTGCTGGACCTGCTGCGCGAAATCAAGGGGCTGGCCCGGCAGAACGGCGCGGAGCTGCCGGTCATCTTCAACGCCTTCGCCGCCTCGGCTCGGCCGCCGGCCTACGAAAAGCAAATCCTCGACACGGCCGACGGCTTCCTGCTCGAATCCGAATTGGCGGGACTGAAGGGCCTGGGCACGGGCCGCCACCTGGGCAAGCTGATCTGGCGCTACACCCAGCCGCACGACGGCTGGCCGCGCCTGAGCACGCCGCGCCGTGAAGCGGCCAACCTACAGGCCGCGCTGGAAACCCTGGCCTGGGGCGGAGCGCCGATCGTTTCCTACGCCGGACGGTTCCTGCTCGACCGACGGCAAGCCGCGCCCCTGGCGGGCCTGTTCGGCCTGCTGGAGAAGCACGCCGGAATCATGGCCGACACTATGCCGGTCAAGCACATCGGCCTGATCTGCCTGGCCCGCCCGATGGGGCATGACGCAAAATTCCAGCCCGCCCTCTCCGGCGCATATCTGGCCCTGCAAAGCCAGGGCGTGCAGACCGGCGTCGTGCCCCGCGCGGCCCTGGCCGAACCGGACGGACTGGATGGCTGGACAGGGTTGGTCCTACCCACCGCGGCCGGGCTGACACCCGAGGAGACCGCCGCGTTACAGGCCTACGTCAAACGCGGTGGCGGACTGACCGTGCTCGCCCCGGGCGAGGGGACACTGGCCGAATGGCTCGGCCTGACGCCACTGGCAGAATCGCCGATTGACCGGCGGGCGCTGCGCTACTGGGCCGGCGAATGGGACGTTTACCTGCCGGAACCGGAGGACTCCGGCCGCGACTTCCTGCCGCTCAAAGGCTTGCGCCAAAATGCCAAAGGGTCGACCGAACCTCTGGCCTGGGCCGTGGCCGGCGCGGACAACGCGCAACTCGCTCCGGCCCTGGTCCGCCGCCAGACCGGCCGGGCGAATCTGGCCCTCTTCCCGTTGGCCGAGCTGTACCACGAGACGCGCGAACCGGGCCTGGCCGCCTGGATCGCCCGACTGGCCCAGGAAACCGCCGCAGCTCCGCAGCCGCACCGGCTTCCCGGCGCGGACGCCTGGATTCATTCGGCCCTGCATGAAAAGCCGGGGCTGCGCCTGCTCTGGATTTACGATACTTCACCAACCGAGCGCAGCGTCAAATTCAACGTCACGTTCGCGCTGCCGGCCGGCGCGCGCGATGTCCGGTTGATTAGCCTGCGTCATGACCGCCCGGTGGGCGGTGAGCGTGACGGCGAAAACTGGCTAGCTCGGAACGTTGAATTGGCCGGCTACGATTGCTTGGCGCTGAGCTATGCCTGAAAGCAGACATTGCTCGCTTGCCTTGATTGTATGGTTAGCACAGTTCAGTTTTGAATATTGAGCCTCCAGGGGATTACCGATATTTGGGAGGGTCGAGCTCCGTCCCGACCGCTTTGCCCCAGACGCTACCGAGGTTGGGGGGAGATGCGGGACGAGACGAAGTTCGCCCCCTCCCAACGGGACTGTTTTGCCTCGACACAACCATCAATAGCTCTACAGTCAAAATTAAAAGGCTCTAGTGCGGCGTAAAACAATAGTAAGCAAGCAAACCGGAAGTGCGGGCCAAACGGATGGGGCAGACGCAGAACTCGCCCATCTGAACGCTCGAAACGGCGAAGCTTGAGTGAGATTTTTTTTGAAGGGGCTCGGGGAACTTTTTTGTAAAAAAGTTCCCCCCGGAATGAGAAAAACAAACTCGCGTTTTCAACTGAGAGGAATCAAGTCATGGGAGAACTGAACGGCAAAAAGGCCCTGGTCACGGCCGGCGGTCAGGGCATTGGCCGGGCCATCGCCGAGGAGCTGTTGCGGGCGGGCTGCGACGTGGCCGTGTCGTATTATTCCAGCCGGACCGGCGCGGAAGAGCTGGCCGCCCTGGCCCAGAGCCAGGGGCGGCGGGCCGGCGGCTTTCAGGCCGATCTGACCAAATCCGAAAACGCCGCCCGCCTCGTGCGCGAAGCCGGCGAATTTCTGGGCGGGCTGGACGTGCTGGTCAACAATGCCGGCGATCTGGTCGGCCGGCGGCAGCTCGAGGAGATCGACGCCGAGTTCTGGCGGCGGGTGATGGACATTAACCTGGATTCGCTGCTGGCGGTGACCCGGGCGGCGGCGCCGTTCCTGACCGCCGCCGGCGCGGCGGGCGGGGCGAGCATCGTCAACCTGGCCAGCCTGGCCGGACGCAAGGGCGGACATGCGGGTTCGTTGGCCTATTCGGCGGCCAAGGGCGCGGTCCTGACCTGGACCCGGGCCCTGGCGGCGGAGCTGGGGCCGCGGGGCGTGCGGGTGAACGCCGTGGCTCCGGGCCTGATCCTGGGCACCA
>CAYMGG010000523.1:0-3387 GCA_964389915.1 uncultured Planctomycetaceae bacterium
AGAGCAGCCCGTGGCAGTCGTGGGCCCAGTCGGAGAAGAGGCCGCCGCGCAGGAACGCGGCTGCCGTCTCTTCGTTGCCGATCGTCGGTCCCAGGGAGCCGGTCTCCTCCACCAGGCAGGGTTTGCCGCCCACGTCGGCGTAAAGGCGCGACTCGGCCGCGCCGTGCAGGATCGGCCGTAGGGTGGTGACCGGGTCCAGGTCGCAATGCGGGGTGAAGATAGGATAAGGATGGGTGGTCAGGACGTCGGTCAGTTCGGCCTGATCGCGAATCTGCCAGGCCTTGTCCACCCCGCACTGGACGCTATGCATGCCCGAAACAATTGGCCGACTCGGGTCGACGGCGCGGATCGCGTGGCTGATGGCCGCGGTCCAGGTCCAGGCCTGCTCGCGGGTCGCCTGCCCCATGCAGTTGCATTCATTGCCCAGATCCCAGGCCAGAATCGCCTCGTCGCTGATGAATTCGCGGACGAAATGCTTGACGAACCGCACCTCCCACATCACGGCCCGCGGATCGCTGATCGGGTCCCAACCTTGCAGACCCGGCGGCACGAACAGCCGGCCGCTCATCCAGCCGGTCACCAGGCCGACCAGGATTTTCAGGTCATTTTCCCGGCAGAGCCGGGTGAAATCCGCAAACTTGGCCAAGGCTTCGGCCGAGACGCCGGCCTGGCCGGCCGCATCGTCGGGCAAGGGCGACTCGCCCAGGCGCAACTCGCGGGCCTGATTGCCGGCGGTCATATGCAACTGGAGGGGCTGAAAATCCGGCCAGAGCGGGAAGACGCGCATCACCTGCACCCCGGCGGTCGACAACTCGCGCAGATCTTCGGCCACCACTTCCGGCCGCCAGTCGGACCACATGCTCGTGCCCGCATGGGACGCCCAGTAATTGCAGCCCACCACGAATTTGCCCGGTTCGGTCAGTGAGAGCCCGGCTTTCTTGGCCATTTGCAGCTTCCTTTTCTTTCAATAGGTAAGCGGAACCATCCGTCCGTCGTGCCATTGGCGCGCCAAAGATACACTTGCATCTTAACCAGAAGAAAAGGCGGAAAAATATCCATTCCCGCGCAATGGATATCCCAAATTGATTCGGAATCAAGATAGGCTCCCCCAGCGTGACGGATGAAAGCCGCGTGCTTCGGCTTAAAAGAGCTTGAAGAGAGTTTTTTGAAGGGGACCCGGGGAACTTTTTTGCAAAAAAGTTCCCCGGGAAGCGGTTGGCTTGACGCAGCCGCAGTCGGGTGGGGTTATATCCGTCCCACGGCTAGAGCACGTCGGCGAAGTGCGGCCTTAACCGGCGAAAGATCAGGGCGCCGCCGATGAAAAGGCAGCCGGCCAGAACCCAGAAGAAGATCGTGGTGCCCGGCCGTTCCCAGAACCAGATGCCGTCGATGAAGCTGTCGCGGTAGCCGCGTACGATGTAATAGGCGGGGTTGAGTTTGAACAGGAAGCGATACCGCTCAGGGACGAGTTCTAGTTGCCAAAAGATGGGCGTAATCCAGATCCCCAGAGAAAGCACGACTTGGATGAAGTGCCCCAGATCGCGCAGAAACACGGCCAAGGCCGAACTGATCCACGAAAAACCCAGCAGCATGAAGACGGCGGCGAAAATGTAGTATCCGCTTTGCAGAACGGCCCAGCCCGGCCAGCGCCCATGCACCAGAAGCATGACCATGATCACGCCTAGGAAGAACAGGTGTACGATCAAGGCCGAGCCGATCTTGACGATCGGTAGCAGGCTGACCCGAAAAGCCACCTTCTTGACCAGGAAGCTGCGCTCGATGACCGAAGCCGTGGCGGTGGAGACGCTGTCGTTGATGAAGTACCAGGGCACCAGCCCGGTCACCAGCCAGAGGATGAACGGCGCGTCCTGCACCGCTTGCGCCCGCAGGCCGACTTCGAAAACAAACCATAAAACCAGAATCGAAACCGCGGGCTGGACAAAAGCCCAGACCAGCCCCAGGTAAGAGCCAAGGTAACGTTCACGAAAATCGCGTAAGGTAAGCAGCCCCAGCATTTCCCGCGAACGGTAGAGATCCTGCAGGAACCAGCCGAAATGCCGCAATTTGCCCAAAAAAATCATTTGCCTTTTTCTCCGCCAACTCCCACCGTAATCTTGAGATAAAAGCGTGGACAGGGCCGGAAAAAATCCTAATATCGCGTCCGATAAAAGCCGGGGGTATGATTATAGGAAGCCCCCTTAGCGGAAGCAACTGGCTGCGGATTTTTCCCGTAATTTAAACATCTAGTGTGCGGGCGCCTGGGACCACAGCTATGAACCTAAAGCGATCACTGACCATTCTGTTGGGCATCGGAATGTTCTGCTTCTATCTCGTCACCAACAGTGACGCGAAGCACTCCGGCAATGGCTTAAGCTCAACTCAGGATCTGCCCGAGCTATTGGTAACTCGCAGCACAACAACACCTTCTGACCCAAGACCTCTGATTTCGAAAGCCGCGCGCGATGCCGCCGAAATGCTGAGCAGCCCCTTGGCCAAACTGGCCTCGCCGCTCAAATTGGAGCTCGAGCCCTTGGCGGTGCCGCTACCGCCGCCGCCGGTCGAAGTCGCCGCACCTTTGCCTGAGCCGAAAAAGGCACCTCCCGCAGCCTATCGCGATGTCTGGGCGATGGTTACTGCCTATTGCCCCTGTCGGCGCTGTTGCGGACGTTTTTCCAATGGCCGGACCTCGATCGGGGTTTCGGCCTGGAAACCCGGCATCGCCGCCGACCCCAAAGCCCTCTCCTATGGAACCAAAATCGATGTCCCCGGTTACGGCATAGCCTACGTTGACGACACCGGCATTGCGATGCGTCGCTCATGGCGCTCCAATGGCATGCTGCATCTTGATTTACGTATGACTTACCACTGGCAGGCCCGCGAATGGGGCACCCAGATCATGCAAGTTCGGATCTATCGCTCCGGTTTTCAGGAATAATACTCAACCGCAACGAACCTTCTAATCGACCACCTCAAAGCCAACCGTACGGTTGGCTTTTTTTGTTGGTTCTCAAGTGAACGGAAGGAATTTTGATTTTTCATTTGCACTTATCGCTTCTTGAGTGTAGTTTCTTATATATAACCTATAAGTTATCTATATATAACTATAATGAGATGCTTATGTCTGAACAAAATTCTGCCGGTTTACGCCAGTCTCTGAAGATTATCCAGATCGTGGCTCACGATTCAAATGGGATCGCATTCGGCGAACTGCGCCGGCGGCTAGATAATCTGGCCGCGCCGACGGTCTCCCGCCTGCTCAAGGTCTTGATTTCAGAAGAGTGGATCCGCAAGTCTGACGAGGGGCGCTATCGCCCCGGCCCGAGCCTAATCGACGCCGCTTTCGGAGCGGTCGGAGGACGTAACCGGGCCGCCTTGGTACAACCGATC